>NZ_JAGQBS010000013.1:0-64022 GCF_024345755.1 Cyanobium sp. L1E-Cus | reverse complement strand
CTGGCATCAACCAGAAGAGGTCTGGATCAACAAGCCAATAGACGAGACCAATCCGATCCTGGAGCTACCTTTGATTGAGGCCGCCTGAATGGCAGCCGAGGAGTGACACCTTTCCTGAAAGTCACCGGGCCAGATTTGGTTGATGAGCGGACATAGCAGCTTCACGCTGGAAGAGCAGAGCCCGTTCCGTAATCGCATCTCGGTGTCAAACGTGCACAGCCCGGCCGGAGCGGGGAACGGCAGCCATGCTGCTTACAGCAAGGTGAAGCTCAATGGCCATGGCCAGGCCACCGTCACCCTGTATGCCCGACCCAACTTTGGTGCCTCGATCAGCGGCATGGGCGTGTCCGGCGAGGTGCTCAACAAGCTCGGCTGCCAGAACAGCGGTTCCCTCACCTGGTGCCGCGTGGGCTATCCGAACCAAGCCCCTAGTGAACTGTGGGTACCAAGCAACTCGCTGACCTTCCTGGGGGATGGGGAGTAGCCGTCGAGGCGAAGGTCTGGCCCCTCAGGACCGCCACAGCTTGGCCAGCAGCCTGTGCAGCAACTCCGCCACCAGCCCGCGGGGCAGCAGGGCCAGAGGCAAAAACCACACCACCTGGAAGAAGAACAGGGGCAGGTAGGCGGTGCAGGCCAGCAGCACCAACACGCCAGCACCAAGTAGGTCGCTGGCGATCAGGGCTCTCCAACTGCGGTGCCGCATCTGCCACACCGCCAGGGCCACGCTGGGAAGCCAGCCCGCAAGCAGCAGCATCTGCCCCACCTGAACCGGCGTCAGCCCGAGCCCGACCTGGCCCGACGCACGACTGGCCAGCAGCACGATCCAGGCCAGACCAAGACCCAGCTGCAACAACAGCCAGCGAAGGGATCGACGTCGATGATCCATCGCTCCATGCTGATGCCACCCTCGATGCCCTGCAGCGTGGCCCCATCCGCCAACGGAGAAGCCCTGAGTCATCTGGGCGTCGCGGGCTACCGCTCCCTGCAGCAGCTGATGCTGCCCCTCGGCCCCCTCACACTCGTGTGCGGTGCCAACGGTTGCGGCAAGAGCAACCTCTACAGAGCACTGGGGCTGGTCGCCGCCGCCGCCCGGGGTGATCTGGTAGCCACCCTGGCCGCCGAAGGGGGATTGCCTGCGGTGTTCTGGGCTGGTCCGGAGCGGGGCAGCCAGGGGGCCAGGCTGCGGCTCGGCTTTGCGAGAGAGACGTTGTCGTATGCCATCGAACTCGGCTACGGGGTGGAGGATCAGACCAGCGCCTTCCTTCTAGATCCAGAGATCAAACGGGAATGGATCTGGGCCGGCGGCCCCTTTCATCCGCGCAGCCTGCTGGTGCAGCGCAACGGCGCCGTGGTGGAGCGCTGCGGCAACAGCCAAACTCCCCTGGCCCTGGAGGTGTCGCCCCACGAGAGCCTGTTCACGGCTGTCTCCGATCCGCTCGAGGCGCCGGAGGTCTTTCAGCTGCGGCGCACGATCCTGAGCTGGCGCTTCTACGACAGCTTTCGCACCGATCGCCAGGCGCCGGCCCGGCTATCGCGCCTCGCCACCCGCACGCCATCGTTGGCGGCCGATGGCGGCGATCTGGCTGCTGCGGTGCAGACGATTTTCGAAATCGGGGATGGCGAGGGCCTGCAGGCTGCCATCGGCGAGGCCTTTCCGGGTTCCCGGCTCACGGTGGACATCAGCCAGCCCAGTTTTCGCCTGCAGCTCCACCAGCCAGGGCTGCTTCGCCCCCTGGAGGCAGCCGAACTCTCCGATGGCACGCTGCGCTATCTGCTGCTGGCGGCAGCACTATTTAGCCCGCGGCTGCCACCGCTGATGGTGCTGAACGAACCCGAAAACAGCCTCCACCCCGATCTGCTGGCACCCCTGGCGCGGATGATCCATCCGGTGGCCCAACGCACCCAGGTGTGGGTGATCGCCCACGCCGAGACCCTGATCTCTGCCCTGGAACACACCGACGGTTGTCGGTTGCTGCGGTTGAAACGGGATCAGGGAGCAACCGTGTTACCCGACCAATCGGCGCTGGATCGGGCTGCCTGGCGCTGGCCCTGATCGCTCACGACGACCAGAAAAACCACACACAATTTCTGGCTGAAAACGCTATCGATAGCCAATGTTTACAAGGGGAATAAAAGCCCTCCTATACTTAAATAGACAACCAACTCTGCAATGTCTTTTAAACGCAAGTTTGGCCTGCTTGGCGCCCTCTTAATCACCAGCACGGCCTTAGCAGTTCCCTCCCAAGCCGAAACCGTAGCAAGAGCCAATGGCCGTTGCCAGCTGAAAGAGAATGGCTACCAAGCCTATAACGGCTACTGCACGGTGAAGCAAAAGCAAAATGGAGGAACCAGCATTTTTGTTGTCGACCTGGAGAACGGAAATCGGTTCCGGTTCTCCGGACCGAACCGTCAACAACTGCATGTAGAAACTCCTTCAGGAATTGAACAGAATGTGCTGTTTGAAGACCAGGGCAGCATGGGGCGATTCACCTGGAACGACGGCCGATTAACCCGTCAACTAGCGGTGAAAACAGACACAGTCACCAACCCAAATGCCCAGTTTGACGATCACCACAGCACCTCCACTGGAGCCACATTGGCTGGGGCTGCCGTGGGTGCCTTGATTGGAGCCCTGCTCTCTGGTGGCAAGCACAGCAACGGATCCACAGGGGCCGAGGGCCAGCCCGTGCCAGAGCTTCAGAATCTGGTGGGAGGTGATCCTGGATATGTCGAGAGCCGTATGACCTCTTCGGGATACACCTACATCCAGTCGAGCCCAAGGGAAAACGGAATGGACTCTTTTTGGAAGCGCGGGGGAAGCTGTGTGGACGTGCGCAGCATCCTGAATCGCTACCAGTCCTTCACCTACGCCAACCCGTCGCGCTGTCGTTGAGCAAATCACAGGGTGCAGAATTAAAGTTCTGCACCCCTGAAAGTCACAGGCAAGTTCAATCTCACATCACGGAAGTTTGCTCCAGCAATCTGGCACTCGGCAAGCGGAACTGGCATCAGCCCCCTACTCAGAGTCCCAAGCCTGCCGCTGCCCATCCAGCCTGGCCGTAAGCGCCGCCAGCAGATCGGCGATGGTCACCACCAGCCGGTAGCTGATTGCGATCGCCAGCAGCGGCGCCTCGGGAATGGCGAAGCCGAGGCGCAGCAGCAGCACCGACTCGAACACGCCCAGGCCGCCGGGGGCGCCGGGCACCACCAGGCCAGCGGTCCAGGCCAGGGCAAAGCCCGCCAGCCAGCCGCTCCAGCTGAGGCTGTAGGAAAGGTCGAAGGCCTGCACGCAGCAGGCGAAGCCGCCAAAGCGCAGCAGCACAAATGCAAACTGCACCAGCAGCGGCGGCCAGGGATAGGAGCGAATCGGCGCAGTGGCGGCCGCCTCGATGTCCATAGCCAGCGCCGAGACCTTGCGGCGCTCCAGGCGACTGAGCAGGGGGTTGAGCAAACGGGGCCAGAGCAAGACCAAGGGCACCAACCCCAACAAGGCCAGGCCCTGTTGCCAGCCGCCCGCAGACATCAGGGCCAGGGCCGCCACCGCCGCCACCAAGGGGTCCAGCAGCACCGCCACCAGGGCCAGAGCGCCCGGGGCCGGGGCGGCCAAGGGGGCCTCAGGGCTGCGCAACAGCTGCACGCGACTGCTGAGGTGCCAGATGCCACCGGGCAGGAATTTGCGCAGGTTGGTATCGAGGTAGGCCCGCACCAGTTCGCCCCAGCGGGGGCGCAGCCCGAGCCAGCGCAACACCACGCCGAAGGCCAGGCCGTTGGCCACCAGGCTCAGCAAACTCACCCCCACCCCCAGCAGCAACCACAGCCAGCCTTGGCGATCGAGACTGAGCTGCAGCAGCTGGCGCCCGTGGCCCACTAGGGCCGCCAGCAGAAATCCAAAACTCAGCAAGCTGATCCACAGCTTCAGGCCGCCGGGCAGGGGCGGCAAGCCCTCCCACCAGGAGGCCAAACGAATCAGCCCGCGGCGGCAGCGCTGGAGCAGGGCGTGGGCAAAAGGCGGCATGCTTTGGGGCTGGTTGGCTTAGGGCTGGCTGGGCTAGGGCTGGATCGGCAGAGTGGCATCGGGCAGGGCCTCGAGGGCCTGCTGCACAACCAAGCGCACCTGATCGATCCCCAGTGTGTGCTGGCGCGCAAGAGCTGCCAGGTCGTCGTGTTCCGGCTTAGTGCGCCAACGACCATCGGGCAGCTGGGCCTGCTTGAGCCGCACCGGCCCCAGGGGCGTGGCCAGCTGCCGGCTGCGGCGCGGCAGCACCCAGCGGGTTTGGGGGTGTTCGCGCAACCCCAGGGTGCTGCTGTGCTGCCACCACACCCGGCGCAAGCTCTCAGCCTGCTCGGGGGCGACAAGGGCCGTAAGCAGCTGGGCGGTGCGCCCTTTCTTCATGGCAATCGCCTGGCTGAACACATCCAGGGCCCCGGCCTGGCGCAGTTCCTCAGCCAGGAAAGCCAGATCCTCCGCCGTGGCGTCATCGATCTGGGCCTGCTGCACCAGCACGGTTTCGAGCTGGGCAGGATCGGAGCCGCCGCAATCGGTCAGGGTGAGTCGCAGCAGGTTGGGGCGATCCAGGCTGCGGGAGCCCAGCCCCACGCCCACCCGCTTAGGCACGTGGGTGGGTGCATGGCCAAAGCGCGTCGCCCAGCAGGCCGCTAATGCCAGACCGGTGGGGGTGGTGAGTTCGCCGGGGGGGAAGCCCTCGGCTGAGGCCAGGGGAATCGCCCGCAAGCGGGCCAGCTCCCATACGGCAGGCGCCGGCAGGGGCAGGGTGCCGTGGGCCGTGGCCACCAGGCCATGACCCGCCGGCGGCGGGCTGCACACCAGCTGCTCCACCCCGAAGTGCAGCAGCCCGGCGCACACCCCCACCACATCAACCAGAGCATCAAGGGCGCCCACCTCGTGGAAGTGCACCTGCTCGGGGCTGTGGCCGTGCACCGCCGCCTCCGCCGCCGCCAGCAGGCCAAACACCTCCAGCACCCGCTGCCGCAAAGGCTCGGGCCAAGGGGCCGCTTGCAACTGGCCGCGCAGATCGCCCCAGCGCCGATGGGAAGGCTGGGGCTCCAGGCTCAGCACCTCCAAATGCAGACCGCGCAGGCCGCCGCTGCGGCGCTCTTCCAGCTCCAAGCGGTAGGTCCCGGCTAGGCCGAGAGCGGCCAGGGGGCCATCGATCTCCGCCTGCGGTAGCCCCAGATCCAGCAGGGCTGCCAAAAGCATGTTGCCGGCTAAGCCCGTGGGCGCATCCAGCAGCGCCAGCACCGCCTCAGGCCTCCCCAGCCAGGGGGCGTCCCAGCCTTGGCGCCAGGGCCAGCAGGGCATCGGCCTCCGCCTGCAGTTGCTGCTCGCTGGCGCGCAGCTGGGCCTCTACCTCGCGGCGGGCCCGGCGCTGTTCCCGCTGGGCGGTGTCAACGTCTTGGCCGGAGAGGCCCCAGAGCCGCCCCAGCAGGGCCCGGTCGTCGTTGCCGCCCACGCTCTGGCCGTAGATGAGTTGCTCGGCCACCATGCCCGCCTGCAATACCCGGCTCCAGCGCCGCAGCTCCTCGGCCGGCAACTTGGCATGGGCCGGCGGCTCCAGTTCGGTGCTGCCGCTGGTGTTGAGGCCGGCCCGCAAGCAGGCCAGGGAACCCACCAGCACCTGGCGCACCGCCATCTCCTCCTGACGCGCCACCAACAGGTGACCCGCCTCATGAATCGCAATCCGCCGCAGGCGGGCGCGGCCACCGGGCAGGGCTTCGGCCAGCACATTGCCGCCGCGGCCACCGAAGCGGGCCGCATCCAAGGTGAGGCCACCCAATCCCAGGCCCGCTATCAGGGTCACAATCCAAGGCGAAAGGCCCAGGGCGGGGCCAAGAATCGCCGCCAGGCTGATCAAGCCCACGGCCAGGCCAGCCGCCAGGGGTTGGGTCATGGCCGGCGCGGGCCGCCCTGACCAGCCGCCGCCGGCCGTGCCTTGCCGCCCTTACCGCCCTTGCTAGCGGCACCATCGCGTCGACCCTTACCGCCACGGTTACCCCGCTGGGCCACCGGACCGATCACTTCAAAGCTCTCCAACTGCAGCTGCTGAGCCTGACGGCGCAGGTTGAGCGCCACGAAGTGGCGCAAATGCTCGAGGGGCAAATCACCCTTCAGCTGCAGCTTGAAGGGCACGGGGCGGCTGCCATCCGGGCGAGGCATCACCCGCACCTTCACCACCAGATCGCCGGTTTCAGGGCGGGTGTAAATCAATTCACCGCGCACCGAGAAGTAGTCGTCGCCCTCGGGCAATGCGTCTTGAGGGCTATCGGCAGCAGGACTCTCGGTAGCAGGGGATTCAGCAGCAGGAGATTCAGCTTCCTCGCCCGCAGCCAGGGTGCTGGGCTCCCACACACCCACCATCTGCAGGTGCAACCCCTCCTCCTCCCTCGAGCGGGGGTAAACCACCCAGAGATGGGGCTCTTCGAGGTTGAGGTGGCGGCGCATCAAAGTGAGCAGCCGGCCCAGCACCACGGCCTCCAGCTCGGTGCCATCAGCCGTGCGGATCACCCCCCGGGTGAGCTGCTCAGCATCGGTGGGCACATAAACACCGCGCACCACGCCAATGGCCCGGTATTGCGTGGGTTCGGTTACCGGAGAAATCGGGTGTTGGCGCATGGGCTGAACTTTAAGTGCCCCAGGGCAAAGGCACAAAGGGCAGACTGGCAGCCCATCGCTGGCCGCTTGCAAATGCCCGCCGCTCCCAACCGTTCCGGGATCTGGACTGGGCTCGCCATTGCGGGGGCAGGAGCGCTGTGCATCGCCGCTGGCTGGTGGCTGGGACAGCTACAGGCCGGTTCGGCTGGATCCGATCCCTCCCGCACGGCCCTGGAGCGTCAGGCCTCCTCCCTGCAGCAGCGGCTCAACCAGGGCGAGGCCAGCCAGGCCGAACAGCAGCGGCTGCTGGAGCTACTGGTTGCTCTAGATCGCAAAGCGGAGGCCACAGCGCTGCTGGAGCGCCTAGCCGACCAGCAACCCCAGCAGTGGTCGCTGCGGCTGCTGCTGGCCGAGCTGCGCCGCGACCAGCAGGACCGCAGCGGCGCTGAGCGGGAGGTGCGCCAACTGCTCAACCTGCGGCCCGACCAGATCGAGGGCCTGCAGCTGATGGCCCTGCTGCAACTGGAAATGGGGCGTGGAGACCAGGCCCAGAGCCAGCTGGAGGCGGCGCTGCAGAGGGCTAGCAAACCCCAGCTGAAACCGGAGGCCCTGCCGATCGGCCTGCTGCTTGCCAACCTGCTGCAGAAGCGAGGTCAGGCGGGCCAGGCCGAGTCCGTGCTGCTCAAATTGGCCGCAGAATTCCCCACCGACCAACGCCCCCTGCTGGCGCGGGCGATGCTGCAGCAGGAGCGCGGCGATATCAAAGGGGCCCAGGAGTCGCTGGCGTTAGCGCGCTCCCGTAAACCTGGCCCAAGCGACCCGCGCCTGGATCAGGTTGCCGCCGCCTGGGGATTGGCGCCGCTCAGGGACCCTTCACCGTTGCCGCCGGGGAAGCCGACGCCGGCGCTGCAGTCGGAGAGTGGAAATCCCTGAGGGCCGCGTCCACCGCATCGCCAGGGTTGGTGGCGTTATCCATGGAGGTGGCCTTGCGCAGCTTGTTCATCAAGTCGATTGGGTTGGCGGAATCGAGCGCCGAACCACCTTTATTGGTTCCGGTGCCGTAATCGAGCTCCCGCTCCTGCTGGGGGCTGCTGATCGTTTGGCCGTAGCCCTTTTCCTGGGCCCTGGCCGCTCCAACTCCGGCTACAGAAGCAACTCCAACTACCGAAGCAACAGCCGCGGCCAAAGCAAGCGTTGCGCCGAAGTAGCCCAGGGCCTTGCTTCCAAGTGCACTGGCAGAGCGGGTGCTGGACAGCGGCGAAATATCAGCGGCCATGGGTTATGCACTCCGATGCTCTCCGAGTCCCATCCTAGGTGCGTTCAAAACGAAGCATGCAAGAGGTGACAATCAAATCCATCCCGCTTGCCTTGCCTGCACTGGGGGAGGAGGGGAGCTGAACAACTACATCGTCTACTGGAAGTCCTTTGCCGAAACTGAGAAGGGGACGGTCTGGCTCTGGTGCAGCCCGGAGATGACTGACCACGCCGGACTCCGCCATGACGAGTTCATCCCTCTACGTTCACGGGGCTATCGCACAGCCCTCCTCATTGCCCGTGGCATCAAGTGGACCGTTACCTGGGAAGACGGCACCAGCCACACCTTCAAGGCCAGTCCACAGGTCACCAAGACAGTGATGGCCGAGATCGCTCAGCGATGGAATTGGCCCCCAGTCACCCTGCAACGGGACAAGGGCAGGCCGTTTGATCTGGCCTCCCTGGTGGAGGAGAGCCACAGCCACGTCTACCTAGTGCGGCTGCTGACGTTCGATCCAACCGCTGACGGGCGGGCGTACTACAAGATCGGCAAAGCCGTCTCCATCCCCAAGCGGATCAAGCAGTTCGGCCCATGTGAGCTGGTCGCTGAAGCCAGGTTGTCCAGCGAGAAGGAGAGCCTCACTGCTGAGGCCCAGCTGCATCAGCAGTTCGCCCCATGGCGCAAACCGGAAACGGAAATCTTCTGCTTCACCGCAGTCCAGCTGGAAGTGGTGAAGGCTGCAATGGGAGTCGTCAGCGAGTCCTAAAACAACGGCAGGCTGGGCTTTCGATTTCTTCCCCTTCGTTCAGCTACGCCCGCAGCAGCTTGCGGCGGTCCTGTCCATCCAGAAGCTCTGCAGGTATTGCCGACAGACTTCCGGTGGGGTGCTGGGCCTTGGCTATGTCCTGGGCATGTGCAGCCTCGAGGGCTTGCACCATCTCGATGCCGAAGCCGCCATAGTCAGACAAGATCACGGCGAACTGGGGCACGTATCGAAAGGACTACTGCTAAGGGGTTTCTAGTAATAACAGCCGCTATTTGGCCGATGGTGGGTTAGAGGTAGGACAAGCGCCCTTATTTCGGTAGCAATGGATCTGATCGACCACCTCCAGGTACTCGCTGCCAGGGCACAGCAAATCGAGGACAGCCTGACTAACGAGGAGGCCACCAAGATGGCTCTGATAGCCCCATTCATCCAGGCGCTCGGATACGACATCTTCAACCCCACAGAGGTGAAGCCAGAGTTCAGCGCCGACCTGCCTGGCATCAAGCAGGGCGAGCGGGTGGACTATGCCGTCCTTGAGGACGGGCATCCCAAGATCTTGGTCGAGGCCAAGCCGTATCGCACCGACCTCAAGAGTGCCGAGAAGGGCCAGCTCTCCCGCTACTTCCAAGTCACCCGTGCCCGCATCGGCATCCTGAGCAACGGCAGGCAGTTCCTGTTCTTCTCAGACCTCGACCGTCAGAACCTGATGGACGAGAAGCCCTTTGCTGAGATCGACCTAACCGATTTGAAGTCGGCCCCGCTGGAGCACATCAAGCAGCTCTCCAAGTCGATGTTCGACCTGGACACCCTGCTCTCCACTGCAGAGCGCCTGAAATACCTGCGGGGCGTCAAAGAGGAGATCAAGGCCGAGTTCAATGACCCGAGCGAATGGTTCGTCCGCGAGATGGCCAGGAGGGTTCACACCGCCGAGCGAGTGACAGGCCAGCTGCTGGAGAAGTTCAAGCCGGTGGTCTTCGACGCGATCAAGTCGGTAATCAACGACCGAATCAACGACCGCCTCAGCTCAGCGATGACAGAAGAAGCGACTCCCGCAACAGCAGACGCTGAGGACATCTTGGAGGCTGCAGCCGAGGAAGACGGAATCGTGTTCACCGAAGAGGAGCGTGAAGGTCTCTACATCGTCCGCGCCATCTGCTCAAGCGCGATTGACGCCAGCCGCCTAGTTGAGAAGGACACAATGACCTACTGCAACGTTCTCATCGACGGCAACAACAGGAAGTCGATCCTGCGGATGCACTTCAACGGAGGCACCAAGCGGGTGGAGATCTTCGATGAAGCCGAACCCAAGTTTGTTCAGATTGAGAAAATGTCAGACATCTACCAGCAAAGCGAGCGTATCAGGGCTGCGCTGAAAGCCAAGCTGGGGTGAGGTTTTGCCCTGGCTTACCCGTTAGCCACGAACTGCTAATGCCGGGTGGCGACCAGGGCCACCTCCACCAGGTGCCCGCAGCACCCCCTGGAGCTTGGGGCCGCGGCAAAGTGCCTGGCCGTTGAGTATCGCCCTTGACAATCTCCCGGCGCTGCTTAAATGCTGGCGGGGTCTACGCCATTGGCCCGCAAGTCATCGTTGAACTGAGCAAAGACAGTGCAATACGGCGGGCGACCCATTTCATTTGCGCTAACAGGGTTGGCGCTTGCCTCCTGCATTTCCATGGTGATCTCACACTGACGATCGAGCCATTTATGCAGCTCAGCAGGGCTAGTCGACCAGGTGAGGTTTAGAGCTAGTAACCTTCTTCGATCTGAACCAGCACCTGATTGAGTTCGGCCATCGCGCTGACCTGAGCACTCAACCAGTTGTTGCAGCCGAAGGATTCCGGTAAGAGGTGGTAATTTGCTGGGTCGAAATTGTCGTTGACGTGGCTACGCTCGCTGATCACAACATCGAGCAATAAAGCCCATTGTTAGGCACGAAAATCCACGCATTGATTCCTTAGCGGCGCATGACCAACCCTGATTCAGGGTAAGCTGGCCCCCCTCGGCCAAGGTTTGGAAGACATAGGCACTTGCAACCCATTTCTCCATCTGGAAGTGGATTGGACTTGGGCTGGTGAGCCTCGTGGACTGGGGGGCGGGTGGGGCAGGAAAGCGAGGCTCTACGCTTGATTGGCAAGAGGGCAGACCCTACTTCCATTTATTGAAAGCCATGTTCATCTTGGGTTGCATTGTTGGAGGGATTATTGCCTGGTACATAAATGAATCACGTTTTAAAAAGCGTGCACTGGATTACTGGGATACTCCTCAGGGTAAAAGCAGGATGAGCAAGAAGGATCTTGCCGAGGTGTCTAATATTGGCCAAAGTCACTTCGCAGCCCTTAAATGGGTTCAATATCCATCAGCAGGATTTCTACCGTTTGAGTTGCTTCTTTTCCAGTGGCTACACGACCGAGACAAGATCGAGGAATTCAAGAAAATAGATAATTTGGCATACAAGAGCCTGCACTGGCGTGTCGTTTCCTACATGTCAATGCTCGAGATAAACAAGACAGAAAGCCTTCAGGACAATAGCATCCTGCAAGAAATTAAAAGCACTTCAAATCTAGAGGTTGCAATGATGAGGTGGTGGACGTCTAAGTGGCACGTGAGCTTTCAGGAGGTTATCGAAAAACTGGGAGGCTACCAAGACTTTGGTGAATATATAGAAAGCTCTGATTACCCAGAAGCGATAAAGGAAATGATTTTCAATACATTCATGGCTGCGATCAAGAATAAATGACTAAATCAAAACTGTATCCGCCGATCAGCCCTCCAAGCCAGATAGTTGCGCGATCAGATTCCCGCGTCGGCAGCCTCTCAAATCAGAAGAGCCACGCTAAGTTCTTACAGGGTACTCCGAATATCGCAAATGTTCTTCGTTGCAAAAGTGAAGGCTCTAGCTTGAATTCTTGCAAGATTAATGGAGCACCTCTAGCATCATCTGCAAGGCATAAGGTGGTGACACAATTACCTCCAACTTGATGTACGCGTCACCAAAGGCGATGCCAAAGCTGTAATCAGCAACGGGACCCTACGCCCGCATTGCAGGTTTGTCGCCTCTGAAAACGACCATGCGCAGGCCATGCTCTTACTCCGACCAGGCGACTCCCGGGCCCGGAATATCAGCGGATCAGGAACGCTTTGCTGGTGGGCCAGTAAGCCGTCACCGGCCCCGTCATCATCGGTTCAGCTGCGTCTGGCACCCCTCACCAATCGAGCTGTAACCAGAACCACGCGGCCTCGACAGCAGCGTTATGAGTCAACTGTTCGAGGATTTCGAACACTGCTATTAGGTATCAATCTTATATTTTGGTGGAGTTCAGCGGGCTCTCTTTTCGCGTCTCGGCTCTTCTGCCACTCCCCATGTACGGCGCCCCCATCGACTGAGTATTACTGCGTTCCTGCATGGCCGCAAGGTTCGCGGAGCGGGGTGCAGCTGCACGGCAAGGCATCGTCACGCTCGCAACAGCGCCCAGGCTTTGTGTAATCTCTAATCTCCTCCATCATGCTGAGTAATTCTATTTGTCAAGAATTCATTGCTTTTGTCAGTAGTTCGTGCTCTGCGTTGTGGGGGTGCTAACTGGACTTGGAGTCTCGCCTGATTCGCATCTATGTCCTGTCGAAATAGTTTTATGCTTTATAGTCGCCCTTGCTTCGAGAAGCTGGCAAATAGCCTTTCTCTTTTCGTGTTTGCCTCCCTTTGCTTGGGGCGGGCAGCATATGCGAATCCCCTGCTACCGCAGAGCTTGCCGCTTCCCCCGGGCTCAGTTTATGCCGACTGCGTTGTAGCGATTGGACGCGAGAGATGTGCGGCTATTGCCATGTCGAGGAGTCTCTGCAAGGCAAGAATCGAGGAGAGCAGAGGAATTAAAAGGAAAATCAGCCGAGCCTCTAATGATTATCTTGATACTCTTGCGGCTATGAATATAAGGGAAAATGACCTTCTTAACGCAAATTTTGCTTATAGTGGAATTGTCACCGAGCTCGCCGCGAACATTATGTATGAGGTCTGCCCATCGGTGCTGAAATCGGAAAGCGGAGACAGGCCTATTCTTGTAGCAAACCTGGAAACCATGACATTTGGAGTCTATAGGGAAGCTATTTTGCGCTTCTTGCTTGTAAGATCAAGCGCGGATGCTGATTGCAAAAATAAAGTACCTTACGATAAGTGTATGCGTTCAAGGCAAGAGTTTTATTTTGATGCTTTCCGCTGATAATCCCGCTGAAATAGCTAGGTACTTGATCTTGTCTTGCTTAAGTAATTAGCGCCATTTGGCGCCATCGATAAGCAAGGCTACCCGCTAAGCCGAGGACAGAACTGGTTAACACTAGGGGAACCCGTATCCCACCTAGCGTGATGGCGGTAAAGTTCCCAATTGCAATCAGTCCTGATCCTGCAGCGAACAGTGACCCGCAGATCAAGAGCATTTGGGCCCTCCCCTTCCAACTGTTTTTGTAGTCGGGGAGCATCAGGGCGTTCCAGATTCCGTAGGCACCCAGGCAACAAATCGCATAGCCAAGTACTGAGACAAGAGCAATCCAGCCAGTAGCAAGGCACTGCTGTAGGCCCTGGATCCCAACAGGCAACCAAGCAGCATTCAGGCAAATTGAGGTCGCGATCGTGATGCGGGCCATTTGCTTCTTCTTTCTCTCATGTCGATGCAATAGCCAACTGAGATCAGGATCGCTGCAGTACCCACCAGGCCCCACAACGGCTTCGCGCCCATCTGCATGTCGATAAATATGCTCGTAGCTCCATTCCTCATCTTCGTAGTCGATGAATTGGATGATTTGCCAGTCGCCGATCCTGATGCACATGTTTTTTTGGCAGCGTCAAAAATCAATCTATTCCCCGAAGCGTATATAAAGAAGGCTCAGTAGATGAGTCAATGATTTTGACTGCTACTCGGATACCTTGTGCGCGCTTTGAACGTTGTATTCAGTGCTCGGGCAAGTGCTGTTATTTCCCAGTGGTGGCTCTCCTTCTGGGCAGCCAGGATTTACAGTGGCTCTGGAAAGCCCCTCAAGCCGCAATACTCCTGCCCAGGAAAATAGGCCCATTCCGCCACATTTCCAGCCCTTGCCTGCAACGCGCGGATCATGCCCTCTGCCGCCCCCTCCCAAGCGCCTGGGATAGAGGCACTGAACTTCGCTGCAGTTGCCTCCGCCTACATAGGCCCATCCAACAGGGCATTGGTTGCCTTCAGCGATGTCGGCTCCTTGCTGAATGATGGTTCGCTGAGGGGATGTGGCCTCGCCGGTCATTGTTTTGACGCACCCGGCGTAATCCTTCGCCTCTATGCAGAGCTTGTGAATCTTCGGATCAACCTGCGCCATGACTGGTGCAGCCAAAAGGATTGAAAAAGCAGTGGCTAGTTGAAGGTGACGCATACAGGTGATGTGAAGGAAGGCGGTCATGTCGAATCCGGGGATCAGTTACTCCGCTGCTGCTTCCTGAAATCCCAAGGCTTCAGCTTGTTACCCCATCGCCAGACGCCTTGCCGGTAACGCTCGGCCTGAGCTTCGGCATCAAGGTAAGCGTTGGCGTCACAGCCGCCTAGGTAGTCCCGGTATGCGTAGGCCAGGCCCATGCGGACCAGTTCAAGGTTGACGTTGCGGCCACCGGCATAGACCTCAGCAACGGTGCGTCCGTACTTGTCGATGGTCTGGGGGCGTAGTTCAAGGGAGGCGTTTGATAGGAGCTGCTTGAGCATCTGGGTGGCTTCGGTGCCGCTTTGGCCTTGGGCGGTTTCTGGGGCATCAATGCAGACCAGGCGAACGGTCATCTTCTGAGCTTTGGCAGTGGTACGCGAATGGTGTCGCCATCACCAACGGAAACTAGGGAGTAGGGTCCTCGGCAATGTGTAATTAATTTACTGCTGTGTCATCCCGTGATAGCAAAGCCGCTCTAGTCTCTGAAGCTCTCAGAAGGGTTAAGCATCTGGACTGGCCTGACTGCATCACAGTAAGTACAGCCAAGAGAGCAATGCATCGAATAGTTCTGGTGATTCTTTTCGTCATTAGTCTTGCGCTTCCCACGATTGCTTCAAGCACGAACTGGGATGGAAAGATTTCTGCTTTTCAATGTGATCAGAATCCTAATATCGAGATGACACTTGGAGAGGGGCAGCAAATTAAGGAGGAGAAACTGCGCCTTCTCTGCTCATGTATTTGGGATGACAAGATCAACGTTGGAGGGTGGGAGAGGGAGGCTCTGGCCCAGATAGGATCTGGAAAAGATCCTGGCTTTGTCAAGAGCCAGGGAGCCATGGGGAGGCTCTATAAGGCAGTAAAAGCATGCTCTCCTGGTACCTACGTACAGGTTGCAAAGCCTGGATATGTCGTAGCTCCAGAGAATGAACAAATGAAATCAAATTGGTTCCCTGCGATTCTTGGCCTTGTCACAGGTGGTCCATTCGGCTTCTTTGTTGCTCCACTAATCCTGGTGCTTGTGGGGAGCAACTATGTCTTGTGGACCATAATTGGCGTTTTTGCAGGCCCACTCCTCTGGAAGATATTTAGCATGCTTTTCTTTTTTGTTATATACTTGTTCTCTAAGCCGAAAGAGTAGCCTTTCCTCCATGCACACACAAATAGATAACGCTTTTGCAAATCAGAGGGCGAATAGAGCAGAGGTCAGGAGTGCTCATTTCAAGGAATAGCCAAGCGGCGTTCAGCCAGCCTGCCACGAAATAGCCAGCAGCCATGCCAGGCGAAAGGCCCTCGTGGATGCCCCTGGACCCAGCGCCAGTCACTGCTGCACAGCATCGGCTGTGGCTGCTACCTGGGCCTGAACGCCCCTGGGTGCTGGCCACGGCTTGGTGCGGGGAGTGTGATGAAGCACGAACAAAGTACCGACTAGCGTCCACTCCCGTAACGGAATCCAGCAGTTGCGCTCAGATGCGTCCTGCTGCGGATAGCTGTAGGGGACCACGACAACTAACTAATGGCTCTGCTACTGCTGCTAGTGGCGATAGCTGCCATCGCCTGGGGGATCGGCCAGGCAAAAGCTGTGAAGGCAGCACAGGGTCAGCTCCAGGAGTTTTCCAGGCGGTACAAGCCCGCAATGGACATCGACCGGCATGTCCGACTGGGGGAGGAGCGTGTCCAGAAGCTACTGGACCAGGAGCAGCAGCTCAGGGCTGAAATCGAATCTGCCAAGCAGGGGCTGACCCGCATCAACGAGGAGCTGGAGCTGGCCAGTGATGCGGCCTTCCTGGTGGAGGTCGGCTACTACGAGCCGCGCTACGACTTTGAGGACCTGCCCAGCTACGAGGCTGAGCTACAGCGGATCAGGGAAAAGCAGAAGGCCATGCTCCGTGAGGACGGAACTGGTGACAACAGGAGAGCCGCCGCTTTTGCTACCCAATCCCTGTCCTTTAACGGCTCAGCAACCCAAGGGCGGGCAGCCCAGAAGAAGACCCTCAAGCTGATCCTGCGAGCGTTCAACGGTGAGAGTGACTCCTTCGTGGCCCGGGTCAGCTACCGGAACGTCGAAGCCATGGAGAAGCGCATCCGCTCCGCCTTTGAGGCGATCAATGCGATCACCCAGAAATACGACTTCTGCGAGCTGAACCCTCGCTACCTGGAGCTGCGCCTTCAGGAGCTGCAGCTGGTTTACGAGTGGGAGGAAGCCAAGCAAAAAGAAAAGGAGGAACAGGCCCGAATTCGTGAGCAGATGAGAGAGGAAGAAAAAGCTGTGCGGGAAGCCGAGAAGGCGCAGCAGCAAGCCGACAAAGAGGAAGCTAAGTACCAGGAGCTACTCCAGAAAGCCGAACAAGAGGTCCAACAGGCCAGCGAGAAGGACAAGGCCAAGCTCAATGCCAAGATCGAAGAATTACAGCGTCGAATCGCTGAAGTAGAGGACAAGAAGCGAGCTATCAGCCAAGCGATGCTCACAAAGACGGGGCACGTCTATATCATTAGCAATGTCGGGAGCTTTGGCGAGAACGTCTACAAGATCGGCATGACCCGGCGACTAGAGCCGATGGATCGCGTCAAGGAGCTGGGGGATGCCTCAGTGCCGTTCCCCTTCGACGTCCACGCCATGATCCGCACGAGCGATGCACCTGCCCTAGAGAACGCACTGCACAAGCACTTCGACATTCGGCGCCTGAATCTGGAGAATCAACGCAAGGAGTTCTTCCATGTTTCCATTGACGAAATCAGACAGGAGTTGGATGCGCTGAAGGACAGGCTGGGAATCGAGTCAGAACTGAGGCTCACGCTGCTGGCCGATGCCAAGGAGTACCGAATGAGCCAGGCCAAGCGGAAGCACCTAGAAGCGAGCTGGCAAACGAGCAACTGATTGGGACCACGATTTGCGTTGAAGGCCTTCGCTGCTCCCTTTGCATCACCAGCTGAGGCAGCGCTCCCCACGCAAGGCCTCTTGCTGCCTGGTTTCATAGCGAAGCTTCCCGGCCAACCTACGGGTTTCTTTTGAGGCCCACCCTTGCAAGGGGCGTGCTTCGATTTGCTCTGTCATGGGGCCTTTCTGGTTTGGTCAGCTTTTGGGCTGAATCTGGCCTCAAACACAGCGGCCATACGGGCAACTTTTTGGCGAGCACCACCAGAACCCCAGTCATACCAACGCTATGAAGATCGCCACCTGGAACGTCAACTCGGTGCGCACCCGCCTCGAGCAGGTGCTGGCCTGGCTGCAACAGGAACGCCCCGATGTGCTGTGCCTGCAGGAAACCAAGGTGACCGATGAGCTGTTTCCGAGTGAAGCCTTTGAGGCCCTGGGCTATGCGGTGGCCATCAGCGGCCAGAAGGCCTACAACGGCGTCGCCATCCTCAGCCTGCTACCCCTGGAGGACGTGCAGATCGGCTTTGAGGCCCTACTGCCCGCCGAGCAAGAAGCCGCCGGTCTCAGCGAGCAGAAACGGGTGATCAGCGCCCTGATCGACGGCATCCGGGTGCTGAATCTCTACGTGCCCAACGGCAGCTCGCTCAAGAGCGAAAAGTACGCCTACAAGCTTGAGTGGCTGGCCTGCCTGCGGCGCTACCTGGAGGAGCAGGAGAGCCACGGAGATCCCCTCTGCATGGTGGGCGACTTCAACATCGGCCCCGAGGCCCGCGACATCCACGATCCGGAGCGACTCAGCGGCGGCATCATGGCCAGCGCAGCGGAGCGCTCAGCCCTGCAGCAGCTGCTGGGCGAGCGGCTTACAGATGTGTTTCGGGTATTTGAGCCAGAGGCCGGGCACTGGAGCTGGTGGGACTACCGCACCGGCGCCTGGGACCGAGACCGGGGCTGGCGTATCGACCACATCTACCTCTGCGAACAACTGCTCGCCTGCGCCACCGGCTGCGTGATCCACAAGGCCACCCGCGGCAATGAGCAGCCCAGCGACCACGCCCCGGTGGTGGTGAATCTGGTGTGGCCGCCTGAAACCGACTACTGGAACTAAGCCCGGTTAAAACACCACCGCTTCATCGGGCAGCGCCTGGCCCTGGGCCTGCAGCACCGCCACCCTGCGGGCCGATTCGCCGCAACTACTGGGGGTGGGGAAGATCTTGCCGGGATTAGCAAGATTCAGCGGATCGAAGGCCCGGCGCACCAGCTGCATCGTGGACAGGTCATCGGGGCCGTACATCCAGTCGAGGTAGCAGCGCTTATCGCTACCCACGCCGTGCTCGCCGCTGATGCTGCCCCCCTCATCCACACACAGCCGCAGAATGTCGGCGGCCAGGGCCTTCACCCGCTCCTCGATGCCGGGCTCCTGGGCCGAGTAAAGGATCAAGGGGTGCAGGTTGCCGTCACCGGCATGAAAAACATTGGCCACCGGCAAGCCGTAGCTGGCGCTGAGCTGCTCAATCGCCGCCAGCACCCGGGGCAGGGCACTGCGGGGCACAACGCCGTCCTGGAGGTAGTAGCTGGGGAAGCGGCGACCCAAGGCTGATACGGCCGATTTGCGCCCTTTCCACAGCAGGGCGCGCTCCTGGGCATCGGTGGCCTGGCGCATGGTGCGGGCGCCCGCCTGGGAGCAGAGCTGGGTGGCGAGCTGCACCGCTGCGGCCACCTCCCCCTCCTGACCATCCAGCTCGATCAACAGCAGTGCCGCCGCATCGCGGGGGTATTCATCAACGCCGAAGTAGTCGTTCACCGCCTCGATCGTGAGGCGATCCATCATTTCCATGCCAGCAGGCAGCAAGCCGGCGGCAGTCACCAGACGCACCGCCTCGCCGGCCGCTTCCATGCTGGTGAAGTCAGCTAGCAGCACGGCCACGCTCTGGGGCGCCCGTAGCAGCCTCAGGGTGATCGCCGTAGCGATACCCAAGGTGCCCTCACTGCCGATAAAAGCGCCCCGTAAATCGAGTTCAGGGGTTTCGTCGAGCTCGCTGCCCAGGCAGGTGACGCTGCCATCTGGCAGCACCACCTCCAGGCCCAGCACGTGGTTGCTGGTCACGCCGTATTTGAGGCAGTGCACACCACCGGAATTTTCGGCCACGTTGCCGCCGATGCTGCAGGCCACCTGGCTGGAGGGATCTGGGGCGTAATAAAAGCCATCGCCGGCCACCGCCCGCGTCACCCAGCTGTTGATCACACCAGGCTGCACCGTGATGCGCTGGTTTTCCAGGTCTATGGCCAGCACCTGGCGCATGCGACTGGTGGCGATCACCAGGGACTCGAGCTCGGCTACGGCGCCGCCGGAGAGGCCCGTGCCACTACCCCGGGCCACAAACGGCACCCCCTGCTGATGGCAGAGCTTTACCGCTGCAGCCACCTGGGCCGTCGTCTCAGGCAGCACCACTAGGGGCGGCTGGTGCCGGCTCAGGGTGAGGCCATCGCAGTCGTAGGCCAGCAGCTCCTGGCGCGCCGACACCACGGCACGGGGTGGCAGGAACTGGCGTAACTGCCGCTCCATCTCTGGCCAATTGATGCCCAGATGACCCATCGCAAGAGGCTCAATTTACCGAGCAAGCACCAGGGGTCTGTTTTGGGTCAGGATGGTTGACGGTTTTGTCCCTCTGCGGGTTCCGCTTTGACCTCGGCTGCCACCTCCGCTCCGGCCTCGGGTTCTGCCCACAACACCAGCCGCTCCCAGGAGCTCTTCAATGCTGCCCAGAGCTTGATGCCAGGTGGCGTCAGCTCGCCGGTGCGGGCGTTTAAATCGGTCGGCGGCCAGCCGATCGTCTTCGATCGGGTCAAGGGCTCCTACGCCTGGGACGTAGACGGCAACCGCTACATCGACTACATCGGCAGCTGGGGGCCGGCCATCTGCGGCCATGCCCACCCCGAGGTGATCGCCGCCCTGCACGAAGCTCTCGACAAGGGAACCAGCTTCGGCGCCCCCTGCGCCCTGGAAAACACCCTCGCCGAGATGGTGATCGCCGCGGTGCCATCGGTGGAGATGGTGCGCTTCGTCAACAGCGGCACCGAGGCCTGCATGTCGGTGCTACGCCTGATGCGCGCCTTCACCGGCCGCGAAAAGATCATCAAGTTCGAGGGCTGTTATCACGGCCATGCCGACATGTTTTTGGTGAAGGCCGGCTCCGGGGTGGCCACCCTGGGCTTGCCCGATTCCCCTGGCGTGCCGCGCAGCACCGCCGCCAGCACCCTCACCGCCCCCTACAACGACCTGGAAGCTGTAAAGCAGCTCTTCGCCGAGAACCCCGGTGAAATCGCCGGCTTGATTCTTGAGCCTGTGGTGGGCAATGCGGGCTTCATCACCCCCGAGCCTGGCTTCCTCGAGGGCATCCGCGAGCTCACCAAGGAGAACGGCGCCCTGCTGGTATTCGACGAGGTGATGACCGGCTTCCGCATCAGCTACGGCGGCGCCCAGGCCAAATTCGGCGTCACCCCCGACCTCACCACCATGGGCAAAGTGATCGGTGGCGGCCTGCCCGTGGGGGCCTACGGCGGCAGAGCCGACATCATGGCGATGGTGGCCCCAGCCGGCCCCATGTATCAAGCCGGCACCCTCAGTGGCAATCCCCTGGCGATGACCGCCGGCATCAAGACCCTGCAACTGCTGCAGCAGCCCGGCACCTACGAGCGCCTAGAGGAAATCACCAAGCGGTTGGTCGCCGGCATCCTTGATGCTGCCCGCAGCGCCGGTCTGCCTATCTGCGGCGGCTCGATCAGCGCCATGTTTGGTTTCTTCCTCTGCGATGGCCCGGTGCGCAACTTCGAGGATGCCAAGGCGGCTGACACCGTGCGTTTCGGCAAACTGCATCGCACCATGCTCGAGCGCGGCGTCTACCTGGCCCCAAGCGCCTTCGAGGCGGGCTTCACTTCCCTGGCCCACTCAGACGCTGACATCGATGCCACCATCGCGGCCTTCCGCGAGTGCTTCGCAGCGGTGGCTTGACCCCGGCTCCCATGCAGCGTCGTCTTGCCTCCAGCCTGGCCGCCTTGCTCTCTGCTGCTGCTGCACTCAGCGCCTGCCAGGGCTCAGAGGATCAGGGTCCAGTCAATCTGAGCAAGGGCGTTCCCGTTGGGGCCGTATTGGCACTCACCGGCAATGCCAACGTCTACGGCCAAGACCAGAAAATCGGCATCGAGCTCTCCCTGGCAGCCCTCAATGGCGCCGGCGGCGTTAACGGCAAACCGCTATCCCTAAGCATCGAAGACGGGGGCAGCGCGGAGCCCAGTGCCAACGCTGCCGTCTCCTTGCAGATCAACCGGGGCATACTTGCCCTGATCGGCCCCACCCTCTCCCAGCAATCATTTTCTGCCGGTCCGATCGCCCAGCGCCGGGGCGTGCCCTTGGTGGCTCCTTCTAGTACCGCTACCGGCATTCCGGAGATCGGCTATTTCATTAGCCGGGTATCAGCCCAAAGCTCGGTGATCGCGCCGCTCTCGATTGCCAAGGCCCTGCAACTCAACCCGGGCATCCGCCGGGCAGCGGTTTTTTACGCCCAAGACGACGCATACAGCACCGCAGAGACGGTGATCTTCCAGCAGGCCCTCACAGCCAAGGGACTCAAGCCAGTCACGGTGCAACGCACCCAGCTCAACGACCAGGACTTCCAGAGCCAGATCACCGCCGCCCTAAATCAGAAGCCTGATCTGGTGGTGCTGTCGCTGCAGGCGATGGATGGCGGCAACCTCATACGCCAGCTGCGGGAGCTCGGCTACCGCGGCGCGATCGTGGTGGGCAATGGTATGAACACGCCAAACATCTACCCGATCTGCCAGAAATATTGCGACGGCATCTTGATCGCCCAGGCCTACAGCCCGGAGCTGCAGACGCCAGCCAACCAACGCTTTACCGCAGCCTTCGCTGCCGCCCAGGCCCGCAATCCCAAGGTCAGCCCGATCCCACCCCAGCTCACCGCCCAGGCGTACACAGCCATGCAGGTGATCGGCGAAGCTCTCGCCCGCCTCGATCGCAGGCAACCGCTCAAGGGCCTCCCGCTAGCCCAGGCCCGCAAGGCCCTGATGGCTGAAATCCTCGGCGGCACCTACCAAACCCCCCTCGGTGAAATCCGCTTCACGCCGGAGGGCGAGGTGATTCAGAAAAACTTCTTTGTCGCCCAGGTGCGCATGAATGCTGGGGGCAAAAGCGGACGCTTTAGCCTGCTGCCTTAGGGAAGCGGCATGGAAGGCCTGCTGCAACTGCTGTTCAACGGGCTTTCGGTAGGAGCTGTATACGCCCTGTTTGCCCTTGGCTACACCTTGGTGTTTTCAGTGCTGGGGGTGATCAACTTCGCCCACGGGGCGATCTTCACCATGGGGGCCTACTTCACCTATCTGCTGATTGGGGGCTCGGTGGGGGCTAATGGTTTATTGGCCGGCCTGCAGTTCCCCTTTGCCCTGCCCTTCTGGCTGGCTCTGCCACTGGCGGGCATAGCCGCAGCCGCCGTGGCCCTAGTGGTGGAGCGCATCGCCTTCCGCCCCCTGCGCGATCGAGGCTCGGATCCCCTGCTGGCCCTGATCACCAGCCTTGGGGCCGGTGTGATTTTGGTGAACCTGATCCAGCTGCTGGTGGGAGCCGAGAGCTATTCGATTCCTGTGGGCACCCTTGGCTCCCTGCCGGCGGCGCTGAGCATCGCCGGCGCCAAGGTGCGCACCGTGCAGGTGATGCTGCTGGCCATCTCCGGCCTGCTGCTGGCAGCCCTTTCGATCTGGATAAACGGCAGCCGCAGCGGCAAGGCGCTGCAAGCCGTTTCCGAAGACCAGGTCACCGCCCAGCTGCTCGGCATCAACAGCGCTCGCGTGATCCAGATCGCATTTGGCATCAGCGGCTTCCTGGCCGGCATGGCCGGCGGCCTGGTGGGGTTAAGCATCAGCATCGCCGGGCCTTACTTCGGCATTGGTTACGGGCTTAAGGGGCTGGGAGTACTGGTGCTGGGCGGGCTCGGCAGCGTGCCTGGGGCCGTGCTTGGTGGCTTGATCATCGGCCTGGCCGAGGCCTGCGTGCCCGCCGATCTATCGGGCTACAAAGATGCGGTCTCCTTTGGCTTCCTGTTCCTGGTGCTGTTGATCAGGCCCCAGGGTCTGCTGGGCCGACCCCAGGCCAACAAGGTTTGATCAGCATGGACGCCGGCCTGCTCGAACAAATGCTGCTGGGGGCCCTACTGGGCCTGTCGGTGTACCTGCCCCTGCGCTGCGGCCAGCTCTCCCTCGCCACTCCGGGCTTCTTCGCCATCGGCGGCACGGTGGCAGCCCTGCTATCAACGCGGGTCCCCGACCTAGCCGGCAGCGGCAGCACCTACCCAATCACTTCAGTTTTGCTGGAGATGGCTCTAGCGGCCCTGCTCACAGGCGTGCTGGCCCTGGGCCTGGGCAGGGTGGTGCTGCGGCTGCGGGGCATCTACCTAGCCATCGCCACGATCGCCCTGGTCGAGATCCTGCGGGTTGTCACCCTCAACCTGGAATTCACTGGCGGAGCCCTGGGCATCTTCGGCATCCCCCAGCCCTTCAATAGCTCCGCTGGCTACGCCGCCTTCACCCTGGCGCTGTTGGCCCTGATCTGCTGGCTATGCGACCGGCTCGAAAAGACCCGGCCCGGCCGGGCCATGGCCGCCATCCGCGACGACGAACTGGCCGCCGCCAGCCAGGGCATCAACACCGCCGACACCAAACTGCTCGCTTTTGTACTGAGTGCCCTGGTGGCGGGAATCACCGGCGTGGTTGCGGCCCACTTCCTCAACTCCTGGAACGCCAAGCTGGGCAACTTCGACGCCAGCATCACCACCCTGGCGTTTGTGGTGTTCGGCGGCTCGCGCACCTGGCTGGGGCCGGTGTTTGGCGGGCTGCTGCTCACCGCCCTACCAGAGCTGCTGCGCCCGGTCGGCGACCTGCGCCTAATCGTGTTTGGCGCTGTGATTCTGGTCGGTCCCCTGTTCTTTCCCCAGGGAGTGATCACCCCGGAGCTGTTCAAGTGGTTCAAGCCGCGAATACGAGGCATCCCCACGGCAGCAGCGCAGGGGGTAAAGCAATGAACCTGCTCCAGCTTGAGGATGTGGGGGTCCGCTTTGGTGGCCTGCGGGCCTTGCAGGCTGTCGATCTTGAGGTGAAGCAGGGCGAGATTTTTGGCCTGCTCGGCCCCAACGGTGCCGGCAAGACCACCCTTTTCAACGTGATTTCTGGCCTCACCGCCCCCAGCAGCGGCACCGTGCGCTGGCGGGGGGCAAGCCTTGCTGGCCTCAGCAGCCACCGCATTGCCCGCCTCGGCATCGCTCGCACCTTCCAGAATCTGCGGCTATTCAGCAGCATGAGCTGCCTTGAAAATGTGCTCGTGGGAATGCATCAGCACGCCCGTCAGCCGCCCCTTGCAGCCATACTGCAAACCCAGTCCTTTCGCCGCCGCGAATCCCAGCTGCAGCAAGAGGCTCTAGCGCTGCTTGACCTATTTCAACTGGAAGCCACTGCCCACCAAGACGCCGCCAGCCTCTCCTATGGAGACCGGCGCCGGCTGGAGATGGCCCGGGCCCTGGCCAGCCGTCCCCAGCTCCTGCTGCTCGATGAGCCGGCCGCTGGCATGAACCCCTCAGAGAAAGATGAGCTGCGGGAGCTGATTCGGCGCATCCGGGACCAGTTCAAGCTGACGGTGCTGATCATTGAGCACCATGTGCCCTTGATGTTGGGCCTGTGCGACCGGCTGGCGGTGCTCAACTTCGGCCAACGCATCGCCCTGGGCAGCCCCGACCAGGTGCGGCGCGACCCGGCGGTGATCGAGGCCTATCTGGGCGGTGGCACATGAACGGCCCCCAAGCGCCCCTGCTCGAGCTGCGCAACCTGGTGGTGCGGTACGGCAGCATCACGGCCCTGCATGGCATCAATCTGAAGGTGCAAGCTGGCGAGTTGGTGACCCTGCTAGGGGCCAATGGCGCCGGTAAAAGCACCACTCTGCGGGCCATCTCCGGCCTGATTCACCCCGTCGGCGGCGAAATCCTCTGGCATGGCGGCTTGATCAATCGCCTGCGCACCGAGCGCACCGTGAAGTTGGGCATCAGCCACTGCCCGGAGGGCCGGCGCGTGCTCAGCCGCCAGTCGGTAGCCGACAACCTGGCCCTGGGCGCCTGGTTGCGCCGGGACAAAGTCGCTATCGCCACAGATCTGGAGCGCTGCTACGCCTTGTTTCCCCGCCTGGCCGAGCGCCGCAGCCAGCTGGCCGGCTCCCTCTCCGGAGGAGAGCAGCAGATGCTCGCCATCAGCCGCTCCCTGATGGCCAGGCCCACCCTGTTGATGCTGGATGAGCCGAGCCTGGGATTAGCGCCCCGGCTCGTAGCCGAGGTGATGGCCGCTCTGTCCCAGCTGCACCGAGACGGGCTCACCATTCTGCTTGTAGAGCAAAACGCCCAGGCCGCCCTGACCATTGCAGATCGTGGCCTAGTGCTGGAGGCGGGCAGCATCAGCTCCGGCGGCAGCGCAGAACAACTCCTGGCCGACAACAGCCTCCAGGCTTCCTATCTGGGGGCGAACTGAGCAGCTGCAGCTCAATCGTTCTCGGTAGCTCCAAAGCAATGCATCAGGGCATCGCCCCAGCTGTTGATTGCCGCTAGCTCGTGATCCTTGGCGCTGCCCAAGGCCTTGGCGTGCTCGCGCAGCAGCACTGTCTTATCGATGGCATGTCCATGCTCAGCCGCCATGGCCACGATGTCGTCTAGCCCGGCAGCGGCATGCAGCTTGTCGCGGAGGGCGACATCACCAGCAACGCGGGCCACAAAGGCCTGGATAGACGCAATAGACATGACTGACTCAGTAACCAGGGCTACTACTAGCAGGCGAAACCAGCCCGGGATAGGTACCTTAAAACCACTCCTCTCGGAACGATGCCCCGCGAACGCTT
Source organism: Cyanobium sp. L1E-Cus (assembly GCF_024345755.1). Lineage (NCBI taxonomy): Bacteria > Bacillati > Cyanobacteriota > Cyanophyceae > Synechococcales > Prochlorococcaceae > Cyanobium > Cyanobium sp. L1E-Cus. The sequence continues at coordinate 38,148 of NZ_JAGQBS010000013.1, read as the reverse complement.
CTTCCTCGAACTCGATCCCCCTGATCAGAGCCTAAAAACCCTGCCCCATGTGGTGATCGTAGGGGGCGGCTTCGCCGGTCTCCAGGCCTGCCATGCCCTGATTGGCAAGCCGGTGCGGGTCACCCTGGTTGATAAACGCAACTTCAGCCTGTTCCAGCCGCTGCTCTATCAGGTGGCCACCGGGCTGGTGTCGGAGTCGGACGTGGCCTCGCCCCTGCGCCAACTGGTAGGTCAGGCCCCAAATGTGCAGGTGCTGCTGGGCGAAGTGGAGGAGATCGACACACAGGCGAAGCAAGTCGTGTTCAACGACCGGCAGCTAACCTACGACCACCTGATCCTGGCGGCCGGCTCCGGCAGCAGCTATTTCGGCCACGACGACTGGCGCGAAGCGGCGCCGCCGATGAAGATCCTCGAGCACGCCGATGAAATCCGCCGCCGGGTGCTGCTGGCCCTTGAGGAGGCCGAACAGACCCCCGATCCGGCGCGGCGGGCCTTTCTGCAATCGGTCGTCGTCGTGGGTGGAGGACCTTCGGGTTGCGAACTCTCCGGCTCCCTGATGGAGCTGATGGCCCATGCCCTCGGCCGCCACTTCAAGCAGCTCGATCCCCGCCAGTGCAAGGTCACCCTGGTGGACCCGGGCGACCGGGTGCTGCGGGCGATGGATCCGAGCCTCTCGGCCGCCGCCGGCAGCTATCTGCAGTCCGCAGGGGTAGAGCTACTGCTGGGCGGGCGGGTTCAGACAATTGAGGCGGAGAAAGTGGTTGTTAACACCAGCGAAGGTGCCCGCACCCTGGAAGCCGCCACCATCTGCTGGACCGCCGGGGTGCGGGCCTCCCATCTGGGCCAGGTGCTGGCCGATGCCAGCGGTTGCAGCGTCGACCGAGGCGGACGGGTGGTGGTGGGGCCCGACTTCTCGATCCCGGATCATCCGGAGATCCGCGTAATCGGCGACCTGTGCTCCTACAGCCACACCGCCGATGGCAAACCCCTGGCCGGCATGGCCGGGCCCGCCGTGCAGATGGGTGGCTGGGTGGCGGCAGACATTATTGCCAAGATCCAGGGCCGCACGCACAAGTCCTTCCAGTTCACCGATTTCGGCACCATGGCGGTGCTCGGTCGACTCCATGCCGTCGCCGACCTCCGCGGCCTCAAGGTGAGTGGCCTGCCGGGCTGGATCCTCTGGGGCCTGGCCCACTTAATGTTCATGCCCGCCAATGAAAATCGATTGACCCTGCTCACCAAATGGTTGTGGGCGATCGCCACCCGTCAGCGGGCCTCGATGCTGATCACCGGTCGTCCGAATCAGCACCTGAACGTGGAGGTGGGCCTGGAGCGCCCTCTTGCCAATCCCTGATCTCCTGCTTCTCAGACTGCAGGGTGTAACGACTTATCAGCAAGCCCATCACGATGGCCAGATACAGCGGCCCAGAGATGCTCAAGGCCACACTGGCCATCTGGGATGGCGGCAGGGCGGGGATGATGTCGCCGTAACCCACGGTTGTAAGACTGACGAAGGCGAAGTAGTGGATACGGGTGAAATCGAGTTCCCAGATCCGATGTGCCGCTGAATCCGCTCCCAAACCAGTTAGCAGCAGTTCCCGACCTCCATCGGCCTGGTTGATGAAGCTGCCAGGCGCCAGGGTCTCCAGCGCTCCGAACAGCAAACCGCCGCTAATTCCCAGCAGTAGATAGCCAGCCACAGCTCCGCCGAGCACGGCCATGCGGATCTGGGTTTCCTGAGCCAGGCAGATCAGGAGTCGCTTCAGGCTCCAGAAAATAAAGGCTGTTGTGGCCGCGAGAACTGCAAACCCCATAAAGGCAAAGTCGCGGGGACTGCACATCCAGAGGGACTGGAACAGCAGGGTCAGCAAGCCAAACCGGCGATAAGCGCTGTCAGGCCAGCGGTGTCGGGTCTGATGGGCACGGATTGGCCCGCCGAGCTCAACCGACAGCAGAACCATCAAAGCGGCCGTACCGAGGGCCCCGATTCGATGAATTGGGAACGGCACCGCCATGGAGGCGACCACAGCAGTAGCAACCAGAAAAAGGTGCCGATAGAAGCGGTGTCGATAAAAAAGGAGATGTCGATTGATCATGTGCGCCAGCGAAAACGGCCAAGAATCAAGGCGATCAGAATGGCCACATAGAGCTGCCCCACCACGGTGATCACCGTGGTCACCACCTGGCCGCCCACATGGCTGGTTTTGAGCACCGTGGTGCCGATGGTGGTGAGCATGGTGAACGAGGCGGCCATCAGCGCAGGCGCCACCGACACATTGGGCAGCGCCGCCGTGGATCCCACCGCAGGCAGGGAAGTCAGCTCAAAGGCGGCGGGATCGAGCACCCAGAGGGCGGTGAGCAGCAAGCCACCTGCCATGCCAACCAGCAGGTAGCCCGAAGCGGCCCCCATCACCACCGAAACGGTGACAAAAGGCTCGCGGGTGAGGGTTTTCACCTTGCGAAGCACACCAAGTGACAAAAAGACCAGCCAGACGATCACGTGGGGAATGGTGAGCGCCCGCCCCACTGCTGGCCAGAGGTTGAGTGACAGGTGCCAGATCAATTCAAGGGCGATCGCCAGTCCGCCCAGGCCATAAATCAGCGGGCGGGTTTTGCGGAGGGGGGAATAGCGGCTGACGAACACCATCAACACCAACGCCAGCAGAATCAGCAGAAACGCCAACAGCCAGATCTGGGCCTGGGCCACCGGCAGCAGCAGCAGCAGGGCCACTTCCGTGGCCAACGTGATCTGATAGCCCCGATGGCGCTTGCGCAATCGGATGATCTCCTCACGGGTGATGTGCATGTGGCTCTACCGATTTGCCTGGTGCCCCCCTCCGCTCAGCAGGGGGTCATAGGCCGGGGCTGCAGTGCATCAGGCCACCATCAACGAAGATCGAGGCGGCGGTGATGTAGCTGGCGGCATCGCTGGCCAGGAAGCCCACCACCTTGGCGATCTCCTCGGGCTGAGCCATGCGGCCCAGCGGGATGGCGGCGTTGAGCTTCGCCAGCAGCTCGGGGTTGTTCATGGTGGAGTCGTTGATCGGCGTGGCCACCGCACCGGGACCGACGTTGGTGATCGTGATGCCATGGGGGGCCAGCTCAAGGGCGGCGGTGCGGGTAAGCATGCGCACTCCGCCTTTGGCGCAGCAGTAGGGGGTGTTGTCGGGCATGGGCCAGTCCTCATGCACCGAGGAGATATTGATGATCCGCCCACCGCCGCCTTGGGCGATCATCTGCTTGGCGGCGTACTGACAGGCGAAGAACACGCCACGCAGATTTACATCCAGCACCTTGTCGAAATCGTCGGGTGTGGTGTTGAGGATCGAGGTGCGAGTCTCGACGCCGGCGTTGTTGACCATCACATCAAGGCGACCGTATTTGGCCACGGTGGCGTCCACCAGGCGTTGCAGGTCGTCGAGCTTGCTGACATCGGCCTGCACGCCGTAGCTGCTGCCGCCATAGGCACCGATCTCCCGCTCCAGATCTTCGGTGGCCTCGGGGTGGGAGCGGTAGTCGATCACCACCTTGGCGCCTAGTTCGGCTAGATTTTCAACAATCGCCTTGCCGATGCCGCTGTTGCCACCGGTCACGATGGCCACCTTGCCCTGCAGGAAGGTAGAGAGCATCTGGTCAGCGTATGGGTTGCTGGAAGCCATTGGTCGATGAGGAAAAACAGCTGGTTCACCGTTGTACGGGGTGAACCATCTTTGAAATCGTAGGTCGGGTCTGCGCAAGCTGCAGCAATCGAAACATCAATGCATGACAAGGCTTTCTCAGATGGGAAAAGTCAGGACCTCGAAACACATGCCACCAAAGCAACTCGGCGAGCATTGAGTCATATCGAGAGCATCACATCGAGCAGGATGCGGCTTGAGAATCACAATTGATGAAGCATAAGGTCAATGATCAAAACTATTTATAGATTGCAACCGCAATTCACTATGCCTGACTGGCGCTACTCATGGATCAATCCCGACCATTGGAGCGGATCACAGGCCAGTTCCACAAAAGCATCGGTGCGACATTAGTAGGCTTCATGATCCTGGGTACAGCCCTGATCACTGACTGTCAGAAAAGCCTGGCGAATCCACCCATGGGAGCCGCCTGCCTGCCAGGCAACCCTGATGCAAAACAATGCCGCAAGGTGTCGATCACCAATAATCCACCTTATCCAGAAGCACAATCACCACAATTAACTGTAATAGCCCTAGACCCTGCATTTGAAGCCATCGTTGGACGCACACCCAATCTTGTCCCTCTCGCAACAGGCTTCGGCTTTCTTGAGGGACCCGTTTTTCTCAAGGACAAAGATGGCAGCGGCGGGATCCTATTCGTCACCGATCAAATACACAACAGCATCTATGCGATGCGATGGAAAGGGCTGATTAATGACCAGATCACCCCAGCATCCTGGGACGCTCCACAACTCTTCCGCAATCCTTCCGGCGTGGCCGATGGGCAGACCCCTGATCTGCAAGGCAACCTGCTGACGGCAGAAACCACCGGCAGGCGTGTATCGATCACCCGATCCATCACGGCAAACCTGAGCAGCCCAGACCCCCAGGCCCCCACCTTGGTCGGGAGCTATCAAGGCAAACGCCTGAATTCACCCAATGATCTGGTGGTCAAGGCTGATGGCAGCGTTTGGTTTACGGATCCCAGCTACGGTTCCCTGCAATTCCCCCCCCAACCAGCCGAACTACCAAACAACGTCTACCGCTTTGACCCTCGCACAAAGCAATTGACCGTTGTCGAACCAAACCTGGTGATGCCCAATGGCATCGCCTTTGGGCCCAAAGAAAAAATCCTCTACATCATTGACAGCGGTGCCATTCAAGGTCCGCGAACCTATTTCCCCTACCTACCCCATCGCATCTACGCCTATGACGTCAGTGCCGATGGCAAGAGCATCAACAACAAGCGCCTGCTCGCCAACGTGGCGCCAGGATTCCCCGACGGGATGCGGCTGGACGAGAAAGGAAACATCTATGTGGGCACCTTGGAGGGCATCCACGTGCTCAATCCCCAAGGCAAACTCATCGGTAAGTTTCTGATGGCGAAACAAACAGCCAATCTGAGCTTCGGTGGCGCCAACAACGATGTCCTCTTCATTGGATCCAGCGATACGCTGTGGGCCGTGAAACTGAAGGCACGCGGCCTTGTGCCAGTACGCACACTAGCGGACAACCCCTAACTCAATTTCCTGAAGCAGCAGGAGCATTGTCCAGGCGAATGACACGGGAGCCGTTGTTTCCCACGGCTCCTGCAAAACTGTTGATCAGACTGGGATGAATGGCGGCTCCAACGCTGTCAGGCTGGCGCTGGGGAAACAACACCTGAAAGGTCAGAGAACCACTGACACCAGTTAGCTCATCATAATTGGAAGCAAGAGTCGCGCTCCAAGAGCGCGCAAAAGAATAAGTGAACTGCAACTGTCCGCCAACAGCCGAACCTGTGCTATTGCTACCCACTAAATAAACCCTGGGCTGAACTGCGAGGCCTGGATAGCCCGTTGGCAGCGACACTTGAACATTAACGGATGCCAAAGGGGTGTCCACAGAAGCAGTGGCACTGGGGGGCGACAAGGGCAGCCCCATTGTTAACACCAACTGATAGTCCCGCTTTGTATATTCAAATGCAGCCCCAATCTGTTGATAATACTCACCCTGCTGCCAGAGGCTGTCGTAGCCAACACTGGCACCATGAAACGCATTGCCCTGTTCAAACAGTGTCCTCACACCAAGGCGCGCACTCTGACCAAAAGCCTGAAAAAAATCCGAACCAGCAGAAGCACCGATCAACGGCTGCTCCGATGCAAAAACCTTGGCATCCAAAAAATATCGATCGCGCGCTGTTTGAACAATGGGAACGATATAGTCATATTCAAGCCGGTTAGATGAATATGGCTGGGGAATCACCAGCTTGATCATCTGAGAGGCGCCAAGCTTCAACGGCTCTTTTGCAGCGAGTTCATGGCCTTTTGCCGGAGCCGCCAGAATCAAAAGCCCCAATGAAAGTGCTGCTTTGCCATCCAGCAGGCGCCCAGGTTGATTCATTACCGCTGAGACAGAGAAGCAAGGCCCTTTGGAGCAATAATGCAAACAGAGAGCAGCGCCAAAGCCAGAGCCACCCAAGCACCCCAGCCAAACAACGTTGAGACTGGAAGCTGAAGCGCTTGCTGCAGAGTGCCTCCACCAAAGGCAGCCAAACCAAAGCCCAGCTGATACGAAGCAATCAACAGGCCAGCCACAGATTCACCAAGCCAATTCAGTCGCTTTTGCCCAAAGCTGATGATCAACGGCAACATCGCCGAGCAGCCGAAACCTGCAAGAGCGAAGAGCACAAGGGCGCTGCTGTCGTCGCCAGAAGTCAAGCGGCTGATGGCCGCCAGGACGACAGCCAGAAAAACTGGCAAGCCGGGCAGTAGCAATTTAGGTGTAAGCCAGCGGGACACACCTGAGAAGAACAGCCTTCCGATGGTAACCATCGCCCAAAACACAGTGAGCGCCATCGAAGCAATCTGAGGCGGGCTTTCCACACGCCGAGACATCAACAAAACCGACCAATTGCCATTCAAGGTTTCAATCAACCCATACAGAATGGCCACCAGCACAAACAGCACCAGTAGACCAGGATCTCCCTGCTGGAGCCCAGCCTTTGCGCCCCCGTCTTGATCGTTTGAACTCAGTTGCAACGGCTGGGCACGACACGCCACCAGAAGAAGCGCCGCTGCCACCAGCACAATCAGGGGAAGCAGCCACCAAATGCCCGGTCCGACCACCAGCGCGGCCAACGCAGGGGCCAAGGCAGTGCCCAGACCCAGTAGGGCATTCAGCATCAAAATAGACTGATCTACCCTTTGCGGCTGGAAGTCGGCGATAAAGGTATTCAGGAGGGGCACAACAGCGCCAAACCCAAACCCCATCAGTGCTGTTGCCGTCAGCAGCATCGGCAGGGCAACCGTGGGCTCATGGATCCACAAAGAGCTCAGCAAAAGCACACCCATCGAGGCCGTGTTGGCCATCAATCCGAGCAACAGGAGATGTTTGGCTCCCCACAGCCGCGAGAGCTTTCCGCCCAGGAAAGAAGCTGCGATGGCAGCGATCACCTGTGGCAAAAAGATCAAGCCATAGGAACTGCTGGACAAGCCATAGCCGTTCGCTGACGTCAGAACCGTACTGATGGCGGGGAAGGTTACCAACGCGACCCCTTGCATCACACCGACTAGGAGAAGCACCACCTGCTCAAGGCTGTGGTCTGCCGTGGATTCAGGGACAGCTCGGAGCTGGGCGTCAGATCGATCGCGCATCAGAAATCGGATTCACAAACAGCCAAAAACGATTCGGGGCGATTTACATCAGCCAAGGCTTTATGAGTTGATGCCCCTTCAGGCAGATGGTACCCCTGATGCCCGGAACGAACAGCACCATCCCAATCCGCCTTCGGCAGCTTGAAGGTCAACGGATTCCACCAGCCATTCGCCATGCGGTGCCAGCGGGCGCTGACATGGGTTCGTCACAGGGGGCTGGCCACCGACATGATCAAGAGGTTGCACGTCTGGCCCGGATGCCCCGCTTCCTGCTGGTCTGGGTCTACGGGCCCTGGGGCGCTTCCGCAGCCGTCAACCTGACGGCCCTGCGCCTAATGGTGTCTGATGAGTTCAGTCTGCGAAGCCATGGCTGGAGCCTGATCGGCAGCGGGGCCATCTGCTTTTCGATCGGCTGCGTATGCAAGGTTTCCTGGGAGCTGGCCAAGATCAACCGCAACCTGGCCCGCGATCGCCAGATGCTCGAACACATCGCCTTGCACTAGGGCCGCCATGACACCCAGACGCCTGACCCCGAGACGGCTGCTCGTGGTGATCACCCTGCCCTGGATCGCCGCGGCAGCCGTCATGCTGCTCCTCACCAAACTGCGCGATGGGGACGTGCGCTGGCACTGGGGCTTGTTTGGCAACGCGGCCATCTGCTTTTCCATCGGCTGCCTGGCCCGCACCAGCGTGATGCTGCATGAGCTGGCCCAGGAGGAACAGCGCCGCAGCCGGGCTGCCCTTCCAGGAGCCACCCCCCCGCCATGAGCGTGCATCGACATGGGGCTGGGGCCCGGAAGGCTCGACGCTGCAACGCTCGACGCAATTTGGTAATCGCCGTGGTCGCGGGATGGGTCACTGGCCTGGCTGGCGGATCGGCCAGCTGGGCCCAGCCCCCCCTGCCCAAGCCTTCCGCCACCTTGCTGCGAAGCCTGCAGCGCTTTGAACGCGACCTCCAGGCCCTCGACCTGGCGGTTCCGGGCGATCCCCAGGCGATGGCCCCGAGGGCTGCGGCACCGGATGGGGAGATCCTGGAGCTGCTGCAGGCCCCGGCGGCGGAAGCCATCCCCACCACGACGGCAACCGTCAGCGTGGTGCGCCGAGTGAGCCTGAACCTGCCCACCGCCCTGGAGGTGGCCGTGCGCAACGACCCTGATCTGGCTGCCCAGGTAGCAGCGGTTGACGAGCGAAAAGGATGGCTCACCTCGGTGCGCGGTCGCTTCTGGCCGGAGCTGGCCCTGCTTGTGAGTGGCAGCACTAGCCAGAGCCAGACCACCAATCGGGTGGGGGAAGACAACGTGGGCATCTACCCAGCCGGATCACCCTTTTTGGTGGAACCGAACGGCTGGAACCGAATCCAGGAAAACCTGCAGATCGGAGTGGCCGGCCTTGGCCTCAACTGGGAACTGGTGAGCTTCGAGCGCAATTCGGCCTTGGCTGAAGCCAAGAATGAACTGAGCGCTTCACGGCAGCGCTATTCCAACCGGCTACGCCAACTTCAGCTCGACGTCAGCCTGGCCTACTACGGCCTCCAACTCTCCGAACAGCTGCGGCGCGTGCGCCAGGCGGTGTTGAGCAACGACAGCCTGGTGAAAGAGGAGGTGCAAGCCCTCAAGCAGTCGGGTCTGGTGCCGCGGCTGGATCTAATGCGGGCAGAAGCCGAGCTGCAACAGAGCCGCTACCGGCTGGAGCAGGCGGAGGCCCTGCGCGCGAGCCGCGAACGCCAGCTCAGCAACCTGATCAACGTGCCCTTCGACATCACCGTGACAGCTCCAGAGGCCATCGCCCTCCAGCCGCCCTGGCCCCTCGACCTGCAGCAGACCCTGATTCAGGGCTTCAATGACAACCCCCAGCTGCTGGCCCTGCAGGCCGCCCGGGATGCCCTGCTGCGCCAGGCCGACCGCCGAGCCGCCGAGCTGCTGCCCAGCCTGCGGCTGTTTGCCCAGGCCGGCGTGGCGGAGGTGCTCTCGAACAAACCGGTGATCGATCTGCAGGGCTGCTGCGCAGCCACCAACATCCCCGAGCTCTACAGCCAGAGCGCCGACTGGGCCGCCGGACTGCAGCTGCGCTGGCGCCTGTTCGACGGGGGGGTTACCAGTGGGGCGGCGGCAGCCAGCCGTGCCGCGGCGGTGCGCACCGAACAGACGCTGGCCCGGGAACGCAACTCCATCCGTCAACGACTGGAGGCGGCGTTTTTCGATCACCGCGCCGCCCTGGGACAGATCGTGGCCTCCCGGGCCTCCTATGCCGCCTCGCGGGAGGCGTTTAGGGATGTGCGAGCGCGCTATCAACTCGGGCTCGCTGACTACACCGATGTGAGCACCACCATTCGCCTGCTCACCCAGGCTATGGAGGGAGTGGCCGAGTCGATCACCCTCGCCAATGTGAGCTACTCCCAGCTGCTGCGCGAACTCCTGCCTGTACCAAACGAACCCGGCCTGCCCGTCAGTCTTCCCCTGGTGCTCGAGCCTGCTGGCGGCGCCAGCACCAGGCCCAGCCGCGCCACGCCAACAGCACAACCAACACCGCAAACCAGAACCACACCTCCGGCGCGTTGGCGTGCAGCAGCACCACCAGAAGGCTGATCTCAACGATCAATAGCGGCAGCTCCCGGCGCAGGGGTGCCCTCACGGCCTCTCCTCTCTCCTCATGGCAACCCTCCCGCCTGCCGCAGGGACGGACGGTCCTGACGCTGCTGGCCCAGGTTGCGGTAGCTGCCTGTGACGTCGCGCAGCACGGGCAACACGTAACTCAAGGGGGTGCGCCACTCCACGTAGCCATGGGCCTTGAGGGTGAGCCCCTCCCGGATCGGGAAAACACTGCTTCCCCGGGAGAGGGTCCAGCGGTAGCCATCAAAACCCCGGGCGCCGGGGTCCAGGCCGATGTTCACCCGCATCACCGGACCGTTCTTCACCAACGCCTCCGCCAACTGGGGATTGCCCATGGTGGTGTCCACATCTTCCCGGGTGGCAGGCAGCACACTCACCTGTTGCACCCGACCCTGCAGTCCCCCGAAACGACCACGCTCATTCCAATCGGGCACCACTTCCATCGGCAGCCGGGGAGGCAGACGCCTGGCGTCGGCCGGTGAGAAATAGGCCACTGCCAGCAGGGGATCACCGGGCTTGCCGCCGAGGGTGCCGAGCCGCTGGCCGGGTTTGACTGTCTGACCGCGCACCACCTGCAGGTCGAGCACCAGGCCATCACGATCCGCGATCAGGGTGCCTTCGTAGGCCAGTCGCGCCTTGGTCACCTTGATGGCTCGGCGGCTGTCGTCAATGCGATAGCGACGGCGCTGCTGCTCAGTTTCGATCTCCAGCTTCACCTTCTCAAAGACATCTTCGGCTTCCTTTTCGCCGATGCGCAGATTTTCAATGGCCACCTCCAACTGGGTCGCCCGATCCTGGGTGGACACCACCTGCTCCGCCAGCGGGGCCACCACCTCCTCACGGGCCAGCAGGCGGAAATCGGCAACTTTTTGGTTGTAGGTCTGGCGCAAGCCAGCCAGCCGCTGGCGCTCCCGGGTCAGCTTGGTGAGGGCGGTATCTCGCACCGTGCGGGCAGCCTGGAGACGCACCCCATCGCGGCGGTCGAGATCGGTATTAATGGCGATCAACTCCGCCAGATCCCGCTCCTGTCGCCGCAACTCCTGCTCCAATGCCGGCAGATAGAGCCGGAGCAGGGGCTGCCCGCGACGAACCGCCTCGCCCACCGCCACGGGAATCTCCAGGATCTGCCCGCCGGCACGGGCGTCAATCACCTTGGCTCCTCCCGGCACGATCATCACGCCACGGCCAACCACCTCCGTGGGCACCGGCCAGAAGCAGACCCAACCTACGGTGAGCGTCACCAGCCCAGCGAGGGCAAACAACACCTGGCCTTCCGGATCGGCGGCCTGGCGACGAACCCAGCTCCAGGCATCAGCAGCCAACATTCACCGCCCCAGACGCTCCCGCAGATGGTCGCCCACCCGCAGGGCATTGGCGATGGCCGTGAGTGAAGGGTTCACCGCGCCGATGGTCGGCATGAAACTGGTATCGACCACGTAGAGGTTGTCGAGGTCATGGGCCTTGCAGTTGAGGTCCAGCACTGAGGTGGCCGGATCGTCGCCGAAGCGGCAGGTGCCGGCCTGGTGCGCCACGGCGGCAATACCCATGGCGTTCTTGACATAAATCTGGCGCTCCACCAAATGCTTCTTGAGATAGAGCTGGTCCAGCATCCCGGTAAGCCGGCCGTAGAGCCGCTGGGCGGCGGTTGGGTTGTTGGGCGTGTAGTCCAGATGAATCTGGCCCTCGCCATCGATGGTCACCCGGTTGTTGGGGTCGGGCAGATCTTCCGATGAGATCCAGAAATCGACAGCGTGCTCAGCGATTTTGTCCATCGACCAACCCGGCATCAGGAAGGTTTCGAGCGGCGCATAGCCCTTCATGATCGTGCCGTTGGTCTTACCCGTCATCTGGATATTGCCCATCGGGTAGTCAAAGTCGGCATCCCCCAGATACCAATCGTTGATCGAAAGCGTCTTCTGGAACACGGTGGTGTTCGGCTCGTGGGCCAGGGCCACCATCGCCTTGCTGTTGTGGGACATGTAATTGCGGCCCACCTGGTCGGAGCTGTTGGCCAGACCGCGCGGGTGCTGGTCGTTTGCTGACATCAACAGCAGCCGGGCCGTATTGGCGGCACCACAACTCACCACCACCACATCACCCCGCACGGTCATCGGTTGACCATCCCGCTCCAGCTGCACGGCCTGCACGCTGCGGCCCGAGGCATCGGTCTCCAGGCGACGCACATGGGCCCGGGTGAGCAGCGAGACATTCGGAGCAGCCAGGGCCGGCCGCATGCCGAGCACGTCCGCATCGGATTTGGCATGCACCAGACAGGGGAAGCCATCGCAGCAATTGCACCTGCGGCAACGGCTGAAGGCCATGTTGGCCTCATCCAGCATCACCCCGGTAGGGGCATGGAAGGGATGCAATCCGGCCAATCGCAGATCATCCACCAGCTTCTGGATGCGGGGCTCATGGGCCACCGGCGGATGGGGATAGGGGCCGCTGCAGGGGGGCTCGGTGGGATCTTCCCCCCGCTGACCATGCACGTGGTACATCTCTTCAGCCCGCTGGTAATAGGGCTCGAAGTCGCTGTAACGCAGGGGCCAGGCTGGCGAAATGCCGTCGAAGTGATGAAGCCGCTCAAAATCCTGCTGCCGCAAGCGGAAGTGGGCCGCGCCATACATCTTGGTGGCCCCACCGACGAAGTAATGGCTGCCGGGCTGAAACGGCTTGCCGTGCTTGTCGTGCCACACATCCTTGGAGATGTACCGCCCCTTCTGGAAGACCTCCTCCGCATCCCAGTTCTGGGGTTCCTGCGGGAGCCAGTCGCCACGCTCCAGCACCAGAATCTTTAGGCCGCTGGGGGCCAGGTGGCGCGCCAGGGTGCCACCGCCGGCACCGCTGCCGATGATCACCACATCAAAGTGAGCCCCATCGGCCACCTCCAACTGGCCGGCATTCGGCAATGGCGAAATTGCCAGGGAAGGACCAGGAAGCTCGGTGCGATTAGAAGGATGAGCCATGGCTGAATAGAGGAGGCAGTCGAAAAAGAAGCAGGCAGTCCCTTGCGTTAACCAGATGAATAACGACTCAACTGGTTGACCATCTTGGCGACAGTGGCGCTCCATCCAGTCTGGTGGGAAGCACCCACACCCCGGCCATTGTCACCATGGAAATATTCGTTGAACAGGATCAGATCCCGCCAGTGGGGATCGTTCTGGAACAACTCCACATCACCATTGAAGGCCCGCCGCCCGGATGCATCGCGCCGGAAGATACCGACTAGGCGCTTCTCCAGCTCCAGCGACACCTCCCAGAGATTGAGCCAGTTGCCGGAGCGCGTGGGGAACTCCACCTTGAAACTGTCCCCGTAGTAATGGGCGTATTTCTGCAACGACTCAATCAGCAGGAAGTTGATCGGCATCCACACCGGCCCACGCCAATTGGAATTGCCGCCAAACATCGCCACGGGACTGTCCCCAGGGCTGTAGGTGAGGGTCTGACTATCGGAGCCCTCTGTGAACGAATAGGGATTGTCGCCGTACACCTTGGAGAGGGAGCGGATCCCGTAGGAGGAGAGGAATTCCTCTTCATCAAACATCCGTTCACAGATCCGCCGCAGGCGATCCTCCGGTACGAGGGTGTAGAGGATGCGGTCGTTGTGCCACTGGCCGAGGTTGCGTTCCAACCAGGTGGGCGTGGTGCGCTCATGCACAAACCAGGCCATGCTTTTAAGCACATCGAGCACAGGCAATCGGTCGACGGTTTCACGGTCGAAACTTGCCACAGCCAGCAGAGGTACCAGACCCGAAAGGGAGCGAGTGCGCAGGTAGTCGGTGCTGCCGTCTTGCCGCTTGATCACGTCGTAGTAAAACCCATCCTCGTCATCCCAGTTCAGGAAGCCTCTTTCTGAAGGAGTATTGAGGGTGATGGCCAGTTGAGTGAAGTCGTAAACGAAGCGCTCGCAGGTGTCGGCATATTCAGGCTGCTGATGGCTTAGTTCCACTGAAATATTCAGCAGGTTGAGACTGAGCGAGGCCATCCAGGCCGTGCCATCGCATTGCTCGATGCGGCTGCCATCGGCAAGGGGAAAACGGCGATCAAATATGGCGATGTTGTCGAGGCCTAGAAACCCCCCCTCAAACACGTTGTCGCCAGAGCGATCGTTGCGGTTGGCCCACCAGCCGTATTCGAGCAACAGCTTGCGCAGGGCGGCCCGCAGGAAGGGATGATCGGCCTGGCCGGAGTGCTTGCGATCGATCTGGTAGATCCGCATCGCCGCCCAGGCGCCGATCGGCGGATTGGGATCGGAGAGAGCCCACTCATAGGCGGGGGTTTGGGCGCTGGGGGCTGTGTAGTGGGGGCTGCGCAGCAACATCGCCTGCTGCTTGGCCACCTCTGGATCGAAGATGGCGAAGGCCACCGCGTGGAACATCAGATCCCACTGGCAGAAATAGGGGTACTCCCACGCATCCGGCATCGAAATGATGTGGTGGGAGTGAAGTCGACGCCACTGGGCAGTCTCCGACTGCCACCGATTCGCCGGCGGTGGCGGCTGGGTGGGGTCACCTTCGAGCCAGCGCAACACGCTCCAGCCGTAATACTTCTTGCACCACAACAATCCCGCCAAAGCGGAGGTGTGAATCAGGCGATCCTCGGCATTGAGGCCGGGCAGGGTATGTTCATAAAATTGGGCACATTCCAACTCGCGGGCCTGAAAAAGGGCCTCAAAGGTGTCGCCGAAGGCAGGCTCGCTAGCCCCGTCAGCATCCACCCTGTCGCGTTGCCTCAGGCGCAGCTCGACGGTCCACTCTTCAGCCGGAGCCAGGGTGCGCTGCAACAAGCGGGCCGCCTTGGTGCCGCCCTGGGCTGTATTGATCGCCGCCGCCTCAGCGCCAATCACATAGCGGTGAAAGCCATCCTTCTGATATGGGGTGGGATTGGGCTCGCCATAGAGATGCTGATGGTTGGTTTCGTTGTCGGTGAACAACCAGCTGCCCCGATCCCGGCAGATCAGCTCGTAAACCCCTAGGTGGGGCAGATCACCGGTGACCACAACATCACCATCGAGGGCCATCGGCTGGCGCTGCTCATCGGGATAGCCCCAACCCCAGGTGTTGCGCATCCACAGGGTGGGCAACAGGGTGAGAGGGGCAGGATCGGGCCCGCGGTTGGTAACCCGGATGCGGATCAGCAGATCGGTAGCTGAGGCCTTGGCGTACTCAATGACAACGTCGAAGTAGCGACTGGCATCAAAGATGCCCGTATCCACCAGCTCGTATTCGGGCTCGCTGCGGCTGCGGCGACCGTTTTCATCCACCAACTGCTGGTAGGGGAATGCGGCCTGGGGATACTTGTAGAGCCCCCGCATGAAGCTGTGGGTGGGGGTGTTGGCGAGGTGGAAGTAGTAATCCTTGAGATCTTCACCGTGGTTGCCCTCGGGGTTGCCCAGGCCAAATGGCCGCTCCTTGAGGATCGGATCTACCCCATTCCAGAGGGCCAGGGAGAAACACAGCCGGCACTCTTCGTCGCAGATACCCAATAAACCGTCTTCGCCCCAGCGATACACCCGCGAGCGAGCCTGGTCGTGGGGGAAGGAGCGCCAGGCATCGCCATCGGCGGAGTAGTCCTCCCGCACCGTGCCCCACTGGCGATCGGGCAGATAACTGCCCCACAAGGTCCAGGGCTGAAGGCCCTGGTCGCGCTCCAGGATGCGAGCGGCTTCAGGAATGGTGGTCACCGGGGGCCGTTGACGTCATCGGAGGGATGCCTTGAGGCCAGCGGCGATGCGCAGGGCATTGGCGATCACGGTGAGACCGAAGCCCATGGCCGGACAGGCCGGGAAGACACTGGCATCGGCGATGGTGAGGTTGACCACCTCGTGGCTGCGGCCCTGCAGATCCACCACCGACGTGGCTGGGTTGTCGCCCATGCGACAGGTGCCGCAGCTGTAGCCCATGGCCGATAGGGGCGCCTCGCCGCGGGGATGGGTGGGAGCCTCCTTCACCACATGGCAATCCGGATCGGCCTCCACCGCCTTGAGGGCGTCGATCCAGCGGTACACGAGGCGGTCATGGGCCTCGCGGTTGTTGGCCAGATAGGTGATCTGAATACGATCCCCCCGCAAACTGACGCGGTTGTGGGGGTCGGGCAGCACCGGACTCATGGCCCACCAGGAGATCGAGCGGGAGGCGAGCTGCTCGAGGCCGAAATTAGGCAGCAGCTTGGTCACCAGCGAGAGCACCGGTGGCGATTCAGCAAACAGGGCGTCCTGCAAAACACCGCCACCGTTCTGAATCGAACCCAGTGGGAAGGAGACGTTCTTGTCGCCCCAGAGGTAGTCGTTGATGCCGTAACTGCGCCCATAGCGACCGCTGTTGGCTTCAGTGGCGAGCTGCAGGATGGAGGTGAGCTGCAGCTTCATCAGGTTGCGGCCCACCTGGTCGGAGCCGTTGGCCAGGCCCCGGGGATGGCGATCGGTGGCCGAGCGCAGCAGGATCGCGGCGCTGTTGATGGCGCCGGCAGCTAGCACCACCTGATGGCCCATGAACAACCAACTTTGGCCATCCACCAGGGCCTCAACCCCTCGCACCTCCGTGCCACTGGGATTGACATGCAGTCGCTGCACCTGGGCGCCGGTTTGTACCACCACCGCGGTTGAAGCGCGGGCCGGATCCACTCCGAACAGCTCTGCGTCACCACTGGGATCGGCGCTGGACTGGGACCAGCTCAGCGGCAGGGAATAGGGATTCAGCCCCTGGCGAACCAAGGCCAGCCGCAACTCCTCAAAGAACGGCTCCACGGGCTTGGGGGCCATGGCGTAGTCGGCGCCCGCTCGCGGTTCGGTGGGATCCACACCCCGCTGACCATGCACCCGATATAGGGCCTCAGCTTGGTCGTACCAGGGTTCGAAATCTCCGTAGCTAAGCCCCCAGGCTGGAGCCTGCCCGCCCTGTAAATGCAAGCCAGCAAACTCCTGCTCCCTCAGCCGCTCGAGCACCCCACCCCAGATCTTGGTGTTGCCACCTAGGGCGTAGATCGTCTGAGGCGAAAAAGGATCCCCGTCGGTGCCAAACCATTGCTCCTTGGGGTGGTAGCGATCCTTGCGGAACAAATCCACATCGGCGACGTTCTGATCAGCGAGGGACATCTGTTCCCCCCGCTCCAGCACCAGCACTGCCAATCCTGATGAGGCAAGCGAATTGGCAAGGGTGCCACCGGCAGCTCCACTGCCAATGACAATTACGTCGTAATGGTTGTCGTCGATGATCATGGATGGTTCCTCAGCTGCGCTGCCAGACGTAAAGGAGAACGAAGAGGATGATCCAAATCACATCCACAAAGTGCCAGAACAGGGATGTGGCCTGAACGCCCTGCTCTCCACCCGCATAGTTCTGGGGGATGAAAGATTTCACCAGCATCAATCCCATCAAAAACACCCCCGTGGCCACATGCAAGCCATGGAAGCCGGTAAGCAGATAAAAGGTGCCGCCGAATACACCACTGGTCAAGCCAAACTGCAGACCACTCCACTCAACGGCTTGGCCGTAGAGGAAATAGGCACCAAGGGCCATGGTGAGCAGCCAGAAAGCCCGAAATCCCATCAGATTCCCCTTGCTCATGCAGCGCTCTGCCAGCCAGATCGTGCCAGAACTAGAAATCAATACCACCGTGTTGAGCAGGGGCGTACGCCACTCGAGGCCTTCCACACCGGGGGGTAGCCAATTGAGCGCAGCGGTTTTCAGCAGGGCAAAACCACTAAAGAATGCCAAAAAGATGACACTCTCAGAACAGAGAAAGATGATGAAGCCAGTGAGGTTGTGCTTCGGGTGCTCAGTGTTCAAATGAGGTGTAGCAGTCATGCGCTGGCCTCCTGAAGGGTGAGCTGATTTTCAATCTCTGCCTGGTGCTCAACAAGTGGCTCTCCAGTGCCGTAGCCATAGGGGCGTGAAATCACGGTCGGCACATGCTCACCAAAGTTGTCTTCAGGTGGCGGTGATGGCAGCAGCCACTCAAGACCAATGGCATTCCAGGGGTTATGGGGGGCTTTCGGGCCCCGTACCCAGGCACTCACCATATTGAGGAGAAAGGGAATAATAGACACTCCCAGCAAGAAGGCGCCCAGGCTGGCAAGCACATTCCAGAAGGCGAATTCCGGGTCGTAGCTCGAAACCCGCCGGGGCATGCCCATCAGACCGAGGGGGTGCATGGGCAGAAAATTGAGGTTGGCACCGATGAAGGTGAGTAGGAAATGGACCTTGCCAAGGCCCTCGTAAGGCATGCGGCCAATAAATTTGGGAAACCAGTGATAGATAGCGGCAAAGATTCCCATCACCGCTGCCCCATAGATCACATAGTGGAAATGACCCACCACAAAATAGGTGTTCGATACGTGAATATCGACCGGCACCGTGGCAAGCATGATGCCGGTGATGCCAGCGAACACAAAGTTGAACAGGCCACCCAGGCAAAAAAGCATCGGTGTGGTGAGTCGCAGTTTGCCGCGCCAAATGGTGCCCAGCCAGGCAAACACCTTCACCCCCGTGGGCACGGCAATGAGCATGGTGGAAAACATAAAGAAGTTACGCATCCACTGCGCTACCCCACTGGGGAAC
The DNA here is from genome assembly GCF_024345755.1 of Cyanobium sp. L1E-Cus. Classification (NCBI taxonomy): domain Bacteria; kingdom Bacillati; phylum Cyanobacteriota; class Cyanophyceae; order Synechococcales; family Prochlorococcaceae; genus Cyanobium; species Cyanobium sp. L1E-Cus. The sequence continues at coordinate 19,669 of NZ_JAGQBS010000013.1, read as the reverse complement.
ATGTGGTGCACCCACACAACTAAACCCAGTGCCACGATGATGAAGGAGGCCAGGCAGACGTAGACGTAGCCAAACAGTGGCTTGCGTGAGTAAACCGGGAACAGCTCTGAGAAGATGCCAAACACCGGCAGGATGATCACATACACGGCCGGGTGGGAATAAAACCAGAAAAAGTGCTGATAAAGCACAGGGTCGCCACCTCCCTCTGGCTGATAAAAGCTGGTGCCAAAGCTGAGGTCCATCAACAACATCACAGCCCCACCGGTAAGGGCCGGCAGGCCGATCAACTGCAGACTTTGGGCTGCAAGGGCCGTCCAGCAGAACACCGGCATGCGGAAAAAGCCCATGCCAGGGGCGCGCATGCGCAGAATAGTGGTGACGAAGTTGAGCGCTCCCATGATCGAGGAGACACCCGAAAGGGCCACGGCTGTGATCCATAGGCCTTGGCCATTAATAAAGTGGCCCAGCGGGTTCTGGGTGCTCACCGGTGGATAGGACCACCAGCCGGAATAGGCCGGCCCACCAGGAACGAAAAAGCTGCCGATCAACAGGGCGCCAAAAATGGGAACCAGCCAGAAGGCCACCGCATTCAACCGCGGAAAGGCCATATCTGGAGCGCCGATCATGGTGGGGATCAGCAGGTTATTGAGCCCATTCAGCACCGGAAAGATGAACAGGAACAGCATGATTGTTCCGTGCATCGTGTAGATGCCGTTGTACACCGTGCGGTCGACCAGGTCGGCCGCTGGCGTGATCAGTTCACCGCGAATGATCATGGCCAGCAGGCCACCGATCAGAAAGAAGAAAAAGGCCGTAACGATGTACTGAATGCCAATCACCTTGGCATCGGTGTTGAAGCCGAAGTAGCGGCTCCAGGAGGTGTTTTCGGGAGGGCTGGGCGGGAAGGTAGCGGAGGTCATCGGGCTCAGGCGTCGTGCGGCAGGGAGTTGGATCCGGGAACGTTCACCTGGGGCGGTGGAGCTGGCGGCACGGTGGCCCAGCCTGGATTTTTCAGCTGTTTGCGCTCGCCGTACTCGATTACTGCATCACTTAAACCGGGCTGCAGCGGCTGGCTAGCGGCAATTTTCAGCCAAGCCTGGTAGGCCTCGGAGCTCTCGACCACCACATCGGCCTGGTTGGCGGCAAACCAGGTGCCACTGAACTGGGAATCGCGCAGGCGGTAGCGCCCCTCCCGCGTTGGAGTGAGATTGAAGTTGATCGCCCGGCCAGGAATTACGTCCTGCTTGAGGCGGAAGGCAGGAATGAAAAAGCCATGAATAACGTCGTCTGACACCAAACGGAAGCTGACGGGCTGATCAACCGGCAGGTGCAGCTCGGTGGTGGAAACATTGGCGCTTGGATAGCGAAATTCCCAAGACCACTGGCGAGCAATCACCTCCACCTGCTCGGCTGGCAAGCGATCGGCGGCGTAGCCGCCCTGGTCTTCCACCGGATTAGCCAAATGGATGTGCTCCATCGGCCCAAGAACTCCGAGTTTGGTGTTGACGCGCATGGCGTAAACAGCGATGGCCATCACCAGCAGTAGGGGAATAACCGTCCAGATCACCTCGAGGCGAGTATTTCCCTCAATCGGCTCCGCATCGCTCTCGTCGTATTTCTCAGCGCGGTGCTTAAGCAGCACCCAAGCCATCACCGACACCACCGCCCCAAACACGAAAGTACCGACGCCCGTTTCAAAGCTGAACAGCCCATCAACCAGTGGTGCCGCGGTAGATGCCTGCACCGGCAGCCAGCTGTAGGACTGCTGGGCCATCCACCAGCTCAAGGCCACCAGCAAACCGATCCACCCAAGCAGGGCCACCAGGCCCAGGCCGCTGATCGGCAGACGGGAGCGGTCAGAGGAATTACTCACGGCAGGGCCTCCTTGAGATCAGCGCCAGCGGCAAGAAGTTGGTCGGCGGTGATGTGAACACCGAATTCAGCTGCAAGCTCGGCGCCGAGGGTGCCGTGCAGCCCGATCACAAGAAATAAGCCCAAACCCACCAGCAGGTAGAGCCACTGCACCTGACGCCCCATGTCACGACGCCAGACAAAGCGCTGGTAGCCGCGCCACACAGTCATGGCGACGATCACAAGCAGGATCACAACCCCACCGACGCCATGCACAAGCATCGTCTCCATGCTCTGAAGCCCGATGCTGCTTGTAACTCCAGGCAGGGGCACTGCCAGCAGCATCTCGTAGAAGCCAGCGGCCACCGTAAAGAAGGTAACGATGGCGCAGGCCAGCAGGTTGTACCAACCCACATCGTGGAAGCCGCCGCGGGTCACCGGCAGGGCCAGGAAGCGGAACACCCGCTTCTCCACCGGATATAGGGCACCAGCTATATCAAAGGCGATGGCAATCACAAAAAGCCCGATGGTGAAATGCACCAGGTTGGGGTGAATTGGCAAGGCATAGGGAAGCCCGTTGGGCCCTAGATCAGCTGCCAACTGCTCAATCGGTGAGCCCGCCGGAATGAAGGCAGCCATCACACCAGCCCCGAGCGCATGGCTTGCACCACCGGCACCGTGTGCAGGCCGTACACCCAGATGAGTTGGTTGCCGAGGGTCACCTGCAACACGATCAGGGCACTGAGCAGGCCTCCGGCGCCTAGAAATGCCAAGGGCAACTGCTGGGGGTCCTTACTGCGAATTACATAACGCCAGCCCGACATCATCGACAGCACTCCAGCCAGCGACCAGCCGATCGTGCTGTGCAGATTGAGGATGTCGCGCGAAGCGCCATAGGGAGTGGCCAGCCCCGCCTCAATCTGGCCAAACATGATCGCCACAAAGATGGCGGCCGTGGCAAATAGGAGATTCCAAAAACTGACCTCAAATAGAGCTGGCCGGCGGGTTACAACTCCGATCAGATCAAATACAAAGGTAATCAGCCCCATGGCGATCACAAAGTGCACAACGATCGGATGGATGGTGTCCATCCAAGGGAGGTTGTGCTCGTTGAGCGGCGGCAGCAGCTCAAGCATGGTGCCCATACCAAACACGATTGATCTCCACGTTGGAGAGAGCCAACCAGCAACGCCGAAAGCCGTGATGCTTTGCTACACAGCCATGAGCATTTCCTGACAGCGGGCCCTTGTTGCGCGGCGATTAAAGTTGAAAGCTAATTGCTTTTATTCCGGTGACAGTTCCTGCCTCTCCCGCCCTGCGCTGGGTCACCGCAGTCCTGCTTTTTGCTGCGGCCGGGCTGTCGGTGGTGCTGCCATTTGTCTCGGCCACCTTGCTCACCATCGCCGTTGGGGCCGTATCAGTGATTGCCGGGGTGTCCCAAATTCTGCGTCTCACTGGCGAAGCCGATATCAAAGGAAAAATCTTCCGCCTGTTCTCAGGTCTGCTTTATCTAGGCGGCGGCGTCTGGGTGCTGGCATTCCCAGTTGCCAGCGAGGTGAGCTTGACGCTGTTTGTCGGCTTCCTGCTTGCTTTCGAGGGCGTAATGGAGCTAGCCGCCGCGGCCACCGGCCAGGGAGCGGCTCGCGGCTTGGTGCTGATTGACGGCATCGTCACCGCCGTACTCGGCGGCATGCTGATTGCCGAATGGCCCTCCGACAGCATCTGGGCGATCGGCATGTTGTTTGGCATTGGCATGGCGTTTTCCGCCATCAACCTGCTCACGGCCCCACCAAGCCAGCCGGCCAGTTGAGCGGCAGCTCGCCAATGGCCGCCGCATCGAGGCGGCGGGGATCAGCCACCCCCAAGCTGCCTCCATCAGGAAGCACCTCAACGCTGTTTGCCGATCCCATGGCGGCCGTAACGACTACACGGTGGCCTTTTGCTTCCAGCAATCCCACCGTGTCAGGGCTCAGTCCCTGTTCCACGCTGATCTGATCGGGCCATAGCTGGGAGTGAATCCGGGGGCTGGCCACGGCTGAGGCCAGGTTCAGGCCATGCACCATGCGGTTGAGCAGCACCTGCAACACGGTGGTGATGATGCGACTGCCGCCAGGGCTGCCGGTAGCCAACCAGGGCCGGCCATCGGGGCGAAACACCAGGGTGGGCGTCATCGAGCTCAGTGGTCGTTTGCCTGGAGCGATGGCGTTAGCGCTGCCCTGCACCAGCCCGTAGGCATTGGCCACGCCGGGTTTGGCAGTGAAGTCGTCCATCTCGTTGTTGAGCAGGAAACCGGCGCCGGGAACGCTGATGCCACTGCCATAGGCGAAGTTGAGGGTGGTGGTGAGGGCCACCATCCCGCCCTGAGGGTCGGCCACTGAAAGATGGGTTGTGTTGGTACCACCTGCCTGGAAGCCCTGGGCCGCTAGCTCGCTGGCGGGGCGATGGCGCTGAAGCTGGATCTGGGCCCGCAACCGCTCCGCATGGGCCGCACTCAGCAAGCGCTCCAACGGCATCTCCACCTGATCGGGGTCGCCTAGCCAATGGTTGCGATCGCGATAGGCAAGGTTCATCGCCTCCACCATCCGGTGCAGGCTGGCGGCGCTGTTGAGACCCAGCTCAGCCAGGGACATGGGCTCGAGCACCTGGAGCAGTTGCAGCAAAGTGACGCCACCACCACTGGGGGGCGGCATGGTGAGCACCGGATGGTTGCGGAATCTTGCCTGCAGGGGGCGCACCAGCTGGGCCCGGTAGCCCTTGAGGTCGGCATGGCTAATCAGGCCGCCCCGTTGGCGCATCAAGGTCACCAATGCGTCAGCGATCGGGCCCTCGTAAAAGCCTGGTTCGCCCTGGGCGGCGATGCGCCGCAGGCTGGCGGCAAGCAGGGGCTGGCGCCACAGCTGGGCAGGCCGCAAGGGGCGCTTGAGAAACAGCTGGCTGGAGGAGGGGTCTGTCTGCAGCAGCGGTGTGCCCTGGCGCAGGGAATCGGCCAGTTCCTTGCCCACCGGAAAACCGCGACTAGCCAGGCGGATCGCCGGTGCCAGCACCGCGGCCCGCGAGAGCCGGCCATAACAGCGCTGGCTCAGCAGTAAGCCAGCGGGGCTACCAGGCACGGCCACACTCAACAGGCTGCGGGTGGCTCGCTCACGATCCACCTCGCCTTCGGGGCCGAGGAACATCCCAGCGGTGGCTGCCAGGGGCGCCGTCTCGCGAAAGTTGACGGCCACTGCCGTGCCACGGCCAAGGCGCAGCTCCGGGGCGGTAGGGCAGCCCCGGCCCGCAGCCGGTGATGGTCCGGGCAGCCACAGCACCAAAAAACCACCGCCGCCGAGGTTGCCCGCCTGGGGCAAGGTGACCGCCAGGGCAAAGGCCGTGGCCACCGCCGCATCCACCGCATTGCCGCCGCTGGCCAGGATTTCAGCGCCCGCCAGCGATGCCCAGCGCTCCTGGCTTGCCACCATGCCGGCGGCAGACCACTGGGGGTGGAAGCGCTGGCTGCGCTCCTGCAGCACCTCTGCCTGGGCTGGTGCGGCCAGCAGCGTCGCCAGCCCAGCTAGCAGCAGTCGCTTCATGGTCTGCCCGGGGCGCCGTAGCCCCCACCGCCTGGTGTCTCAATGCGCAGGGCTTCACCGGGCTGGAGCTCCAGCTCGCAGCAGCCGTCGAGCTGCCGGCTCGAGCCATCAACCCCGATCCAGGTGTTGCGGCCGCAGGCGCCCGGCAGCCCGCCGGCCAACCCCGCGGGAGCCACCCGCCGCGCACCTGAGATCAGGGCAACGGTCATCGGGGCCAAAAAACGCAACTGCCGCACCGCCCCAGCGCCTCCCCGAAACCGCCCATCCCCGCCCGATCCGGCCCGGATCCCAAAGCGCTCCAGCCGCACCGGAAAGCGCGTTTCCAAAATTTCCGGGTCGGTGATACGGGAGTTAGTCATGTGGCTCTGCACAGCGGCCGCCCCGTCAAAGCCCGCACCACCGGGGCGGATGCCAGCACCGCTGCCCCCACCGATCGTTTCGTAGTACTGGCAATGGCCATTGCCAAAGCTGAGGTTGTTCATCGTGCCCTGGGCGGCGGCTTGCACCCCCAGCGCCGCAAACAGAGCGTTGGCTGCCGCTTGGGAGATTTCCACATTGCCGGCAACCACCGCCGCCGGTGGCTTGGGATGCAGAAGGGAGCCGGGCGGCACAATCAGCTCGATTGGCTCGAAGCAACCGGCATTGAGGGGGATCTGTTCGCCCACTAGGCAGCGAAACACGTAGAGCACCACCGCCTTAGTTACGGCTAAGGGGGCGTTGAGATTGCCGCTGTGCTGGGGCGAGGTGCCGCTGAAGTCAACCTGAACCCGGCGAGCCCCAGCGTCGATGCGAACAGCTACCTGGATGAAGGCGCCGTGGTCGAGCTCCACCCGGGCAGAGCCGCTGCTGAGGTGAGCAAGTGCCTGGCCCACCGCCTCGGCACCGTAGGCTTGCCCATGGGCCATGTAGGCCCGCACCTCGTCGAGGCCGTGGCGCTCAATCAAGCGCCCCAGCTCCTGAACACCCAGCCGATTAGCCGCCGCCTGGGCCTGCAGATCGGCAAGCAACTGGTCGGGGTTGCGTACTGGATGGCTACCTGCAGCTAGTCGCTGCCGCCACAGCGACTCATCAAAGTTGCCACTACTCAAAAACGGCACGTTGTCGAGTAGCAGGCCCTCATCGTCGATGCTGCGACTGAAGGCCGGCATCGAGCCCGGGGTGATGCCGCCCACATCGGCGTGGTGGCCGCGGCAGGCCACAAAAAACAACGGGGTCCCAGCCTGGGAGTCGCCCAAGCCAGGGACAAAAACCGGCGTAATGGCGGTGATGTCTGGAAGGTGGGTGCCGCCGTTGTAGGGATTGTTTGACAACACCACATCGCCAGAAGCCAATGGGGGGCGCTCGCCCCGGGCGATGGCGGCAAGCAGGCTGGCCACGCTGTCGCCCATCGAACCGAGGTGCACCGGGATATGGGGGGCATTGGCTACCAGCTGACCCGCCGCATCGAAGAGGGCGCAGGAGAAATCGAGCCGCTCACGGATGTTCACCGAGCGGGCGCTCTGCTGCAGCCGCCCACCCATCTGCTCGGCGATGGCCGCAAAGCGGTGGTTGTAGAGCTCAAGCAGGGTGGGATCGGGCCCCTGCTCCACAACTTCAACAGCCTGTTCAACAGCCTGGTCAACCCCGCTGCTGGCCGCCGCCGCGCCGTCCCGCTCCAACAGCAGGGCTCCATCGGCTAGCACCAGGGCTTGCCAGCCAGGCTCCAGCACGGTGGTGGTGGTCGCATCGACAACCAGGGCTGGCCCCGCGAGCCTCTGCTGGGGCTGCAGCTGGGAGCGCTGCCACAGCGGCACCGGCCGCCAGCCAGCCGCCTCGCCCAGCCACAGGGGAGTGGTTGGGGCAAGCGGGGCTGCAGCCACTGCCTGTCCTCGAACTACTGCCTTTCCTCGAACTACTGCCTTTCCTCGAACCACTGCCTGTTCTGGAACCACCGCCGGGGGAGCCAGCTCCACCAGCAGACGCTCCACGATCCAGTCTTCGCCCACCGGGCCATAACCGAAGCGCTGCAGATGGGCGGCGCTAAAAGCTCGCTGCAGGTCTTCAACCCCTTGCTCGTCTGGCAGCCACGTCACCTCCAGGCCCCGCTCGCTGCCGGCGGCCCGCAGCTCCAGCTGCACCCCGATCCGGCCAGTTGCCCCTTCGGCCAAATCCCCCAGCCGGCGCAGGTCGGCGAGCCCCTGCTGCTCCAGCTCGGCGCAGCGCTGACGCAGCAGGGGGAGGCTGTCGGAGCGCAGCGGCAACCGCGGCGAGCACTCCAGCAGCAGCCTCTGCTCGGCCATGCCGAGGCCATAGGCGGAAAGCACCCCCGCCAAGGGGTGGAGCAACACCCGCCTCACAGCCAGCACCTCAGCCAGGCGGCAGGCATGCTGACCACCAGCCCCGCCGTAGCTCACCAACAGGGCCTCGCGCAGGTCGTGGCCGCGTTGGATCGAGACTCGGCGCAGGGCTTCCGCCATCGTTTCAATGGCGATCTGCAGGGCCCCTGCCGCCAGCCGCTCCGGGCTGATCCCAGGTGCCACCAGTGCCATCTCAAGCGCCAGCTCCGCAAACCCTCGCCGCACCGCTTCCCCATCTGCGGGTTGGTCGCCCTGGGGGCCAAACACCGCTGGCAGGGCGGCAAGCGGCAGGCGGCCGAGCAGCACGTTGGCATCGGTGATGGTGAGCGGCCCGCCGCGGCGGTAAGCCGCTGGACCGGGATCAGCTCCCGCAGAAACAGGCCCAACCTGCAGCCGCCTGCCGTCAAAGCGCAGCACCGAGCCGCCGCCAGCAGCCACGGTGTGAATCGGCAACATCGGAGCTTGCAATTCCAGTCCAGCGATCTCGGTGGCAGGGCTGCGCTCCCAGGCCAGATCACCGCCAGCGTTTGAGCGGCAGCGGTCATCGAAATGGAACACATCGGTGGAGGTGCCACCCATGTCGAAACCAACGATCGGCTGCGGCGGCAACCCAGCGGCAGCAAGGGCCCTCCGGCCCACAGCCACGGCGCCCACCATGCCTCCGGCCGGCCCCGAGAGGATCGTGTCTTTGGCCAGCAGCAGCTCAGGCGCTGCCAGAGCCCCACTGGATCGCATCACCCGCAGCCTGGTTGCTGGCCCCAAGGCCCGCTGCACCTGACGCAGGTAGCGACCCAGCACCGGCGCCACCGCCGCCTCCACCAAGGCGGTCTGGCCGCGGGGCACCAGCCGGGGCTGGCCACTGAGCCGATGGGAGAGCACCACGGACTCGAAGCCCAGGGGTGCGAGCCACTGCTCCAGCTGCAGCTCCTGGCTGGAATTGCGGGTGCTGTGCAGCAGGGCCACCGCGCAACTGCTGTAGCCGTCGGCCTGGGCTTGCAGCAGCTGCTGCTGCAAATCCTCTCCCCACTGGAGCGGTGCAAGCTCGAATCCCTGCGCATCCAGGCGCCCCTCCACCTCCAGCACCCGCACCCGCAAGGGGTTGGGCCGCTGAATGGCCAGGGCAAAGAGGTCGGGGCGGTGCAGGTCGCCGATGCTGAGCAGGTCGGCAAAGCCGCGATTGATCAGCAGCACCACCCCGGCACCGCGCTGCTCCAGCAAGGCATTGGTGGCCACGGTGGTGCCAAGCCTCACCTCCCGCACCAATCCCAGCGGCAGGGGGCTGCCGGCCACAACGCCGGGCTCCCGGCTCAGCAGCGCAGCTATGGCACGCACGGCCGGGTCCCCCGGGCACTCCGGCTGCACCGACAGCACCTTGCGCACCAGCAGCTCGCCAGCTGGGCTGCAGCCCACCACGTCTGTGAAGGTGCCACCCCGATCAACCCAGAACCGCCAACCAGGGGCGGAACAAGCCGGCTTCACCGGCTCAGCGGTAGTTCTCAAACTGCAAAGGAACTTCCACGTCCTGGGCCTTGAGCAGGTTGATCGCCTGCTGCAGGTCGTCCTTGTTTTTGCCAGTGATCCGCAGGCTTTCGCCCTGGATCGAAACGGTCACCTTCTTGAGCTCGTCGCGCACGGTTTTGCTCAGCTGCTTGGCCAGCTCAGAGCTCAACCCTTTGCGCAGTTTCACCACCTGTTTGACCCGGTTGCCCCCCACGGGCTCGGGGCTCTGGAAGTCAAAAATCTTCAGCGAGAGGTTGCGCTTGGTTGCCTTCTGGCGCAGCACGTCCTCCACGGCCTGAAGGGTCATGTCGCTGGCGGTGGTGATGGTGAGGCTCGCCTCCTCCACCTCTATTTCGGTATTGGAATCCTTGAGGTCGTAGCGGGTGCCCACGTCGCGGCGCACCTGATCGATTGTGTTGACGAGCTCCTGGCGATCGAAATCGCTCACCACATCGAAGGAATAGGTGTCGGCCATGGGGCGCAGTTTGGAGGTCGGAGAAGTTCACGGATCGTAGGGGCGGCCTGTCAGCCTGACTAAGCACTGATTGCGCCTGCAGTTCATGACCTCCACCCTTGCCCCTTTCGCCTGGTCGTTGCTGCTGGCAGCTGGCGTGGTGGTATTCAGCATTGTGCCCCTGGGCGCCGCCCGCTCCAAGGCCAATTTCCAGATGGCCGACCTGGGCGCCCCGCGGGCGATGTTTGAGCGGCTGCCGGCCTGGGGCAAGCGGGCCGCCTGGGCCCACCAAAACTGCTTTGAATCCTTCACCCTGCACGCGCCTGCTGCCCTGCTGTGCCTGGTGGCGGGTGTCACCAGCCCGGTAGCCATCGCCGCGGCCTGGATCCATCCCCTGCTGCGCCTGGCCTACATCGGCATGTACGTAGGCAACGTGCCACCGCTGCGAGGCCTCTGCTGGGCAGGCTCTCTCACCTGCAGCGGCTTGCTCTACGTGGAAGGCCTAAAAGCGCTGCTGGGCTCCTAGGCCACAGATTTAATCGAAGAACATCACGCTCACCACCTTGCCCATGTCCTCCGCGACCCGGCAGCTGGCAAGCAAGGTTTCACTGTCGTGGAAGGCGTAACAAATCAGCTGATCGCAACGACTGATGATGTCTTGGTTGCAGAGGCTGCTTGCCATCGGCAGGGGCAGCTCATCGTGCTCTGGCTTCTCCACCAGATGCAGCACTCGCTCCAATTGATCGCGAGACTCTCCGGGTTGGCGATCGAGGCTCTGGGGCAAAAGCACGGTGAGCCTGGCCGGATCAATCTCCAGCACGCTGCGAATCACCGCCGCATTAACGCCCTGGGATCCAGAGGTGATCAGATTGTGACCCTCCTGGGCCAGGGAGCGGGCCACTAATTCGACCAGATGGATCGAAACAACGGGCACATGGCGACTGCCCAAAATTGCAATCCGACGCTTGCTGCGGTCCTGGAGCATCGCCAGTTCCTGGGCCAGGGTGTCGATACGATCAATCGACGGAAGATCAAGGGACCGCGACACCAGTAGCCACCTGTCAGTCCTTTGAAACTAGCAGCGTTATTTCATTAACGCGGGCAACTGCAACCGAGCAAACAGGCGCTCGAAATTGCAATGCTCTTCCACCAGCCGGAAGGCAAAGCTTGCCTTCACCACTTCGTGCAGACGCACATGACCAAAGGCCTGCTCAATCACTTCCACCGTAGTGAGGGTGTCGTGCTCCACCTTGAGCAGGGGCACTTCGAGCTCCTCGGCCCGGTTGAGCAGCTGGGGCAGCGGATCTCCAGCGCCCGTGAGAATCAGGCACTGGGTTGAGGCCTCCAGGGCTGCCAGCTGAATATCGGTGCGATCAGCGCCAGTCACCACCGCCATGTTGCGGCGGCGCCGGAAAAACTCCATTGCCGAGTTGACATTCATGGCGCCAATCGAGAGGGTTTCCACTAGGAGATCGAGCCGTTCCGGGCAGCACAGCACCTGGGCACCGAGCCGCAGGGCCAGCTCCTCCACCGTGACACTGCGCAGCAGCGGGCTCTGGGGCATGACGCCAAGCACCGGCAAACCAAGGCGCTCCAGGGCAGGTACCACTTCGGCGCACAGCTGGGCCACAAGCCCCGGCTTAACGGCATTGAGTATCACCCCCGCCAGATGCTCACCCAACTCGGCCTGAGCCGCCAGGAGCGGGTCGATGCTGCAGCTATCGATCCAGGGATGCACCAGCAACACCGATGCCTCCAAGCCCCGGGCCAGCTGGGCCAGGCTGAGGCCGTAAAGCAATCCCTCATGCAGGCTGCCGGCGGCTTCCAGCAGGGTGAGCCCGTCGCTGGCGGCGGCCAGCTGCTGACGCAGCTGCTCAAAACCCGAGCCGGGATCCAAGTCACCCTGCAGCAGCCGCCGCTCTGCCGTGGCCGGGTCGAGCACGTGCAGGGAGGAAATCAGATTGGCTTCCGGAAGCCCCAGGGTGGCGCCGATGAAACGCACATCGGCATCCAGCAGAGGCGCCTGGCTGGCAGGATCCACCGGGCTATCGAGGCTGGTGGCTAGGGGCTTGCCAAAACGCACCGGTACCCCTTGACGAGCCAGCTGGCGGGCCATGCCAAGCACCACCGCCGATTTGCCACTGAAGGATTCGCAGGAGCCGATCAGCAAGGTGGGGGCCATCGGTCAACCTCGCTTGGGGGTGTCTTGAAGCGAAATTTAGGCGGCGCTGCCCACTGGTTCGGTAGCAAGGGGCGGCTGACCCAGCAAAAGCCATTGCCAGAAACTCGCCGGCAACTGCTCCCCCTCCCGATCCATCAACCACTGCACCAGCTGGTGGCAGGGCAGCTCGAAGCTGTACTTCACCTCTGGAAAATCAGGAAAAGTCAAATCGCAGTGGAGAATTTCCTGGGGTGCGGTCTCACCACTCCAGCTAAGCCGCAGCATGTGGCTACGCCCCCCCTGCAACAGGCGCTTACCAGCCCAATCGCCCTCCAGCAGGACAGCCAAAGCACTCTCTAAAGCCATCAGCCGACCTAGCCCCCCGCAGTGAGGAGCAAATAGGGGCACTAGGGGGGCAACAGTCTCAGGGATCATGCCAGTGGGCATCAAGGCGGCGTTTACGTCATCTATTTCCGGCCATGCTGACGCGTCGGCCGCCGTTTACGCCAGGCAGATGACCAGTTTTGACGGATGCCGGATTGCGGTTACCGGTGCGAGCGGCAGCCTGGGTCGGGCCCTACTCCAGGAGCTAGCCCAGCAGGGCGCCTCACTGGTAGCCCTCACCAGCAGCAGCGAACCTCTGCTCCTGCTGGATCCTGCTGGCACAGCGATTCCCTTAGAGCAGGTCTGCTGGCAATGCGGCCAGGAGCAGGAGCTACGTGGGCTACTGGAGCGGGTAGACATCCTGGTGCTGAACCACGGCATCAACCAGCAACAACTCCGCAGCCGCTCTGCCACGGCGCTTGCCCTGGAGGTGAATGCCCTGAGCAGCTGGCGGCTGCTGGAGCTGTTTGCCGAGGTGGTGGAACAAAGCCCCCGGCCAGAGCGGCCCAAGCCAGAGGTGTGGATCAACACCTCGGAGGCGGAGATCCAGCCCGCCCTCAGCCCTCTCTATGAACTGAGCAAACGGCTGTTAGGCAGTTTGGTGAGCCTGCGTGCCCTGGATCTCTCTGGTGCCAGCGGGCCCCTGCGCATCCGCAGGCTGGTGCTGGGGCCATTCCGCTCAAGCCTCAACCCAATCGGGGTGATGGGGCCAGGATTCGTGGCCAATCAGGTACTTGCCCAGGCCCGATTAGGGCTCAGCCTGATCATCGTGACCCCAAACCCCCTCACCTATCTGTTGATGCCGCTAAGCACCCTGGCGCGTTGGGGCTACTTCAAGCTGCTGACGCGGCCAAGCCCCGACCAGCCCTAGAAATCGCGGTCGGTGAGGATTTCGCAACCCTCGCTGGTTACGGCGATGGTGTGTTCCCACTGGGCCGACCAGCTGCCATCAACGGTCACCACGGTCCAGCGATCCTTGAGGGTGCGGCAGGCCTTGCTGCCGGCGTTGAGAATCGGCTCCACCGCCAGGGTCATGCCCGGGCGCAGCTTCATGTTGGGCAGATCTCGGGTGCGGAAGTTGAACACCGAGGGCTCCTCGTGCAGATTGCGGCCCACTCCATGGCCCGTGTAGTCCTCGACCACCGCAAAACCGTGGGCCTCGACGTGGTCTTGGACCGCTCCAGCAATGTCGAGCAAGGTGTTGCCCGCCTTGATCTGGCGCAGCCCTTGCATCAGCGATTCCTGGGCCACCCGGCAGAGGGTCTGGGCCTCCTCGGTGGCGCCTTCACCTACACAAAGGCTGACGCAGCTGTCGCCGTGATAGCCGTCGAAGTAGGCACCGGTGTCGATCTTCACCAGGTCGCCGGCCTGAATAACCCGTTTGCTGTTCGGGATGCCGTGGACTACTTCGTTGTTGATTGAGGCGCAAATACTGGCCGGGAAACCGTGATACCCCTTGAAACTGGGAGTAGCACCCATCTCGCGGATGCGCTTCTCGGCATGGCGATCGAGGTCGCCGGTGCTCATGCCGGGAGCCGCCAGCTCCAGAATTTCACGCAGCACCGTGGCCACAATCCGGCTGGCCTTGCGCATGGTGTCGATCTCGCGGGCCGACTTGATTTCAACGCCGCGCCTTCCCTTTTGGATGCGTGGACCGGTTTCAACGGTGGGGGAGGCAACCGCCGCGCCCTTGGTGCTGGCAAGTAGGTCGGCAAACAGATTCATGCAATGACCCACCGGCAGCTATCCGGCAGCGATGTAGGGCAGAACTGAAAGCTACCAATGGGACTGGACCGCTGTGGCAAAGCCGGAATAGAAAACGGGGCACCACGAGCCGGTACACTGCATCTTTGGCCAGGCGTAGCGGAGCTGAGATGGCAACGGAGTCGACAGAAAATCAAGCAGCTGATCAGGTGGTAGACGCCACCCAGAGCACGGCAGCTCCTGCGGCCACCGAGAGGACTGCAGCTCCTGCGGCCACCGCGGTGCAAGAAAAACCCGCCGCCACGAAGGCCAAAACCGGCAAACTCAGCGCCCAAGAGCTGATCCGGGCCTTTGAGGCAGAGCAACTTAAAGACGAGCTGCCCGACATTTACGTCGGCGACACCGTCAAGGTGGGGGTGCGCATCCGCGAAGGCAATAAGGAGCGTGTTCAGCCCTATGAGGGCGTGGTGATCGCTAAGCGCCATGGCGGCCTCAACGAAACGATCACGGTGCGCCGGATCTTCCAGGGCATTGGCGTGGAACGGGTCTTCATGCTTCACAGTCCTCAAGTTGCCTCCGTCAATGTGGAGCGCCGAGGTAAGGTGCGTCGGGCGAAGCTCTTCTACTTGCGCGACCGGGTGGGTAAAGCCACGCGCGTCAAGCAACGCTTCGACCGCTGAGGTTGCCAACGCAACGTCAGCCTGCCGTCTTGGGATTCCTCTAGACAGCTGGCTGATTAGCTGCGGTCTCCTATTTACGGGGCATCGGCCATGCGCCGTTAGTTCAGTTGGTAGAACGCAGGTCTCCAAAACCTGATGTCGGGGGTTCAAGTCCTCCACGGCGCGTTCGATGCCCCAATTTGCAGTTTGCTGGTTTGAGCATGGAGTTGGATTTACAACCCGGGGATGTGGTCAAGGTGCTCGAATCAGCCGCTCTGGGCTGGGTTCGAGCTCGGGTGATCCGGGTGAAATCCGGTGGCAGGGTGGTTGTGCAGAGCGACCAAGGTCGTGAATTCACAGCCCGAGGCAATCAGGTTCGTTTGATTGAGCCAGCAGGGTTTAGGCCCTGAGATTCATGCGGCTTTTATGCCGATCCGCAATGCCGGTCTGCCCTAAACCAATTGGTTGACGAGCGGACCGGCCATCACGGATACTTTCAAAGTCGCCTCCGCGACACAGTTAGCCTAAAAAGCTGCCTGGGACTGTAGTTCAACCGGTTAGAGCACCGCCCTGTCACGGCGGAAGTTGCGGGTTCGAATCCCGTCAGTCCCGTTCCATTTCAATTAGGAGTTGTCCCTGTGGATGCTGCGCAGTCCGTAGCAGGGCAACCATCTTCAGATCGCCAAGTGCGGGTTCGCCTCGCCCCGAGCCCAACGGGCACGCTGCACATAGGCACCGCCCGCACAGCAGTCTTCAACTGGCTTTATGCCCGCCGCCTGGGCGGTCAGTTTTTGCTGCGCATTGAAGACACCGATAAAGAGCGCAGCAAGCCCGAATACACCACCAACATCCTCGAAGGGCTGCAGTGGCTGGGGTTGCAATGGGATGGCGAACCCATAATTCAGAGCGCTCGCATCAGCGAGCACCGGGCCGCCATCGAGCAACTGCTTGCATCCGGCCACGCCTACCGCTGCTACGCCAGCGAGGCGGAACTCACTGCCATGCGGGAGCAGCAGGCGGCCAGCAAGCAGGCCCCCCGCTACGACAACCGCCATCGCGACCTAACGGCCGAGCAGCAACAGGCCTTCATCGCCGAGGGGCGCCAAGCCACCATCCGCTTCCGCATCGACGACGACGCCACGATCACCTGGAGTGACCTGGTGCGGGGCGAAATGCGCTGGGCCGGCGCCGATTTAGGTGGCGACATGGTGATAGCCCGCCGCGCCGCCGCCGACCAAATCGGCGACCCCCTCTACAACCTGGTGGTGGTGGTGGACGATGCCGCCATGGCGATCAGCCATGTGATCCGCGGCGAAGACCACATCGCCAACACCGCCAAACAGCTGCTGCTTTATCAAGCCCTTGGCGCCGAGCCACCGGTGTTTGCCCACACCCCCCTGATCCTCAACCAGGAGGGCAAGAAGCTCTCCAAGCGCGATGGCGTCACCTCGGTGAGTGACTTTCGGCAGATGGGCTACACGGCTGAAGCCCTGGCCAACTACATGACCTTGCTGGGCTGGTCGCCGCCGGAGGGGATGGGCGAGCGCTTCAGCCTGGCTGAGGCCGCGGCAGCGTTTTCCTTCGAGCGGGTCAACCGCGCCGGCGCTCGCTTCGACTGGGACAAGCTCAACTGGCTAAACGGCCAGGTGCTGCACGAGCTGGGCCCAGAGGCCCTGCGGCAGCAGCTGCTGCCCCTCTGGGCCGCCGCGGGCTGGCCGGCTGATTCCAGCGGCATCAGCGCAGATCCCGCCTGGCAGCTTCAGCTATGTGAGCTGCTCGGCCCCTCCCTCACCCTGCTGGCCGACGGTGTCGACCAGGCCCGGCCGTTCTTTGCAACCCCAGCCCTCAACGAAGCTGCCAGCGCCCAGCTCGAACTCGAGGGTGCCCGCCCAGCTCTGGCAGCCCTACTGGACCAGTTGCCGCCTGGTGCCCTGGAGCCCGATCAGGCCCAGGCGCTGCTTGGCGAGGCCGCAACTGCCGCTGGCGTCAAGAAGGGCGTGATCATGAAGAGCCTGCGGGCAGCGCTGCTCGGCAGCCTCCAGGGACCAGACCTACTGGCCACC
This sequence comes from Cyanobium sp. L1E-Cus, assembly GCF_024345755.1. Taxonomy (NCBI): domain Bacteria; kingdom Bacillati; phylum Cyanobacteriota; class Cyanophyceae; order Synechococcales; family Prochlorococcaceae; genus Cyanobium; species Cyanobium sp. L1E-Cus. The sequence goes on along the minus strand of NZ_JAGQBS010000013.1, from coordinate 2,988 downwards.
TGGCTTCTGCTGCACCGATGCGGCGACGACCGCCCCCGCATCGCCCGCTGCCTCTGAAACCTCTGAAAGGCCCAGCCAGCGGGCCAGGGGGCCGGCGCTTAGGCCCTGCAGCCCCACGGTGAGCAGGATCGTCAGAAACACCAACCCCTGCAGACGGCCGGCCCCCACCACTCCCGCCTGCTCAAGCCGAATCGCAAACAGACTGGCCACCGCTGCGGTAACGATGCCGCGGGGCGCCAGCCAGCTCATCAGGGCCCGTTGGGGCAGGGTGAAATCGAGGCCCCAGGTAGCCAGGCCGATGGCCACGGGGCGCACCAGCAGCATCAAACTCAGCACGCAGGCCACCCCTCCCCAGCCCAAGGGGCTGAGTTCGGCCCAGCTCACATCTGCGGCCAGGAGGGGAAAAAGCATCGTGATCGCCAGCTGGGCCAACTGACGAATCAACTCATCGAGCTCGGCGGCATCGGTATCGGGCCGGCGACCCACCACCACACCAGCAGCCACGGCCGCTGGCAGCCCCGATTCGGGCAGCAGCAACTCACAGCCACTAAACATCAGAAACAAGGTGCCCAAGGTGAGCTGGAGCCTCAGGGCCCCGGCCGGCTGGGCGGGGATGCGGCGCAGGGCTTCGGCCAGCAGCCAGCCGCAGAGCGCACCGATCGCCACACCGCCGCCGAGCCGTTGCAGCAGCCCCAGGGCCAGCTCCCGCCAGCCATGGAGGTCGCCAAGGGCCAGCTCCAAAAGCAGTAGCGCCAGCACGGCACCAATCGGCTCCAGGATCAGGCCCTCCCCCTCCAACACCTCGCCCAGGGGCGGCGCCAGGCGGATCTGCCGCACCAGCGGATTTACCACGGTGGGGCCAGTGGCCAGCACGATGGCGCTGAACACCGCCGCCAGCGACCAGTTCAGCCCCGCCAACCAGTGGGCGGCCAGCAGGCCAGCGGCGAGGCCGAGCACCAGGCGCACCAGCACGATGCGCAGCACTGCCTGCTTGGTGGCATCACCGGGCAAGCGCAGGTTGATGCCACCGTCAAACAGCACCAGGCTCACCAGCAGGCCTACCACCGTGCCCAGACCCGCACCCAGGTCGAGGGGTTCTACAAGGCCAAAGCCGGAGCGGCCGATCACCAGACCGGCGCTGAGCAGCAGCACCACCCCAGGCAAGCCGGTGAGCCAGGCCAGGGCCTGAGCTGTGGCCCCGGCAAAAACCGTGACCCCCCAGAGCAGACCCAGCCGCTCAGGCGTCATTCATCGAGGGCGTTGAACTTGGGCTCCACATGGATGCCAATCACGCCGTTGGGTCGCACGACCAGATACTCGCCCTCCAGGTCGCCGATCGGCACATTCACAAAGGCGTCTGGGGCGGAGGCGGTAAGCACCCCGCCATACCACTGCTGAAACGCCTCCAGGGTGGGGAAATGGACGGTTTCGGTCTGGCCGCCGCTCATATGCAGATGCACGGCGTAGCGGCGGGGGATGCGGGACATGGGGGCGCGCCAGGCAGCGAAACGGAGCTGCCCACAGGATGCCCCAGGGTCTGTTGGTTGTGCCAGGTGAGTGGCTGCAGCGCAACATCGCTGGCCAAATAGAGGGGATGGCGGGGCTGGCCGGCGGCGGTGAGACCCAGGGCCCAGAGACCACGCCCCTGCACCAAGGCCAGCACCTCCTGATCGCGCCGCCGCCAGGTGCCCTGGTTGCCCCAGCCCAGCCAGAGGGTGGCTTCAGGTTGGGCCGCCAGGCGCCGCCGGATCCAGGAATCAGCCTCTGCCCCCAACGGATCAGCTACGCGGCGCAACACCGCCGGCGATGGGCTGATGCGCGCAAACAGGTTGAGCACCTCGAGGCTGCCGTAGCCCCAGCGCTGGGCAAAACCCACCAACCGCCGCAGGGTGGGATCGTCGCGCTGCCCATCGGCCCGCGACGGATTGAGGCCGATGAAGAGCAGCCTTGGCGCCGCCGGCTGCCACAGCCGCTCCAGCCACCAGCGGTACTGGCCGCAGGGGCTGAAGGCGGCATGGGCGGTCGTGTTGGTGAAGGCCCCGTTGCTTGCCCTGCCTTGCTCCATGGCTGCTTTGCCGATGCGCTTAACCTTGGTTCCATGGCATCGATGTCCACTCTCGCCCGAATTCGGCAGGCTCGGCATGAGAGTTGGCTGGCCGAATTACGCCGCAAAACCGAGGAGGTCGGCCAAGCTTGCGTGAATCAGGGCATCGGCATTGAGGAGGTGCTGCTGTTTGGATCCCGGGCCAGGGGTGATTTCGATGGCCATTCCGATGTCGACCTGATCGCCGTTGGCTCCACCCAGCAAGACGCCGAGGCCGTTGCGGATGCTTTGACCGATGCGCACCTGGGGGACGACCTGATCGCCATGAGCCGTGACAGCTGGCAGCGCAAAGCGCACGCCAGCCATCCGACCTGGAGGGCCACCTTTAGCGAGGCCGTGCCGCTCTTCCAACGCGACCCATGAACACACGACCTCAAGCCTGGCTGGATCAGGCCCGCAATGACCTCGAATTGGCTGTGCTGGCTGACACCCGTGACTTTCACGCCCAAGCCTGTTTTTTTGCCTCGCAAGCAGCAGAGAAAGCCTTGAAAGGGGCCATCCTTGAGCTCGGCGCTGAGCCAGCCCACACCCACCAGCTCACCGAACTCGTGATGTGCCTCACATCACTGGGTGTGCCGACGGAGCCTCTGCTGCAGTTGCGTCTCAAACCGCTGAGCCGCATGGCCACCAGCACGCGCTATCCAGACGACGACACGCCGCCGCTGGAGCGCTTTGATCACCAAGATGCCGAGGAATCGATCCGCTGCGCCCAAGAGGTGATGCGGATTGTTGAGCAATGGGACAGCCCCCAGAGCACCTAGGGAAGCTCTGGTCAACGAGGGTTTCACGCTGGCAGCACAGAGCAATTTTGCAGATAGGTGGATTTCTGGGTGATCCAGCTCTAATTTACCTTCTTCTTACTCTTTGAGAGTAGCTTTGAGCCT
>NZ_JAGQBS010000012.1:0-64235 GCF_024345755.1 Cyanobium sp. L1E-Cus | reverse complement strand
CGCTTGGCATCGGCTAGACGCTGCTGCTCAAGCCGCGCTGCGGCCAGCCGCTGGGTTTCAGCCTGGCGCTCTGTTGCGATGCGCTCCTGCTCGAGCTGCTGCTTGGCCTGCTGCTCGAGGGCGACACGCTTGGCATCGGCTAGACGCTGCTGCTCAAGCCGCGCTGCGGCCAGCCGCTGGGTTTCAGCCTGGCGCTCTGTTGCGATGCGCTCCTGCTCGAGCTGCTGCTTGGCCTGCTGCTCGAGGGCGACACTCTTGGCATCGGCTAAACGCTGCTGCTCGCTTAGCAGATCTCCGACTTGTATGGTCGGCAGGACGTGAGATCTCTCATCTTGCTTTGGTGCTGATTTTGATTCTGCAGATGCAATAGTGGCAGAAGCCTGCGATAGCGAATCAGAGCATCCATGGCCGCAAGAATTCTCTCTGAGTGGCTTTATGTCTTGAGACGCGGCAAGGCCCGCGCTTTCGAGAGCAAAATTTCGAACAGATGGAGCTGCGGGCGAAATCAGTGGTAGAAGAGGCTTTATTGAACTTGAAGTAGCGCTTGTCCCAGGTTTAACTGTGGGTGCGACAAGAGCTGACGATGATTCTTGGTGACTAGGAACACCGCTTTGACTCGTACGATCATGAGGCACACATCCACCTACGAATGCGGCTCCTACAATGGCTGCTTGAGCTAACTTGTGATATGTGGACATTTTTCCACAACAAAGATATTACCACAATCCTATCAGAACAGCCAGCTCTCGACAAGAGCTGAGCAGATGCTGCTGATGAGCGCCTCGTTTAGTCGTCTTTACCTTGCTCGTGACGTTCACCCCAAAACAGCCAAGGTGGGGTTGCCCCGGTTTCGTGGACAGGTCGATGGGAGTCACGCCATGCACCTCAGACTGTCCATCGATGACGAACCTGACCAAATCAAGACGCCAGTTCACGGCGCAGCAAAAGCAAGAAGCTGTTGAGCTCTGCCTCAGTGAGGGCCTCAGCTGTACGGCTGTCGCCCAGCGGCTGGGTATTCCCATCAGCAGCCTTTCTAAGTGGGTCAGGCAAGCCCGGATTGATCGCGGGGACTTTGGCCCCCCTGAGCAGGGTCAACTGACTAGCGAGGAAAGGGCTGAACTGGCCCGGCTGCGCAAGGAAAACCGTGAGCTCAGGGGGGAGAAGGATTTTTTCAGGCTGGCGGCAGCGCACTTTGCAAAAGAGCAGCTGCCGCCGAGAGGTTTCGCATGATCGAGGCCCTCTCAGGCCGCTTCTCCACGGCCTGGCTGTGTAAGCAGCTGGGTGTAGCCCGCAGCGGCTTCTACGCCTGGCGGCAACGGCAGCACAACCCAGGTCCACGGGCCCAGGAGAACGAGGCCATCACGGCCCAGGTGCAGGCGGTTTTTGATCGGCACCGCGGTTTCTACGGAGCACCACGCGTCCATCAGGAGCTCAAGGCTGCTGGTCTCAAGGTGGGCCACCACCGCATTGCCAGGCTCATGCGTTGTTCAGCGCTCAAGGCCAAGACCAGGCGTGGGTTCAGGCCTTGTCGCAATAACGGCAGTAAGGCCTCTGGGGTCGCGGAGAACTTGCTTGTCCCGCGTCAAGCCCCTTGGCCGGTTGGCGTCAATCAAGTTGGCCGGTGAGGGGAACTGATCGCCCCCCGTTGTCGCCGGCGACAACCGGGGGGCGATGACGCTGGAGGCGACATGAAAACTGAGCCACCTATCAGTCCGAGCCATTGCCAGCACTGTCTTCCTCTGATCGGCACCAGGCGACAACCACGTTGGCCGGTTAGGCGCCGAGACCTCCGCTGAACCTTGCCCTGGAGCGCACGAGCCGGCGGACCCCACAGTCCGCCGGCTCGTGCGGAGCTCCCTACCGGGGCCTGCTTCCATCGGCGCCAGGTTGTCGCCGGACGACAATCTCCCGGGCTGTTCTCCGCTTCTCTATGGCTGCTTTGGCTGTTGGCTGCCGCTGCGCCGGCTTGCCTGCGCGCGGCGGTGGCTGTCGCCGCTGATCTCGATGATGTGGCAGTGGTGCACCAGCCGGTCCACCGCCGCGACGGTCATCGAGCTGCTGGGGAAGATCTCATCCCAGGCGGTGAACGGCTGATTAGCGGTGATCAGCAGCGATCGGCGCTCGTAGCGGTGGCAGATCAGCTCAAACAGCACGCTGCTCTCCTGTTCATCCCGCCGCACGTACCCGATGTCATCGATCAGCAGCAGCGGGTAGCGATCCAGCCGCTCCAGCGCTGCCGGCAGGTTGTACTCGGCGCGGGCTTTCTGCAGCTCCTGCACCAGGCTCGTGGCCGGGTAGAAGCGGCAGGCCTGATCCAGACCGATCTGCGCCAGGGCGATGCCGACCGCCAGGTGGGTTTTGCCTACACCGCTGGGGCCGAACAGCAGCACGTTCTCGCCCCGCTGCAGCCACTCGCTCTGGCGGCTCAAGGCCTCCAGTTCCTGCCACCGGTGGGCCTCGATCCGGCCACCATGGTCGTAGTCCGCCAGGGCCTTGCTCCAGGGCAGATGGGCCGCGCGCAGCAGCCGGTGCTGGCGGGCATGCTGGCGTTGCTCCACCTCCTGCTCGCACAGGGCATAGAGGAACTGGCTGTGGCTCCAGCCTTCCGCCTCAGCCTGCGAGGCGATGCTCTGCCAGTGGGAGCGGATCCATGCCAACTGCAGCTGCCGCAGCAGGATCGGCAGTGCGGCTTCCGCCGCCTGGGGCCGCGGGATGGAGGGCAAGGAGGTCGTCATAGCTCTGCAGCGTGTGTTGGGAAATGCGTTGTGGTGGCAGGGGGCGATGGGGCGGCAGCCGGAAGCGTTGCTGCAGCGCCGCCAGAGACAGCCCCTGCCGTTGGTGGGCCTTCTCGAGCCAGGCGAGCACTGGCTCGTAGCCGGCCACTCGGCAGCCGACATACAGCGCCTCGACCAACGGCCTCCGGCCCACTCCGCTTCGCTCCGTAAACAGCCGAGCGGCGGCGGCGCGATCACCGCTATTGCGCAGCTGCTGCCACAGCTGCCACCAGCGCTCATCGGGGAACAGCTCCCGCTGGTAACGGCAGTGCAGCAACGCCCGGGGTTTGCGCCTGAGCGCATCGATCAGATGCTCCAGATCAATGCTCCACGCCCGACCATGGCGCTCGACGCCGCCGTGGCGCCGCGCCAGTTCGCAGGCGATCTGCCGGCCCAGAAGCAGCTGCAGCCGGTCGTGATAAATCCGCACCGTCAGCCGCTGGTCGATCAGCCGCGGCGGCACCGAATACACCACCCTGCGCACCTCGATCGTGCTGGTGCGCCGCACCGTGAGCTGCTCGATGTCGTAGTCGGCAAAGCGAAAGCGCGGCAGCGGCCGCAGCGCCGTTTTCTCTTGCTCCAGCCGGACCAGCCGCGGTCGGTTGTATTGCTCGAGCACCGCAGCTAGGAAGGCCTGGTACGCAGCCAGCGAGTCAAAATCGCTGCTGCCGCGCAGCAGCAGCGCCTGCTCGATCCGCCGCTTGAGATGGCCATGGGGACTCTCCATACGGCCGTTCTCATGCGCCACCCTCAGGTTGTTGCGGCTGTAGGCCAGGCCGTAATGACTGCACAGGGCGTGGTAACGGCTGGTGATGTCGGCTGAAAAACTGCCGTTGCGGTTACGGCACGCCGCCGACAACCGGTCGGTGCGCAGTTCATCTGGGACCCCACCGCAGGATGACAGGGCGTTCTGCAACCCCTCGGAGAGGGCGACGAAACTCTCGCCGCCCTGCACCACCTGCGCATAGCTCCAGCCGCTCCATGCCAGGCGGTAGTGGAACAGCAGATGGGGGAACGCCTCGCCAGCGATCGTCACCTCACACCCCCTTGAGTTGGGTGAAGTCACAGAAGGCGATCTCGCCGGGCTCGTAGCTCAAAGGGAAGATCACCTCTGGATCCGGGCCATGCAACGCCTTCCACTCCCGCACCCGTCGCTGCAAGGTCCGTTGCAGAGGAATCCAGTCGAAATCGGGCTTCTGCCGCTGCAGGTGCTCCAGCAGAGTGATCGGTGTCAACGCTGGCGCACGTTGCAACAGCGGCACCAGCTCCTCCTCCCAGACACCCTCCAGCGGATCGGGCCGGGTGCGGCCACGGAGCTGGTTCGCCCTGGGCTGCAGCTGGTTCCTCTCAATCCGGCGGGCGCTGCGCACTGAGATGCCAGCCGCTGCGGCAGCAGCCTCCTGGCTGCTGCCGCCTCGTCGTTTCGTCATGTACAGGTTGCGTTGGTGGCTGGTCAGTGGTGCCGGCATCCCCTGGTCCCTGCGCATCGGCACCAGGGTCTCCAGCACTCACCCCACCGGCCAACGAGCTTGTCGCCGACCGGCCAACTTTATTGTCGGCGGACACTTGCTGCAGCAGGACTTTGCCCCCCTTGCACCCAACCGCTGTTGGGCTGGTGATATCACCTACATCCGCACCACAGCCGGATGGCGGTATTTGGCGATCTGGATCGACCTTTACAGCCGCCGCGTAGTCGGCTGGGCTATGGGCGCCTCGATGGAGGCCACGCTGGTGTTAGAGGCTCTCAACAGGGCCATCGGTCACCGTCAGATCGAACTAGACCAGCTCCTGATCCACACGGATCAGGGCGGCCAATATCGGGCCATGGCCTACAGGCGGTTGCTGGAGAGCCACAAGATCAGCTGCAGCAAGTCGAGCCAAGGGCTGCTGCTGGGACAACGCAGTGGTGGAGAGCTTTTTCTCCACCCTCAAACACGAACTGGACCTCGATGACGATGCAGAGACCCCGAAAAGCCCTCAACAGCTGATCAGGCACATGGTCTTCTGGATCGATGGTTACTACAACCGCGAGCGTCGTCACTCAACGATCGGCTATCTCAGCCCGATCGACTACGAACAGCAGTTCATCGCTACCCGTACACTCACCCCCGCGAGGCCCTGATCACTGTCCACCGAATCGGGGGAACCCCAAAGGGTGCGTGTGGACGCGAGAAGCCCAAATCGAATTCTAGGTAGGGCCTACTGAGAAAGTGATTCAGGGGTCAGCCTCAACAAAAATGGACCTTGGTTGAGCACGCAGCCCGATCATCACGCCGCAGCCATCTGAGGCTTCAGCGGCAGAGTGCGAACACTCTGACCGCTCTCATTGACCAGGAGAAGGCGTAGCAAGGCCGCAAAAAAGACAAAAAGAAGCTCCAGCAGCTTCTCGAGGTTCATCACCAGCACATTCAGTGCAATGGTTGAACCCTGAGTGACAGCGAGCTTCTCCGGGTCAGACCCAATCCAAACCGCCGTTTGCCCTGGCCGATTTTTCCTTCGACAGCGTTGCGTTGCCTCTGATCATCTAGAAACTGGCGTTTCTCTTCAGCCAATAACTCTGGATCGCTCTTGGGGCGACCGAGCCTTGGACCACTCAAGCGAATGCCATGGCGCAGGCAGAAGGCTCGATTAGCGCAGGTTCGATAGATCTGATCGGCACAGATAACTTCTGGGTAGTGACCATGACGGCGGCGATAGGCCTTTGCCTGGGCCTTCTGGTCTTCTCCTTCGTTATAGGAATCAAAGCTGAGTCGATCCAGGAAGGTAAAGCCCTCACCTGTCACCGAGATCGAAATTTTTGCTCCAAACTCAACGTTGCACCTTGCCTTGCCACGCACGATCGGCCTGATATGAGCCTGCCTGAGGCTGACGATGCGGTCAGGAATACTTCTGCTATCAGAGTGCTAAAGAATGTTCTGCTGACGGACCAGCTCGCTGACAACCAAAAGCTTCTAGTAGACGTATCGGCCAGCGGCCAGAAGGCTTGCACCACAGACAGTTAGGGCATCGATACTGGTGAGATTGCGCTTGAGATGAGCAAGCTGCTGCTTGATCGCCTGACAGATTTTGTTGGTTCGTGGTCGCTACTTTTTGATCACGGCCAGAAACTGCTACCTGGCGTGTTTGCGGTGTGTGCGAGGCTTATGGCCAAAGGCATCTCGGACCTGAGCATGCATCGCATCGATGAGCATCTCGGACAACTCTCTGCCTTAATTGAGCAGCGAGAGATCAGTGGGGTGGCGAATATCTGCAGGTGCACATGTTGCATCAATCAGCAATGAGCCTTGATTGGTCCGTGGCGTGTCGGATCTGGTCTGCTGATGGTCTGCGCGGCCGGTTTCACCTCCTTGGTTACCGTCGTCATCATCGTGATCGTTTGCAGCAGAAGAATGGATCACATTCAGACCATGCCAGACGATTCGTTCATTGCAGTCATTCACCACCGATTCGGGAAGCCGTTTCCGGAAGTACACCATCATCGATGGGTCAAATGGCGACGAATACTGAAACCCTTCCAAGCCTAGGAAGAACTGGAGGTATGGGTTTTCTTTGATCTGCTCAACGAGTTCTTCATCCGTGAGCCCCAAGCGGGCTTTGATGATTAAAGCTCCCAATGCCATGCGAAATGGCTTCGCTGGAGCTCCAAACCCCTTGCAGAAATGGGATGCATAGTCATCATCCAATTCGTCCCACGGGATCAGCTCGGCCAGCTTGATCCAGCGATTGTCACCTGAGAGTTGTCCGCCAAATAGCAGGAAGAAGTCTTCTAACGAGAGCTGATCACGATGCTCGCACCGATACATGTGGAAAACTCTGGGCGGCTTTTGGGCGAATTTGCACCCGTTTGGTAACATTCTACCGTCTAAAAATGCCCAAATCTACTGCGGCGCAGTCGGTCTGTTCTTTTTCAGGAAGCCCCAAATGCGCTGGCAACATCAAAGCCCAAGGGAATGCGGCGCTACTCTTCAGCATTACCCTCAACTTTTCCAAAGACATTACCCCATACATCGCCCTTGATATCCCCCCAAACGCTTCCCTCTACATTGCCATTAACATTACCTAATACATGGCGACCAACATTTGCGCCAACATCGCGCCCGACATATCCTTCTACACTTCCTTCAACGTCTCCATATATATCGCCACGAACACTACCCTGAATGCTCCCGGTAACATCACCCCAAATATTTGCATTGACCTGCAGAATCCGAAGCTTGCCGTCTACCAGGCCAAACGTGACAAGTTTATTGATTTCCTCGATCTCAGACATTCTCTTAGATAATAAGTGATTAGTGCAGCATAGCCCATGGAGAGGATTACCAGAACATTATTCACCGTGGCTACGATCCCACTGCAGCGTCAGAGTAGGGTGCTCCACGCAAGCTATTACTAGCGGATGACCAACCAGTTCAGAAGAAACGCAGGCTGATATCAAGCTCCTTAGTAGGGGATAGCGCTCCACCATCGCTGCGTATTCAGGTGAATTGCGATAGGAGTGCTCCAGAAGCCGGTAGTCCTGATCTGGCTGCATCGCACCAGCGGGAGCGCCGTACAGAATCGAAGAGGGCTCTGCCTTGTCCAGGTCTGCTTCAGGCTCGATGGGCCTGAAACCAAATTTTTCGGTTGTCATGGAAATACTGAGTGCGGGCGCTCGGGGTTGCTGCAGAGCGCTCCGACACAAACCTGGCGCAGCCGCAAGCCAATGGAGCCTGCTGTCAGCGGGATCAAACAGAAGCAGCTGCCTTAGTGGTTCAGATGGAGGGCCCTAAGCCTCATCTTTAGACAGCCAATCCATAGGCCGCGCCATCAGCCGGATCATTTATTCCCAGCTCCAGGCGCCAATCGCTAATGGAGCGCTCCCAGCCCTCCTCCCACCGGGCCGCCATCAAGCACTGGGCCTGATGGCCGATCGCCATGCCGTGAGCCACTGCCTGAGCTAGATCCTCATAGCGCTCCAGCTGAAGGCGGAAGCTGGCTAGTTGGCCGGCGGTGGTAAGCAGCACATAGGCGGGAAAGCCGATTTGGGCGGCGGTGATGGCCAGCACGCCGCTTTCGCCTGCTGCTGAGGTGCCAAAGCCAGCCACCACATGGTGGATGTCGTGGGTGGTGGCTACCCGTTGGGTGAGCCATTGGGCCTCGCTATCGATCGGGCGCGGCCGGAAAAATTCCGGGTCGTAGTTGAGCCTGCGGATCACCTCGGCGTAACTGCGGCCCAAGCTCCCCACTGGAAGCTGGATAAGCCGCTCGATGTCAGGCTGCAGCGGCGGATAGCGCTGCTCGAGCATTTCTGCTCCACCAGCCACCGCCTTAAAGCGCCTGATCGAATCGACCATCTGGGGACTATCGATCATGTTGTCGAGCAGATCGGCTATCGAGTTCAGATCGCCGCCACTGCGACCTATCGCGGCAAGCAGTTTGAGGTTGTTGGCCGCCAGCAGCAGCTCACCAAACCGCGACATAAACCAATCTCAACTGCCTCCAGTATGACTGATACTTTTCACCTTCACGAGCCAGTGGTGGAGCAGTGGACAAAAGGCTCAAGGATTCATACGAGCACGAACCTATCTATTATATTCAACATTCGAGATCATTCCATCTGGTGAGACGATAACCTCCGTTTCCAGAGTGGCCGCTTGGCGCTAAGTCGTCCGGCCAGGAGGCACGCCAAGAGACTGGTAACGATATCCCTAGGCTGTATTCACAACCACACGGCTACCACCACCCCCTAGAGCTTGCCTTGTGGTGGCCTTCGCCATGAACCCAAAGCCGCTCAGGCTTGCTCCCACTCAATCTTCACCACATCTAACGGACCGCGGCCGCCGCGATTCAGCTCAGTGGCGGCTCGCAGGGCAGCTTCGTGGGTATGAAAAAGGAATGCATCAGAAGTGCTATCAACATCGACGAGTCGCTGATCCTCGCCGGCAATGGCCAGAAATGTGCCATCGCTAAGACGCTTCAGGGCATATCGCTCAGCCTGGGTGCAGTCCATCGGATGGGATGGATCAATCTCGGGAGCCCAAAAATGCATGGCCTCAAGCGCTTGTCCTAATACCTGATCAATCTAGCCAGGGCTGACGCTGTCGACTACTCCCGGCAGGATCATTTCAAGCACGGCTCCTCCTTCAGCCTGGTTGCTGGCCTGGATCCTTCCGCCGTGGGTAACGGCGATCTGCTGCACGATCGATAAGCCCAGGCCACTGCCGATCCGTTTACTTCGGGCCCGAGATGGATCACCTCGGTAAAAGCGTTCAAACAGATGGGCTAAGTCTTCTTCGCTAAGCCCGGGTCCCTGATCAGCCACGCTCAGCTGGCACCACTCACCGCGGCGATCAAGGCTGACCCGCACCACCCCACCATCGGGGCTGTAGCGCAGGGCGTTATCAAAAAGGTTGAGCAGGGCCCGGTGCAGGCGGGAATTATCGCCGCTCAGCTGCAACTTTGCTGGTGCAACAAGCTCAAGAGCTATCTGGCGTTGATCTGCCAGCGGCCGCACGCTGGTCCATACCTGCTCCACCAGCTGGGGCAGATCCACCACCATGGCCCGTGAGGCCGTGCCGGGCAGGGTGTTTTCGAGGCGGGAGAGCTCAAGTAGGTCGCCCACCAGCTCCTGCAGCCGCAGCAATTCCCGCTGCAACCGCTCCACCAGTCGCGCATTCTGGCTATTCACCTGGGCAGCGAGGCTGTCGCCCACCAGCAGCAGGGCGGTGAGGGGGGTTTTCAATTCATGGGCCACATCACTAACCCAGCGCTCCTGCTGCTCGAGCTGGGCATCAAGGGAGCGGCGGCTCTGCAGTTGCACCACCAACCAGCCATCTCGTCCCGGCACCACCATGGCATCTAGGTCATGGCCGCCGGAGTGCAATTCCAGCCGCTGGGGGCGATCCTGGCGGCGGGCGATGCGGATGCTGCTGGCTAAGTCTGGATCTGGGCAGACATCACCGAAGGGTTGGCTGAGCAATAGGCGGCCGGCATCAAGCTGCAAGATCCGCTCCGCCCTTGGGTTGATATGGCCGATCAGGCCCTGGCGATCCAGGAGGATCCAGCCAATGGCGGCGGAATCCATCCAGCTCAGCAGCTGCCGGGCTGGGGGCAGGGGGCGGTTCAGGCCAGCTCGACGCCGCCAGGAGGCCACTCCAGGCCGGATAAGGGGGCTGGTAAGCAGGCCTAGCCCTATCCCCAGGCTCAACGCGAGCAGCAGCTCAAGGGCTCTAGCCAAAGCGATAACCAAACCCCCGCACCGTAATCAGATGCACTGGGGCTGATGGACTCTCCTCCAACTTCTCCCGCAACCAGCGGATGTGCACATCAACGGTTTTGCTGTCGCCGATGTAGTCGATACCCCAAAGTTGCTCCAGCAGCTGATCGCGGCTCCAGACCCGCCGTGGATTTTGCATAAACAGCTCCAGCAATCGATATTCCTTCGGCGATAGGTTTACCTCCACTCCGTCCCGCGTCACCCGGCATTCGTCCTGGTAGATGCAGAGGTTGGCGTGCTCCAGCACCTTGGCCCGGCTGGGCTGGCTAGACGAGCGCCGCAGCAGGGCCCGGCACCTAGCCACCAGCTCCCGCATGCCAAAGGGTTTGACCAGGTAGTCGTCGGCACCCACCTCGAGCCCCAGCACCCGGTCGGTTTCGGTGTCACGGGCACTCACCACCAGGATCGGCGTTTGGTTGCTGTGTTGTCGTAGCTGCCGGCAAACATCCAGCCCACCCAGCCCCGGCAGCATCAAATCCAGCACCACCAGGGAAAATTGTTGGCCATCGGGCGCCCGCTGCAGCATTTGCAGGGCGTCGCGGCCATTGCCACAGGCCTGGACGCTGAACCCCTCCAGCTCCAGGGCTTCGCGAATCGTTTCGCGAATCGTTTCGTCGTCTTCGACTACGAGCAAGGAAGGCTGCATGTCGCCATTCTCGCCGGCCAGCTCAACCCCCCAGAATGTTGCTTCAACCACAGCGGTAACCCTGACCACGAACCGTGGTGATCAAGCTGGGTTGGGCGGGATTCTCTTCCAACTTGAGGCGCAGCCAGCGGATATGCACATCCACGGTCTTGGGATCGAGCTCCACGGCCTCGCTTTCTCCCCACACCCGAGCGAGCAGTTGATCGCGACTCCAGATCCGGCGTGGATGCTTCAAAAAGAAGTGAAGTAGTCGAAATTCCCGTGGCGACAGGCTCACCTCGGCACCATCGCGGCACACCCGGTGTTCCTCCACAAGCATGGAAACCCGGCCGCAGCGCAGGGAAAGCGAGTTTTCCGAGCCGAGTTGGTGGCGGCGCACCAAGGCCCGGCAGCGGGCCAGGCATTCCGCCAGTCCAAAGGGACTGGGCAGCACGTCATCGGCGCCATCCTCGAGGCCCCGTACTCGGTCGGTCTCGGAGACTCCAGGGCATAGCAGCAGCACAGGAATCGGCTTGCGGGCCGAGCGCACCTGGCGGCACAGCTGTCGGGCAGCTTCGCCCAGGCTGCCATCCAGCACAAGCAAATCCCAGTTGAAACTTGGCCCCAACTTGGAGTTCGCCTGCTCTGCATCAGTGCAAACGGTTACTTCGTAGCCCTCATCGCCAAGCTTTTGATGCAGGCAGGTCGCTGCGGTGCAGTCGGAGTAAACGAGCAACAGCCGTATGGACGGCTGATTCATCGATGCTGGTTGCGCTGCTGGGGGAGATGGCTCACCACAAGCCGTCGCTGGCTATCGATGTGGAGCCAGCCCTCATCGCGCAGGGCGCCGAGAATCCGAGTAACGGTGACCCGGGTGGTGCTGAGGGTGCTGGCCAGCTCCTGGTGGGTGAGCTTCACCTGAAGGCGCAGGCCCTGTTCACAGGGCTGGCCGTAGTCGTTGGCGAGCAACTCAAGGAACCCGCGCACCCGATCTTCGATGCGGCGCAGGCCGAGCAGGGCAAGCAGGGCCTCACTTTGGCGGTAGCGAGAGGCCATGCCCTGAAGCAGGCCCATAGCCAGATTGGGTGAGCGCTGAATTTCTTCGCAGCTGACGCAGAGCAGGTCGCTATCTACCAAGGTGTTGGCCGCATAGGCCTCAACATTGGTGAGGGGATCGCCGAAGGGCTCGTTAGGGCCGGCTAACCCCAGCAGCAACTCATCACCATGGATCGAAATCGCGGTGAGTTTCACCATGCCCCGCACAACCAGCCAAACGCTGCGCTTAAGCAGGGGCACCTGGCTTCCAGCCGCAAGGTGCACCAAGCTGCGCTTCTCGTAGCTGGTCTCAAGCAGATCGCGGAAGCTATCGCTGCGACCCGGCTGAAGAGAGGGCGTGAACACCATCGAGGAGCAAGCCAGTGGGCTGGCACAACGCTATGGAGTCAGCTGCGCTGCCAAGCAAAGGCTCGGTAGTCCCGGGTTTAAGACCCGGTTAGGGCGGGTGGGGGTGGCGTTGGTGGCCCCAGCAAAGCCCCCCGCAACAGCCAGAGGCTCTCGCCCTGCTGCCAGAAGAGCCAAAGCCGATATCCATCTATTAAGGAGCGGCCATGGAGCTCGGCGAGGGCCAGGGGCGCGGCGGCGCTGGGACTGCTGAGGCGCAGGCTGATGTCTTCGGGCAAGGTGCCCAGGCTCGCTGGTAATTCCTGCTCCTTGCCTCCATCCCATAGGGCTAGAAGGGCACGCTCCTGGCCGGGAAGCAGCCACCACTGGCGCCGCTGCAGGGCCACCAAGGCGGCGCCAGCTTCCCTGGGCCGCCCACCCATGGCCACTTGCCGGGCCAGGCGAAATGCCTCGCTGGGCTGGCGCGGCAGGTTTCCGAGATTGGTTGTAGTTGGCGGCCCGCTAGCGGCCGCAACGGGCTGGCGGCGGCCCTGCTCGCTTTGGGAGTCGCCGGCGAAAGCACCAGTGGGCAGGCTGGAGGGTGGCGGCGGCGGCAGGCCTGCCAGACCTTGCAGAGGAATCGTGGCCAGGGAGCTAGTCGTGCCCAAGCCTGAAGCCGTGCGGCTCCAGCGCAGCAGGGTGGCCGTGTCCTCTTCCAGCACGGCCCGGCGAGCGCGGCGGCCATCGCTTCCGGGCTGGGGCAGGGCCATCAGCAGCAGCAACTGGCAAATCAGGGCGGCCAGCAGGGCAGGAGCCCAGCGCCGCACCATCGGCTCAGCCAGCTTTGGGTGTAGGTGCAGGAAGTTGGATTTCAAGGTGCAGTGGCAAGGAATCGAGCTGGCTGAGCAGGCGGCGGACGTCACCCCAGGGGGTGTCGGGATCGGGCACGATCCGCAAGCGATTCGCCCTGCTGCGCAGGGCCGGAGCGGCAAGCAAGCGCCGCAGCTCGGCGGCGGCAATAGGCTGGTTCCAGAGCCTCAGACCACCATCGGCAGCGAGGTGCAGGCTGATTACCCCCTGGGCCAACGGGCGCTGCAGCCTCACCTGGGGCAGCAGCAGCAGGCCCAGGGAAAAAGCGCATAGAGCCGTTGCCAGCAGCGCATGGGAGAAGGGTTGCAGCAGCCAGGCTTGCTTCACCGCTTTCCTCCCGGCCACTCCACCAGCACCGGCAAGCGGGAGTGGTGCTGCAACCAATCGAGAGAGGCGGCCACCTCAGCGCTGGCTAAGCCAGCCGAGGGCTGGAAACGCACAGCCACCACCGCGGACGGGCGGGCCTGCAGTTGGCGAAGCAGGCCCTCATCCGCTTGGGGGGCACCGTTGAGAATCCAGCGGCCGGATGCGGCGCGGGCCACAACCAACACATCACCGCCGCTAACAGCGGGCTCGGGGTGCAGTCGCAGTTTGTCTTGCTGCAACAGGCTGGGCAGGGCAGCAACCGCCAGCAACACGGTGATGCTGGTTGCCACCAGGGGTACCAAGGCGGTTAAGAGCCCTGGTTGTGCGGCGCTTGACTGCTGCATCAGGGGTTGGCGCAATGACGCAGCTGCCAGCGGCGCAGCCCCTGGTTAAGCAACAGCAACGCCATCGCCACAAAAGTGATCTGCAGACCAAGCAGGGTGGGAAGCAACACGTCGCCGTAGCCGGCCAAGGGAGCGCCGGGCGGCAGCAGCAGCTGGCTGCCTAGTTGCTTCAGCACCGCCATTAAGCCAGCCGTCGTGCCGATCAGGCCCAGCAGCGGAGCCAGCACCACTGCTGCCTGGAGCAAGGGCTCACCCCAAGTCATCTGGTGGTCACAGTCGTCAAGCAACTGAAGGCGCACCTCCGGAGAAGGTGCCTGCGCCAGCGCCGTCCGCAGCTGCCGCCACGAGCGGCGACCACGGGCAAACCAGCGCCACCAAAACGCACAGCGATCAAATCCCACGGTGAATACCGCCACTGATAAAAGCAGCAGGGGCACAGCTACCGGTCCGCAGGCCTTCCACAGAGACAGGAAGGAAGCCATGGCTCTTGCCGAATGGGGTGAGGATATGGAGCGCTTGGGGCCGCCGCCGGTATCGCCCCTGCTTGACAGGGGCTCGGGCGCCGGCACGGCTTAAAGATTGATCGGCTCCACTCCGCTCACCACCGGCGCCACGGCGCTCAGCTCCAGTTCGGGGTGCTCCTCCGCCAGCTGACCCAGGTTCCAGCTGTTCTTGAACAGCAGCACCGGCCGGTTCCAGGCATCCCGCACCGTCTTGCAATTAAAGATCCGCCCCACCTGCTCCAGCGCTGGCCAGCCGCCCGCCACCCAGCGAGCCACCGCAAAACCGAGCGGTTCAAGCCGCGTCTGCACGCCGTATTCGTGCTCAAGCCGGTATTGCACCACCTCCAGTTGCAGCTGGCCCACCGCCGCCAGGATCGGATCGCGCTTGCTTTCATCTGTGTCGTAGAGGATTTGCACCGCTCCCTCCTCGCGCAGCTCGTTGACACCCTTGCGGAAGCTTTTGAACGTCGATGGGTTGGGGTTGCGCAACCAGGCAAAGATCTCCGGCGAGAAGCAAGGAATCCCCTCGTATTCCACCTTCTGGCCCAGATAAAGGGTGTCGCCAATGGCGAACATGCCCGGGTTATTGAGGCCGATCACGTCGCCGGGGTAGGCGTCCTCCACCACCTCCCTGTCCTGGCCGAACAGCTTCTGGGGGCGCGATAGGCGAATGGCCTTGCCGGTGCGGGCGTGCTGCACCGTCATGTCCTTTTCAAACTTGCCGCTGCACACCCGCACAAAGGCCACCCGGTCGCGGTGGCGCGGATCCATGTTGGCCTGCAGCTTGAACACAAAGCCGCTGAAACCGGGGCCGATCGGATCGATCTCACCGGCATTGCTGGCGCGGCCCACCGGCTTCTGGGCCAGCTCCAAAAAGGCATCAAGAAACGGCCGCACGCCGAAGTTGGTCATCGCCGAACCAAAGAAAACAGGCGAGAGCTCACCGGCGTGCACCAGCTCTAGGTCGAGGTCGGCCCCAGCCCCCTCCAGCAACTCCAGTTCCTCAAGGGCTTGAGCCAGGAGCTCCGGCTCCACGGCCCCCGTATCGCGGGCTTCCTGCACCGTGAGCAGCTTTTCCTCGCTCTGGCGGCCGCGCTCGGCGCGCTGAAACAGGATCACGTCGTGGCTGCGGCGATCGATCACGCCGCGAAAGCGGTCGCCGCTGCCGATCGGCCAGTTCACCGGCCAGCAGGCCAGGCCCAGCTCCTGCTCGATCTCATCGAGCAGCTCAAGGGGCTCGCGCCCCGGCCGGTCCATCTTGTTGATGAAGGTGAAGATCGGGATGCGCCGCATGCGGCACACCTCAAACAATTTGCGCGTCTGCGGCTCTAGGCCCTTGGCCGCGTCTTCCAGCATCACCGCGTTGTCAGCGGCCGCCAGGGTGCGGTAGGTGTCTTCTGAGAAGTCCTGGTGGCCGGGGGTATCCAGCAGGTTGATCGTGCTGCCGCTGTAGTCGAACTGCAGCACCGTTGAGGTGATCGAGATGCCGCGCTGTTTCTCAAGCTCCATCCAGTCGGAGGTCACCTTGCGCTGCTCCCCCTTGGCCTTCACGGCGCCGGCCTGCTGGATCGCGCCCCCGTAAAGCAGCAGTTTCTCGGTGAGGGTGGTCTTGCCCGCGTCTGGGTGGGAAATGATCGCGAAGTTACGCCGCCGGGCCACGGCCTCGGCCAGGGCCTGCAGTTCTGGAGTGCTGCTTGTGCTGCTGATCATTAGGTCAGCCTGCCAGGCCGCTTAATTGAGCCGGCCCCACACCTCCAGGTAGCGCTCCTGTCGCGGCGCCACCTGGAGCTGGGCGGCCAGCCCGGCCTGCTCCAGCTGCTGTTCCACCTCCACCACCGTGAAGGCCGCATGCAGGGACGCGCGATAGTCGCGCCGCAGCACCTCCGGGGCGCTCGCCATCTCGGCGGCCACCAGGCCCTCAACTGCCTCGCCGTTATCGGGCCGGCGCAGGTCTTGGACATAAACAAAGGCCCCAGGGGCGCCTAGCTGGATAACCGTCTGCCAAAGCGCCGCCGGATCATGCAGGTGGTGCAACAAGCTGTTGCTCACCACCGCCGAGAAGTGGGCTTCAAGCTCGCCTGCGGCAGCAAGGGGCAGCAGGGCCTGCTCAAATCGCAGCCGAGCCGCCAGATCCGGCGACGCTCCGGCCAGGCGCTCGAGCGCTACCGCAAGCATCCGTGGCGCCCCGTCGAGCCCTAAAACCTTTGCAGCAGGCCAGCGATCGGCCAGAAGCAAGCTGATGTTGCCCGGGCCGCAACCCAGATCCACCAACGTCGTGCCGGGATCTTCACCGCAGAGCTGGGCCAGCCGCTCCACCATCGCCGCATCGGAGGCGGCGAAATCGGCCTGGGCATAGGCCAGCACCTGGCCTACCTCATCCATCAGCTCCGGCTCCGGAATGCGCTGCATCAAATCCAGGATTTCCAAATCCATTGTGGCGCAGCCTTGCTGGGCGG
Organism: Cyanobium sp. L1E-Cus; assembly: GCF_024345755.1. Taxonomy (NCBI): domain Bacteria; kingdom Bacillati; phylum Cyanobacteriota; class Cyanophyceae; order Synechococcales; family Prochlorococcaceae; genus Cyanobium; species Cyanobium sp. L1E-Cus. The sequence goes on along the minus strand of NZ_JAGQBS010000012.1, from coordinate 47,662 downwards.
CGCACTGTCGCTGGTGTCTGCCAGATCTTGCACACCCCACCTGTGGCGTTATGGTTCGGCTCACCTTCGGGCCGTACTGCCTGTGACGCTCTCAGCCACGCCCCCTACAGCCGCCAGTCAGAACGCCGAAACCGTTGCTGCTGAAAAGGCATATGCGGCTGCCAGCGGCAAGCCGGCGGGCGAGGCTCTCGATTTCCCAGCCACCGCTCCAGCTGCCAACCCGGTTTTTTACCGGACCTACAGCCGCAAGACCGAGACCGGCCGGGAAAGTTGGCACCAGGTGGCTGAGCGCAACCTCGGCGGCCTGAGCAAGCTGGGCAACCTCAGCGAGGCGGAGGTTGAGCTGATGCGCCGCATGCAGCAGCAGCAGAAAGCTCTGCCTTCAGGGCGCTGGCTGTGGATCGGCGGCACCGAATGGATCGAGCAGCAGCACAACTTCTCCGGCGCCTACAACTGCACCTCCACCAACCTGGTGGACTGGGAAGCCTTCGGTCTGATGATGGACCTGGCGATGATGGGCTGCGGCACCGGCGCCATCATTGAGCCCCACCTGATCGGGCGCTTGCCGGCGGTGCGCAACCGGCTCAGCATCGCCGCTGTGACCGACATCGGTGCCACGCCAGCTGGCCAACGCCAGGAGCACACCAGCCACAACATCGAGGCCAACCGGGTAGCCATCAAGGTGGGTGACACCCGCCGTGGCTGGGTGGACAGCTACCAGCTGCTGCTCAATCTCTGCAGCGACGAGCGCTTTGACCCCGCCATCCCGATCGAGATCAGCGTCGATCTCTCCGACGTGCGTCCCGTGGGCGAAACCCTAAAGGGCTTCGGTGGCATGGCCAACCCGGTGAAACTCAAGGACCTCTACGGCCGCGTAGCCCAGATCCTCAATAAGGCCCAAGGCCGCCAGCTCACCTCGGTGGAGTGTTGCCTACTGATCGATGAGGCTGCCGTCACGATCGTGGCCGGCAACATCCGCCGTAGCGCCGGCATGCGCCAGTTCTGCGCCGACGACAACTCCGCCGCCGGAGCTAAGGAGAACCTCTGGCAGCAGGACAGCGAAGGCAACTGGAGCATCGATCCGGAAAGGGATTCCCTGCGCATGGCCAATCACACCCGGGTCTTCCACAACCGGCCCGACCGGGCCACGGTGCTGGAGGCGGTTGTTAAGCAGTTCCAGAGCGGTGAGGGCGCGATTCAGTTCGCTCCCGAAGCCATCGCCCGCTCAAACGCCGACGTGCTCAGCACCCCAGAGCTGCGCACAGAGTTCATCGGCATCTACTGCGACCAAGGCCGCGAGCAAGCCGGCCGCTGGCTCACCACCCACCACCCCGAAATCGGCGCGGCGGAGCTGGAGCACCGCTTAGGCCGGTACGGGCTAAACCCCTGCGGCGAGATCCTCGGCGCCGACTTCCACTGCAATCTGGCTGAAATCCACCTCAACCAGATCGACCCCGCCGATCTGGTGTCCCAGGAGGAGGCATTCCGTGCCGCCGGCCTGGCCGTGGCCTGCCTGCTCAACCATCGCTTCGAGGTGGAGCGCTACCGCCAGAGCCGCGCCTGGGATCCGATCGTGGGCGTGAGCTTCACCGGCCTATTTGACTTCTTTGTGCACGCCTTTGGCACCCCCTGGCTCACCTGGTGGGAAGCGGGGCGGCCCAACACGGCCGAAGGCCTGGCCTTCAAGGCAAAGGAGGGCGAATTCTTGAGCAGCTGGAAGCAGATCGTCAATACGGCGGTTTGGGACTACTGCGATCGTCACGGCCTACGCCGCCCCAACCGCTGCACCACCGTGCAGCCCGCTGGCACCAAGAGCCTGCTCACCGGAGCATCCCCTGGCTGGCACCCCCCCAAAGCCCAGCGCTTCATCCGCCGCATCACCTTCCGCAAGAACGATCCGGTGGCCCTTGCCTGCATGGACTACGGCTACACGATCGTGCCCTCGCAAAGCGATAAGGACGAACAGGGCCGCCTGCTGGATGATGCGTTTGATCCCCGCTGCACCGAGTGGCTGGTGGAAATCCCCACCGAAGTGAGCTGGGCAAATATTCCCGGTGCCGATGCGGTTGAGATCAACAACTTCTCAGCCTTGGCCCAATTCGACTTTTACATGCAGGTGCAGAAGCACTACACAGCCCACAACACCTCAGCCACGGTGGAGTTCCGCGAAAACGAAATAGAACAACTAGCAGATGCCATTTATCAGGCAATCGATCAAGGCGAGGGCTATATATCCGCAGCCCTGCTGGCCCGCTTTGATGCAAATGCCACGTTCCCGCGGCTGCCATTTGAACCAATCGACCATGCAACCTACCTGCGTCTCAACGCTGAGGTGGCCGCCCGGCGCAGCACCACCTGCTTCTTTGAAGCTCTTCAGCGCTACGACCGCGGTGAGCTGGTGGAGGCAGGCCCAGCTGGCTGCGATTCAGACAAATGCCTACTGCCTTTGGCTAAACCGGGAAACAACTGACCATTTAAGATGAAATATCGGTGTGGCACTGCCGCACCGACCCTCTGGAGAGGTGGTCGAGTGGTTGATGGCTCTGGTCTTGAAAACCAGCGAAGTGAAAGCTTCCGCGGGTTCGAATCCCGCCCTCTCCGTTCCAATGACATCAGCAGAACCCAGCCCCGCAAGTGCTTGCAGGGCTGGTCTGGCATCAGTCATGAAGGTGGCTGAAGGGGCGGATCGCTGCGGCGGGCTCAGCGCAGGCGCGGTTGAGCTCCCTTTCTAGATTGATTATGCGCTTCTCCCTTAGGCAGTATTTGCAGCCGCCGGTGGTTTGAAGGTGCTTCTCGGGGGTGATCGAAATCTCTTTGACTGGATGCCTATTGCAGCAAATCTTGATTGGGGACTTGTAGCTCTTATAGAGGATGGCTGCGTAGTCGTATTGATCGCCAAAACGGGATCGGGCCCTTGCCAAAAACAGTTCACGACTGATTGGGTTGCCCATTTCCAGGCCAGATCGGATCAGTGAAGTTGCGGCATATTACGGGGATTGCCGCCCCAGGCCAATGCGCCGGCCCAGACCGTCACGTTGCGTGATGCGGTTCAAAAGATATGGGTTTGGCTCACTTGATCCCATCTTTTCTAGGCTGCTCCTGAGCGCCACGAAGGGAGTGGTGATCAGGCAGGGAGCAATCCCTGCTTTTTTATGGCCTACAAATTCCTGTGGTGCGAATCTGGGGACTACCAACCCAGCCTGGCTGTTCATGGCCCCAGAGAGTCCCCAGCGTCCCCCCTGGCTGAATTGGTTGTTTCTAGTGGCGTTCCTGTGGAGCTCCTACCAGCTGGCTGGCCTCTGGTTTGCGCGCCTACACGGCTAGGGATATTGGTTTGGCACGAAGAACTGCTCGTTGCGTGGCGGACGGGCCGTGCCCTTAGGTGGCTTGCGGGGCGGCAGCTTGATAGCTGGCGGTGTCATGTCTTCGTAGGGGACCTTGCTGAGCAGGTGGTGAATGCAATTGAGGCGGGCGCGGCGTTTATCGTCTGCCTCCACGGTGAACCAAGGCGCTTCGGGGATGTTGGTGTGGGCAAACATCAGATCTTTAGCGGCTGAAAAGCTTTCCCACTTGTTGCGGGCCTCCAAGTCCATCGGACTGAGCTTCCAGCGGCGGGTGGGATCTTCGATACGGGATTGGAAGCGGCTTTCCTGCTCCGCATCGCTCACTGAAAACCAATACTTGAGCAGCAGGATTCCTGAGCGCACCACCATCCGCTCAAATTCCGGGCAGCTCTGCAGAAACTCCTCCGTTTGGGCTGGTGCGCAGAAGCCCATTACCGATTCCACCCCAGCCCGGTTGTACCAGCTGCGATCAAATACGACGATCTCCCCAGCTGAAGGGAAGTGTTCGACGTAGCGCTGGAAGTACCACTGGGTTTTCTGTTGATCAGAGGGGGTGCCCAAGGCCACCACCCGGCAGCCGCGGGGGTTGAGCGGTTCGGTGATTCGTTTGATCGTGCCGCCCTTACCGGCCGCATCCCTGCCTTCGAACAGCACGATCAGTCGAAAGCCCGAGGCCTTTAGCCAGTACTGCATTTTCACCAGCTCCACCTGCAGCCTGGTGAGCTCTTTCTCGTAAACCTTGCGATCTAGCCGGCCCCCATTGCTGGCCAGGTCTTCCAGCAAAGGCGATGGGTAGTAGCGATCGCTGAGGGGGCCAAAATGGGGTGGTTGGGTCTTGCTCGAGTTGCTGCCTTTATCATTTTTCTTGTGTTTTCCCATTGCTGAGAGTCTCCAGACCTAGTTGCGGCGGCTGGGCTGGGGCCATAGAGCTCGCACCAGGCGGATGATCCCTGCAACCACCAGGCCAAGGGCCGCAATGGCCGCCAGCACCAGAAGCACCACCGCCAGCAATTGCACAAGTCCCCAAAGCGCCTGCTGCACCCCGCCGATCAGGTTGGCTAGGGCGGTGCTCAGCACCAAAAAGGTGTCGAAGCGCTCCGGTAACTGCAGCAAGGCCAGCATCAGCCCGGCGCCGGCAGCGCCCAGCAGCAGGGCGATAGCGGCCTGACGCCAGCGGGCCGGGCGGTGGCGGCGGCGAAATACCCGTCGTGTCGACGCGCCTGTGGTGGGCAATTGCAGGGCGCGGCTACGGGGGGAGGTCATACCTCGAGGACGTAACCGGCACCGCGCATCCAGCGCTCGAATTCCATCAGCACCAACTCGTTGGGGCAGTCGATCAAGGAGAGATCTTCCACGGTGCAATCCCCCTGGCCGCCGTGATGCAGGGAGATGCGGAAGTCGTCGCCGCTGAGCCCGCAAACCTCCGGATCACTGCGCACGACCACATCGAGGGAGGCCCCAAGTCGAGCCACCCGAATCCGCAATTCCGACCAGGTCAGTGCCGCCATGGACCCAATTCAAACTCTCTCATCGATACCCAAGTGTGACCAGCTAGCCGGCTACGTCAATAGCGACTACTTAGCCTGGGCGGCAGCTGGACGCTGCGTTGGCTCGAGCCCGGGCTTGGGTTCTGGTATCAGCAGCCCTAACCCGGAGGCCACGGCCACAGCTAGGAGCCCTGCCAGCGGGGCTGCAAGGCGCTGGGCAAGGGGGCGGCGTTCCAGCAGCTCGCGGCCCTTCAGGGGCATGGGCTCAGGCAGCTCCAGGGGCAACTGCAGCCGCGAATCGAGGCGCAATTGATCCAGCACCCGCACCAGATCGGCCAGCTCGGCATCATCGAGATTGAGCTGCAGCGGGGGCGTGTCTGGCTGGCTACTGCGCAGCAGCAGGCCATGGCCGCCCTCTGGCCCCGGAGCTATCTCCACCGGCTCGGGATCGGCGCCAAAGCGACGCGGCACACCGCTGATCAGGTAGCGGGCGTAGGGCAGCACCACCTGCATCAGGGCTAGCAGGTGCTCCTTGCGACCCTCAAGCTCGGGGCGACCGGCCCAAGCCAAGCTCCAGCCCGTGATGATGCCGAGGTTCTGGCCGCTCTGGCCGACCGACACATCCGGCAGACCCTCCACCTTGAGGCGGCAGCTGAGTTGGTCGAACTGCAGTACTTGCTTCATTGCAGGCTCAGGGTCTGGATCATGGCTGGGCATCCAGCAGGCTGGCGCGCAGCCGCTCAAAACCGCCAACCCCGGAGCCCAGGGCCAGGGCCTGGATCAGCAGCCGCGACTCGCGGGCACCTGACTCGGGATCGAGCAACAGCTGCACGCCACCCCGACGGAGGTTCATGCGCTGGCGTACCAGATCGGCCAGGCGGCTGCGGAATAGGTTCCAACGCTCGCTGAGCACTTCAGGCGGCTCGGCGCTGGAGAGCAGGCCGCGCAGCAGGGGGTAGAGGCGGTCTGCCAAGGCGCAAAGAATGCGGATCAGGGCGTCGGTTTCAGCTGGCTCCAGACCTTCGCGGCGAGTGGTGCGGCGCAGGGGGTTGGTGCAGCGGCGTTTCCACAGTTCCACCCGGTTTGGGAAGAGGGTGGTGAAGCCCATCTGCTCGCTCATCCACACCATTGCCTCACCGCCGTTGAGGTCGAGGGCCTCGGCGCTGAGCAACAGCAGGTCGAGGCGTTCGAGGCCGCGGCGGGGAAGCCGGGCGGCCGATTCAGGAGCGAATGAATCAAGGGGCATGGCTGCGATGATGCCAGCAAGTGCACCCAACCGTCACGTTCATGGCCCCAGACCTGCGGGAATTTGTGCGCGATGTGCCTGATTTTCCCAAGCCCGGCATCCTGTTTCGCGACCTCACGCCGCTGATGCGCGACCCGGACGGCTGGCAGGAAGTGATCCGTCAGCTGAGCGCAGTGTGCGAGCGGCTGCAGCCCGACCTGATCGTGGGCATTGAGTCGCGGGGCTTCATCGTGGGCACAGCCCTTGCCACCGCCGTGCGATTGGGTTTTGTGCCAGTGCGCAAGCCCGGCAAGTTGCCCGGTCAAGTTACGAGTGTGGACTACGCCCTCGAATACGGCAGCGACCGGCTGGAAATCCACAGCGATGCCCTGGCCGATGGATCCAAGGTGCTGATCATCGACGATCTGCTGGCCACCGGCGGCACCGCGGCGGCCTGCGCCGAGCTGGTGGCTGCGGCTGGTGGTGAACTGTGCGGCTTCGGCTTTGTGGCCGAACTGGCGGCCCTGGAAGGGCGCCGCAAGCTGCCTGAAGATCAGCCCGTGGAGTCGCTGATCATCTATTCCTGATCCTGCCAACTCAGCAGGGCATCGAACTGCTCCAGGCTGATCAGCCCGAAGCGCCACAGCACCACCGGCAGGGGCGCTTGCTCCTGCTGGGCCTGGCGCAATCCCAGGGCCAGGGCGCTCTCGCTCAGTCCGAATTGATTGCGCAGCAGACGCAGCAGCGCCGCCGAAGGCGGCGGTTGGGAACTGGTGCTGATCACCATGCATGCGGCCCCGGATAGCCCATGCTGATCAGCGGCGCAGCAGCTGGCAAGGGCCATCGGTCATGGCGGACAGGCTGAGCTGGCGCAGGGGAGCAAGCTTGGCCAGCAGCAGCAGGGCCAGGTGGCGCAGGGGCAGCAGCAGGGGCGAGCGATTCGAGAAAAACCGCACCAGCAGATCGGTAGCCAGCAGGGTGAGCAGCAAATCCGGCCAACGCCGCCTTGCATAGGCCGCCGGCAAGCGGTGCACGGCCAGCCGCCCGGCCGCTGCACGCCGGGCCAGGCTATGCAGAGTGGCCACATCGCGCCAACAAAGGTTTAGCCCCTGGCCACCCACTGGATGGCAGCGGTGACCGCTCTCCCCCACCAGCACCGTATGGCCGCGGTGCAGGCTCCGGGCCAGCAGCAGGGCCACCGGGAAGGCGCGCGGATCGTCGAGCAGGGCATCGGGCTGCAGCTGGTCTGGCAGGGCGCCAGCCAGGGCATCAAGGAAGGCTGAATCGCCAAGGCTTTCAAGCTGGCGGCAGCGCTGGGCTGGGGCACTCCAAACCAGCTGGAACAGGCCATCGCCTAGGGGCAGCACCGCAAAGGGCCCCTCGGGCCGCAGCAGCTCCCAGGCCTGGTCGTCGGCACTGCCGCGGAGTCGCACCAGGGCGGTGAGGCAGTTTTGGCGATAGGCCCACTGCATAACGCCAATGCCGAGGGCCTCCCGGCTGGGGGAGTGGGGCCCGTCGGCCGCCACGATCAGGTCGTGCTGCGGCTGCTTGGCTGCAGCGTGCGGCGGCGGCGTGCCCAACTCCAGGGTGATGGCGGGATGGGCGCCCAGGCGCTCCAGCAGCAGGGTCATCAGCGGCCGGTGCTGTCCCACCCAGCCCACGGCCGCCGCCGGTGCCGCCGCCCGCAGCGAGCCCAGATCCGCCAAGCAGAAAGGCACCTGGCGCTGGGTGGCCAGATCAAGGAGCTGCAGGGAGCGGAAGGGCACCAGCAACGCCTGCACGGCTGACCACAGCCCCAGCTGCTCCAGCAGGCGCTGGCTGGAATGGGTGAAGGCATAGGCGCGGCTGCGCTCGAGCAGCACAGCGGCGGGCAGGGGATCGCTGATCTGCACCTGCCAGCCAGCGTCCGCCAGGGCAAGGGCCGTGAGGGCACCGGTGGGGCCCGCCCCATTCACTAGGGCCCGCAGAACCGGTTTGGACTCGACCATGGCGATGGAGGATCAGCCCGGGGATCGGGCACAAAAAAGCCGCAGCTGTGGAGCTGCGGCAATTGGTGTAGCAAAGGCTCAGGCTGTTGCGAGAGCGGGCAGATCAGCCGATGCCAAGCAGGCCGCGGGTGAAGGACTCACCACCCAGGGCGTATTCAGTGGCAAGCAGGGCGATGAAGCCGAGCATGGCCATACGACCATTGAGCTTCTCGGCGCGCTCGTGGAATCCCCAGCCGCTTTCGGTTGACACCACTTCCATGCGAGGCTCGGTGGCAAAAGCATTGAGGCGGCCGCCGTCTTCGGTGGTTACGGTGGCGCCGCGGATGGTTGCAGCTTCGATCGAAGGAGTGGTCTGAGTCATGGAAACCTCACGCGTGCTTTCCAGAAGTGTAACGCAATATTGCAGCTTGTAACTGCTGCCCCGGGAAAATGCTGCGTCTGCATCAGCGGAAACGCTTCAGGCAGAGCTCCTCAAAGGCCGGTCGTAGCAGGAAGGGGTATTCACCAACCCAAAGCTTGAGCTGGGGCAGCCAGGCGTCGCTGATCGCCCCTATTTGAGAAAAATCCTTGCGCTCGCTCAGCACCAACACCCGCACCACCATGCCGGCACGAATCTGCTGGTGTTTTTTTTCAAAGGGGAAGCGCACCTTGCCGAGATAGCCCTCCTCGTCCTCAAGCTCGAGGGTGAGCCAGGTGCGGCGGTTTTCCACCAGCTCTAGGCGGCCGTCGTTGTTGGCCTGTTCGCGGCGCTCCTCAACGATTTCGCGGGTATATAAATCGACTATCTGGCCTTCAAACAGGGCTGCAGCCGGATAGCGGCGCAGGGTGGAATTTTTCTGGCCCGCCTCGAGGATCGGTCCCCAGAGCAGGTAGAGGGCAAACACAAAGCCCACCACCAGGAATACCGGGCCGAACTGGCTGGAGAACAGCAGGGTTTGGCTGATTAATAGGGCAATCACCGCGCCGATCACCGAGATCAGAACCCGCTGCAGCACCTTGCGGGGATTGCCGGTGCAGGCGTTGAACTGGGGGCCGGTGGCCACCGCTGGGATCAGGCGCAGCAGCTCGCCGGGGCGCAGGGGAAGCAGCATCAGATCAGCCGCTCCAGGCCATACACCAGGCCACCCAGCTGGCGCACCTTGCGCACGGTGAGCAGCACACCGGGCATGTAGGCGGAGCGCTCGATCGTGTCGTGGCGCAGGGTGTAAGTCTCGCCGGGAGCACCAAACATCACCTCTTGGTGGGCCACCAGACCCGGCAAGCGGATCGAGTGCAGGCGCAGGCCGCTGTCGCGCTGGCCACCGCGGCAGCCCGCCAGGGTTTCGTGCTCTTGCACCTGATGGGGGTTGAAGGATTTACCCAGCTCCTCGATCAGCTCGGCGGTTTTGATGCAGGTGCCGCTAGGGGCATCGGCCTTGCGGTTGTGGTGCAGTTCGGTGAGCTCGGCGAAGTCGTAGAAGCGGGCGGCGGCGGCGGCGGCCTGCTGCAGCAGCACCATGCCAACCGAAAAATTGGGGATCACGGCCCCGCCCATACTCGCCTTCTGGGCGAAGCCGGCCAGATCAGCCAGCTGACCGGGCGAGAGGCCCGTAGTGCCGATCACCGGGTGCACGCCGTAGGCGATCGAGGCGCGGGTGTGCTCATAGACAACCGAGGGGTGGGTGAAATCCACCAGCACGGCGGCGCCGCCCTGCCGTGCCGCCTGGCTGGCTTGGCAAAGGGCCCCTTCGAAATCGCTGGTGATCGCCAGCTCCAGTTCGCCTAGGCCGAGCTCCAAGCCCAGATCAGCCCCCTCTTTGTCAGGGGTGGTATCGATGGCGGCCACCAGGGCGCAATCGGGGGCCGCAAGCACGGCCCGCACCACCTCGGCGCCCATGCGACCCAGGGCACCGGCCACCACCACGGGGATGGGTGCCCCGGAGGCCGGATCGGGTGCAGGAGCCATGGTGTTGGTGAAGCGCTGGCAGCGAGCCTATGCGGCGCGTGCGGGGCCAGACCTCGCATCAAGGCGGATACATCCGTAGATTCCCCAATGACCCCTTATTCGTGCTGATGTTCACGCAGGTTCGCTCCACCAACCGCCGCGTTACGCCCGGCGACGTGAACGGCCGTGCCGTGATGAAAGCCGTTTATGTGGTGCTCGAACCCCAGTATCAAAACGCCCTTACCCAGGCCGCCAACTCGCTCAATGCCCAGAACGGCCCCCTGGCGATCGAACTGAGTGGCTACCTGATTGAGGAATTGCGCGACCCCCAGAACTACGTCGATTTCCAGGCGGACGTGGCTGCAGCGGATGTGTTTATCGCTTCGCTGATCTTCATTGAAGATCTGGCCCAGAAGGTGGTGGAAGCAGTGGCACCGCACCGCGACCGGCTCAAGGCAGCAGTGGTGTTTCCCTCCATGCCGGAGGTGATGCGGCTAAACAAGCTCGGCACCTTCTCGATGGCCCAGCTGGGCCAGAGCAAGAGCGCCATCGCCAGCTTCATGAAAAAGCGCAAGGAGGCGGGCGGAGCTGGCTTCCAAGACGCGATGTTGAAGCTGCTCAACACCTTGCCGACGGTTCTGAAATACTTGCCGGTGGAGAAGGCGCAAGATGCGCGCTCTTTCATGCTGAGCTTCCAGTATTGGCTGGGCGGCACGCCAGACAATCTCAGGAATTTTCTGTTGATGCTGGCCGACAAATACGTCTTTCCCCGTGGCGGCTCTGGAGAAGCGGGGGACCGCGCTGCAGTGGTTGTGGCAGAGCCCGAGGTATTTCCAGACCTGGGTATCTGGCACCCGCTAGCACCGGGAATGTTTGAAGATCTCAAGGAATATCTAAATTGGAATTCCAGCCGCGGCGATCTCAGCGAGCAGGCCCGCAATGGCCCGGTGATCGGCCTAGTGCTGCAGCGCAGCCACATAGTTACCGGCGATGAAGCTCACTATGTGGCGATCATTCAGGAGCTGGAATATCGCGGCGCCACCGTGATTCCGGTGTTCTGCGGTGGGCTCGATTTCACGAAGCCGGTGAATGCCTTCTTCTACGACCCGCTCAACCCCGACTTCCCATTGGTGGATGGGGTGGTGTCACTGACGGGCTTTGCCCTGGTGGGTGGACCAGCCCGCCAGGACCACCCCAAGGCAATTGAGGTGCTTAAAAAGCTGAATCGCCCTTACATGGTGGCGTTGCCATTGGTGTTCCAAACCACCCAGGAGTGGGAGGAGAGCGATCTCGGTCTGCACCCAGTGCAGGTGGCCCTGCAGATCGCCATCCCCGAACTCGATGGCGCCATCGAGCCAATCGTGCTCAGTGGCCGCGACGACGCCACCGGTAAAGCCCACACCCTGCAAGACCGGGTTGAGGCGATCGCCGAGCGCGCAATTCGCTGGGCCTCCTTGCGGATCAAGCCCCGGGCTGAAAAGAAGCTGGCGATCACCGTATTCAGCTTCCCCCCTGATAAGGGCAACGTCGGCACGGCGGCCTACCTGGATGTATTCGGCTCGATCTTCAGGGTGCTGGAGGAGATGCAGCTCAAGGGCTACGACGTGCAGAACATGCCGCGCACGCCCAAGGCGCTGATGGAGGCGGTGATCAATGATCCTGAAGCTCTTCAGGGGGCACCGGAACTCTCGATCGCCCACCGCATGAGCGTGGAGGAATACGAGCGGCTCACCCCTTATTCCGAGCGCCTTGAGGAAAACTGGGGCAAGCCCCCCGGCAACCTGAACAGCGACGGCACCAATCTGCTGATCTACGGCCGCCACTTCGGCAACGTGTTTGTGGGTGTGCAGCCCACCTTTGGCTACGAGGGCGACCCGATGCGGCTGCTCTATTCCCGCAGTGCTAGTCCCCACCACGGCTTTGCCGCCTACTACACCTATTTGGAGAAGGTGTGGCAGGCCGATGCGGTGCTGCACTTCGGCACCCACGGCTCGCTGGAGTTCATGCCTGGCAAGCAGATGGGAATGAGCGAAACCTGCTATCCCGATTCCCTAATCGGCGCCCTGCCAAACCTCTATTACTACGCGGCTAATAACCCCTCCGAGGCCACGATCGCCAAACGTCGCGGTTACGCCTCCACGATTTCGTATCTCACCCCACCAGCGGAAAATGCTGGCCTCTACAAAGGTCTGAAAGAACTTGGCGAACTGGTGGGTTCCTACCAGCAGCTGCGCGAAAGCTCCAGGGGAGTGCAGATCGTCAATGCCCTCGTCGAAACGGCACGTCAATGCAACCTCGACAAGGACGTCAACCTGCCCAATCTGGATTCCTCTGAGCTCGACCTCGAGGCCCGGGATGCGGTTGTGGGCGCGGTCTATCGCCAACTGATGGAGATCGAAAGCCGGCTGTTGCCCTGCGGCCTCCACACCATCGGCAAGCCCCCCACCGCCGAGGAAGCGATCGCCACCCTGGTCAACATCGCAGCCCTGGAGCGAGAAGAGGATGGGCTCCGCTCCCTGCCAGCCCTGCTGGCGGAAAGCTTGGGTCGCACCATCGACGACGTCTACAAAGGCAATGACGACGGCGTCCTCATCGATGTGGAGCTCAACCGCACGATCACCGAGGTCTGCCGCGCTGCCGTTGGCGCCATGGTGAAATCCGTCACCGGCGCCGATGGCCGCGTCAACCTGCGGGGCCAGTTCGGATGGTTCTTCAACCTGCTGGAGCGCTTCGGCTTCAAACTGCCCAGCCCTTGGCTGGGCGCTTGCAACGCTGCCGGCTTCCCCGGGGTGGACCAGGCCGAACTCGACAAGCTGTTTGGCTACCTGCGCTTCTGCCTGGAGCAGATCTGCGCAGACATGGAAATGGAAAGCCTGCTGCGGGCCCTTGATGGCGAGTATGTGCTGCCCGGCCCTGGCGGCGACCCGATCCGCAACCCCGGCGTGCTGCCCAGTGGCAAAAACATCCACGCCCTCGACCCCCAGTCCATCCCCACCCGGGCAGCCATCGCCGCCGCCAAGGTGGTGGTAGACCGCCTGATTGAGCGGCAGAAAGTCGAGCAGGGCGCCTGGCCCGAAACGATTGCCTGCGTCCTCTGGGGCACCGACAACATCAAGACCTATGGCGAATCCCTGGCCCAGATCCTCTGGTTCATCGGCGTGCGCCCCGTGGCCGATTCCCTCGGCCGGGTCAACAAGCTCGAGCTCATCTCCCTAGAGGAGCTCGGCCGGCCCCGCATCGACGTCGTGGTGAATTGTTCTGGAGTATTCCGCGACCTGTTCATCAACCAGATGGGCCTAATCGACCAGGGCGTGAAGATGGCCGCCGAGGCCGATGAGCCCCTCGAGATGAACTTCGTGCGCAAGCACTCCCAGGAGCAGGCCGCTTCCCAGGGCATCTCCCTGCGCGATGCCGCCACCCGGGTGTTCTCCAACGCCAGCGGCAGCTATTCCTCCAACGTCAACCTGGCCGTTGAGAACAGCACCTGGGAAGAAGAGAACGAACTGCAGGAGATGTACCTCTCCCGCAAAACCTTCGCCTTCAACGCCGACAACCCAGGTGAGATGAACCAGAACCGCGAAGTATTCGAATCAGCTATGAAAACCGCTGATGTGACCTTCCAAAACCTGGATTCCGCCGAAATCTCCCTCACGGACGTGAGTCACTACTTCGACTCCGACCCCACCAAGCTCATCCAGGGTTTGCGCGACGACGGCAAGGCTCCAGCGAGTTATATAGCCGACACCACCACGGCCAACGCCCAGGTGCGCTCCTTGAGCGAAACCATTCGCCTCGATTCCCGTACCAAGCTGCTCAACCCCAAGTGGTACGAGGGCATGCTTAATTCCGGCTACGAGGGCGTACGCGAAGTGGCCAAACGGCTCAATTTCACCCTGGGCTGGAGTGCAACCAGCGGCTCGGTAGACAACTTCGTATACGAGGAGGCAAACGACACCTTCATCAACGATCCGGAGATGCGCAAGCGGCTGCTGGAGCTCAATCCCCACAGCTTCCGCCGCATAGTGGGCACCCTGCTCGAAGTAAATGGCCGCGGCTACTGGGAAACCAGCGATGAGAACATCGCCCAGTTGCAGGAGATTTATCAGGAAATCGAAGACCGGATTGAGGGGGTTACAGAGGGCTGATTAGCCCCGCAAAGCATCGGCCATCCGGGCAACCTGCACGATTGGCCCAACGTCGTGCACTCGCAGGATGCGGGCCCCCTGGGCAATCGCCTGGCTGCACACCGCCGCCGTGCCCCACAGCCGGGCACGGGGCCTGGGCTCGTTCAACACCGCGCCTATGAAGCGCTTGCGCGAAGGCCCCACCAGTAGGGGAAAGCCTTCCGCCGCCAGGGTGCCTAGACCCCGGAGCAGCTCCAGGTTGTGGTCGGTGTCCTTGGCGAAGCCCAACCCCGGATCCCAGATCAGCTGCCGCGGGCGCACACCCGCCGCCAGAGCCATTTCAGTGGCCTCCAATAGGCCAGCCCGCACCTCCGCCACCACATCGCCGTAGTAGGCAAGGGAGTCCATGCTGCGGCTATCGCCACGGCTGTGCATCAACACCAGTGGGCAGCCAGCAGACGCCGCCAAGCGCAACAGGGCCGGATCGCGCCGGCCGCCGCTGACGTCGTTTATCCAGTGGGCGCCCGCCGCCAATGCCGCCTCGGCCACCGCCGCATGGAAGGTGTCGATCGAGAGCAGGGCGCCTGGATGGGCAGCGCGAATAGCAGTAAGAGCGGGCAACAGCCGCTCAAGCTCCCGCTTGGGCCCCACCTCCTCGGCGCCGGGCCTGGTGCTCTGGGCGCCAAGGTCGAGCAGATCGGCTCCCTCGGCCAGCATCCGCCCAGCGGCGCACACCGCGTGCGCCACGCTGGGAAGGCGGCCGCCGTCGCTGAAGGAGTCGGGGGTGAGGTTCAGCACCCCCATCACTGCGGTGCGCTCGCCCCAGGCGAAACGGGGTTGATCGATCACGGGGGGCCAGTCTCAGGGAGCCAGTCTCAGCGTCCGTAGTTGACGATGCGGGCAAAGCTCACCGGATCGAGGGAAGCCCCACCCACCAAGACGCCGTCGATGTCGCTCTGGGCCATCAGATCGTCGATGGTGGCAGGGTTCACCGAGCCGCCGTATTGCACCGTGACACCGGGGTTACCCACCCAGCCCCGGATCAGGCCGCAGATGCGGTTGGCCTCCTCAGCGGCGCAGGTCTTGCCGGTGCCAATCGCCCAGATCGGCTCGTAGGCCACCACCACCTGGGTGGGATCCACATCCTCAAGGCCCTGTTCGATCTGGCGGTGGATCACCCGCTCGGTTTCATTGGATTCCCGCTGGTCGAGGCTTTCTCCCACGCACAGGATCGGGATCAAGCCATGGCGCTGGGCATTGCGGGCGCGCAGGTTGATCTGCTCATCGCTTTCGCTGTAGTACTTGCGCGGCTCACTGTGGCCAACGATGGCGTAACTCACCCCGTGCTCCAGCAGCATCGGCGCCGAGATCATGCCCGTGTAGGCCCCCTGGTCTTCCCAGTGCACGTTTTGCCCAGCAAACTTCACACCAGCACCCTCCAGGTGGCGGCAGAGCGTGGGAATCGAGGTGAAAGGCGGAGCGATCACCACCTCCCGATCGTCTGGGGAGTCGGCAATCAGGGGCCGAAACGTGGCCGCAAATACCCGCGTCTCAGCGCAGGTCATGTGCATCTTCCAATTACCCGCGATCACGGCCTTACGCATCGGCCCTCTCCAGCACTGTCAGGAAAACCTAATGGGCCGGCGGCCTGGTCCCCATAAACAGCAGCTCGCGGCCGTCGATGTCGACCGCATCACCGGGGGCCAACTGACGACCGCGACGGGTTTCGATGGCGCCATTCACCCGCACATCACCGCGCTGAATGCGCAGCTTGGCTTCGCCGCCGGTGCCCGCCAGGCCTTGGTATTTGAGGAATTGATCGAGTTTCAAGGGGCGGCTTGGGGGAGCAGCGATAGCGTGACGGCATGCTTGCACCCTCGCCGGCCGGGTTTCGACACCTCTGGCCGCTGCTGAAACCCCACCGCCGGCGCCTGCTGGCAGGTGGGCTATGCATGGTGATCTATGTGGCTTGCTGGCCGCTGCTCGCCTGGCTGGCAGGCCAGCTGATTCCAGCCATCGGCGCTGGCAACTTCCCAGTGGTGCTGCGCACTATCGCCGCAGCCCTGGGACTGTTTTTGGTGCAAAAGGCGGCCCAGTTCGGCCAGGACACCCTGCTGGCCGGGCCGGCCCTGCGGGTTAGTCAGGAGTTGCGGCGGGGCCTATTTGCCCGCCTGCAACGGCTGGAATTCGGCGCCCTCGAGAAGCTCTCAGCCGGCGACCTCACCTATCGCCTCACCGAAGACGCGGACCGGGTGGGCGAGGTGATCTACAAAACCATTCAAGACACCACCCCCAGCGCCCTGCAGCTGGTGGTGGTGCTCGGCTACATGGTGTGGCTCGATTGGCCCTTAGCCCTGGCCACCCTGCTGCTGGCGCCAGTGGTGGTGCTGCTGGTAAGCAGCTTTGGCGCCCGGGTAATGACCGCCG
Organism: Cyanobium sp. L1E-Cus; assembly: GCF_024345755.1. Classification (NCBI taxonomy): domain Bacteria; kingdom Bacillati; phylum Cyanobacteriota; class Cyanophyceae; order Synechococcales; family Prochlorococcaceae; genus Cyanobium; species Cyanobium sp. L1E-Cus. Next base: position 31,143 of record NZ_JAGQBS010000012.1, on the reverse strand, counting down.
CCGAACGCAGCCAAAAGCAGGTGAGCGAGCTGGCGGGCCTGCTGGGCGAAGCGATCGGTGGGCTGCCCTTAGTGCGGGCCTTCGCGGCCGAGCCCTGGCTGCAGCAGCGCTTCGACACCGAAATCGACCTGCACCGTCGGGCCCGCTACCGCACCCTCAAACTGCTGGCCCTGCAGCACCCGGTGGTTGGCTTTCTGGAAGCGGCCGGCATCCTCACCGTGCTGCTGCTCGGCGCCGCCCGGATTCAGGCCGGTGGCCTCAACAGCCAGGGCTTCAGCAGCTACGTTGCGGCCCTGCTGATGCTGATCGACCCGATCTCGCACCTCACCACGAACTTCAACGAGTTTCAGCAGGGCCAGGCCTCGCTGCGGCGACTGCGGGCGATCGAGGCCGAACCGGTGGAGGCTTCAGACCGCGCCTCGGCCCAGCCGCTGGGCAGCGTGCGCGGCGAGCTGCTGCTCGAGCAGGTGCGCTTCGGCTACAACCCCGCCCAACCGGTGCTGCACGACCTGGATCTGCAGGTGCGGCCTGGCCAGGTAGTGGCCCTGGTGGGTCCCTCCGGCGCCGGCAAAAGCACCCTGTTTTCCCTGCTGCTGCGCTTCAACACCGCCCAGCAGGGCCGGGTGCTGCTGGATGGCCACGACCTAGCCGATCTGCGGGCGCGGGAGCTGCGCCGCGCCGTAGCCCTGGTGCCCCAGCAAAGCAGTGTATTTTCTGGCACGGTGGCCGAAGCGATTGCCTTCGGCCGGCCCGCCAGCGAGGCTGCCATCCGCCAGGCAGCCAGCCTCGCCAACGCCGCCGGCTTCATCGAGGCCCTGCCCCAGGGCTACACCAGCCGCATCGAAGAGCGGGGCAGCAACTTCTCTGGCGGCCAGCTGCAACGGCTGGCCATTGCCCGCGCCGTGCTCGGCAACCCGGCGGTGCTGCTGCTGGATGAAGCCACCAGCGCCCTCGATGCCGAAGCGGAGGAGGCGGTGCAGCGGGGCTTGGAGCAGGCGATGGCGGGCCGCACCGTGCTGGTGATTGCCCACCGGCTAGCCACCGTGCAGGGTGCAGACAGAATCCTGGTACTCGATGACGGTCGCATCGTCGAACAGGGCAGTCACAATGAGCTGATGGCGCAGGGGGGCCGCTACCGCGAGCTCTGCGAGCGCCAATTCATTCATCTGCAAGCCTGATGTCTTGGGAATACCGGGTGATCCACATCAACGTGGAGAGCGGCAATCCGCCGGGTCCTCCCTCACCCAAGGCAGATAGTGAGCGGCTCGGCGGCGCCCTGAGCCCGGAGTTTCTTAAAAAAGAATTCCCGCAGCAATATGACGCCGCAGCCACCAAACCACGCCACCCAGCCGAACAGCTGCAGTTTTTTCTAAATGCCCTCGGCAAGGAAAACTGGGAGATGGTGGAAGCAGCCCAGGTGGGCCCGCTGCTGATGTTTTTCTTCAAGCGACCGGGTGGCCTGCCACCCGTATCCTGAGGGCTGAAGATTTTTTGCCACTCGTGGACAACGTCGCCCAGCAATCAGACAACCAGCCGCCCGTGCTCACCTTCGAGGGCAAGCGCTACGACCTCAACGGCTTGCCAGATGAGATGAAGGAGCTGGTGCGTGGCATGCAAGTAGCTGATGCCCAGCTGCGCATGCATGAAGACACTCTGAAAGTGCTTGCCGTTGGCCGCCAAGCTATGGCCAGCCAGCTCAACGACAAGCTGCAAAACATCACCCCCCTGCCTTGAAAAGGGTTGATGCGATGGGGGGTGGGCTCTAGCTCACCACCTTCTGAGCTTCCTTGATCAGCTCCTCAGGCAGGGTTACCCCGATCGCTGCGGCGGTGGCCTTGTTGACCATCAACTCCGTTTTGGTGAGGGGCTCGAAGGCCATCTTGGCCGGCGATTCTCCCTTCAATACCCGCACCGCCAGCTTGCCTGCTGCGTAGCCGTCATCGAAGTAGGCCCAGCCGATCGTGGCAAGGCAGCCGGGCAGCTTGATGTCGTCGGCATCCACCGAATACACGGGAATCTTCTTCTCTAGGCCCACCTTGGCGATCGAGCCGAAGCCCTGAATCGTGGCGTAATCGCCGATCTTCACGAAGGCCTCTACCTTCTTGTCGGCCAGCACTTGGGCGGCTTGCAGCACTTCGCCGGAGTTGGCCACCGCCTGCTCCACAACGGTGATGTTGCGTTTGGCTGCCTCCTCCTTGAGCACCTTGGCTTCATATTCGGAGTTGGGCTCACCGGGGTTGAAGATCAGGCCCACGGTCTTGAGCTCAGGGTTGATTTGGCGTGCCAAATCGAGCTCCTTGCCCACCGGGTTGGTGCCGATCGTGCCGACCACATTTGGCTTGTGCTGACCCACGGCACCCGGGGGCGTGCCCGCGCCGGCACCCCAGGGATTGGAGCAATAGCAGAACAGCACAGGAGTGGTTGCTGGGGCCACCTTCATGGCGGCCTGCAGGGGCGGTGTGCCAACCGCCAGGATCATGTCCACCTGGTCGCCCACAAACTGCTTCATCACCAAGGTGGTATTGGGCAGCTCGCCGGCGGCATCCTTCTGGATGAAGTTGACGTTTTTGCCAGGGATGTAGCCAGCTTCTGCCAGGGCCGCTTCAAAGCCTTTGCGGGTGTTGGTTGGAGGCGGGGCTTCCACCATCTGCAGCATGCCGATGGTGGGGCCTTTAACCTTGGTGCCACCGCCGAGCTTGCCGCAGGCGGAGAGCACCACCGTGCTCACGGCGCCGGCCCCTGCCAGGGTCAGAAATTCACGACGCCGAAGACCCATCAGTGGCACTGGAAGACTGCGGCGCAACTATGGCTGCTCCATACATCGCCCGCAACGCGGCCGGTTCGAGATATTCACGCTCGGCAGCATTCCAGTCGCCGATCAAGCCACCCTCATGCAGCATCACCAACCTATCGCCGTGTCTCAGGGCCTGCTCGAGGCTGTGGGTCACCATCAAGGCGGTAGTGCCCAGCTGACGAACCAACCTGTCGGTGAGCGCCATCACCGTTGCTTCGGCCCGGGGGTCAAGGGCAGCGGTGTGCTCATCAAGCAGCAGCAGATCCGGTGAACCCAGGGTTGCCATCACCAGGCTGAGGGTCTGGCGCTGGCCACCGGAAAGCTGACCCACCGGTTCATCGAGACGGTCGGCCAGGGGCAAGCCCAGCTCGCCCAGCAGCTCGCGGTAGCGCCTGCGGTCGCCGCCATTGGGATGGATGCCCCCAAAGGCACTAATCAAAAAACCTGCTGCAAACCTGGCTGGCCTGTTGCGCCGCTCCGCCAGCCGCAGGTTTTCTGCCACGGTCAGCCCCGGACAAGTTCCCTCCAGAGGGTTTTGCATCACCCGGCCGATCCAGCGAGCCCGCTGGTGATCTCGCAGGCGGTGCAGGGGGCGACCGCCCAGGTGGATACGGCCAGAGCTATGGCGCAGGGTGCCAGCCACCAGATTGAGCAGGGTGCTCTTGCCGGAGCCGTTGCTGCCAATCACCACCAGAAACTGGCCGGGGGGGCAGCTCAGCGAGAAACCGCTGAACAATTGCCGCCAGCCCGATCCAGGCAGAGGATGGCCCCAGCTGAGCTCCTCAACGCTGAGACCAGGGGTGCTGAGATGAGGGGTGCTGAGATGAGGGGTGGAACTCATTGCTCCTGCCTCCCCTGGTCTGCCGAAAGACCCGGTATGCGCAGCCGTCCGAAGGCCAGGGCGATCAGCAGCAGCAAGGCCGTTGCCAGCTTGAGATCAACCGGTTCGAGGCCCAACTGCAGGGCGATGGCGATCATGGTGCGGAACAAAATCGCCCCCACCGCCACCGCCAACAGGGCCCGGGGCAGCGAGCGCGGCCGCAGCACCGCCTCGCCAATGATCACCATGCCTAGTCCCAGTATCAACGAGCCGATCCCCATGGTCACATCGGCAAAGCCCTGATAGGTGGCAACCAGCGCCCCGGCCAGGGCCACCAGACCATTAGCAGCGGCGATACCCACCGTGAGCCCGCGGCGCTGGTTGATGCCGTTGGCGCGGGCCATGGTGGGGTTGTTGCCCAGGGCGCGCAAAGACAAGCCGAAATCTGTGGCCATCAGGAAGGAGATCAGCAGGATCATCCCAACGGTCGCCAGGGTTAATCCCACGGCCCATTGACCATCCAGGCCAAGGCCCAGATCGGGGAGGGCCAGAATTCCAGCTGGGGTTTCAGACAGGGGGATGTTCGAGCGCCCCATCAGCCGCAGGGTGATCGAATAAAGGCCCGTGGTGGTGAGGATGCCTGCAAACAGATCATTCACACCCAGCCGGGTGTGGATCAGGCCGGTAACCATGCCAGCCAGGCAGCCAAACAAGATCGCCAGCCCCAAGGCCACCGGCACCGGGGCACCCTGGCTGATCAACACCGCAGCAGTGCCACCTCCCAGGGCAAAGGAGCCATCCACCGTGAGGTCTGGGAAGTTGAGAACGCGCAGCGTCAGGTAGGTGCCCAGGGCCAGGCCGGCATAGGCCAGGCCCTGGTCGTAGGCACCAATCCAAAGAGAAAACATGGCTGCATTGTGCCTAGCAGCGGCCTATTGGCTTAAGCCAAGGGGGCAAGATCCTCGAAACGAAACACCTGGCGGCCGGCCGGAGTTTCGCCATGGGCCTCGGTCTCAACCACCCGCTCGCTCAGCACCCAGGGGCCAGCCTCGGTCAGCGGCACAAAGGTGTCGGTGAAGCGGCTGGTGCCACCCTTGGCTTCGCCGCTGGCGGGGTCGCTGTACTGGCTGGTGTAGCTGCGGCTTAGGTAGCCGCTGCCGGTGTCTGTTGTGCTCTCGGTGAAGATCGTCACCACGGTGCCGTGGATGTGGCGGTGCACCATCGTCACCACATCGTTCTGGATCCGGTAACGGTCACCGGTGTTCTTGCCGCCCACAACCACCTCGGTGCCCACGGCATCGGTATCGCCAGCGGTGAAGGTGTTAGCGCCATGGGTTTGCTCAAAGCTGCGGCGCACCCGGTGGATCGCCACCTCCCACAGCTGGGAAGCCAGGGCCTTGTGAATCTCCTCATCGGCGACGCCAGCCACCGTGGCCTTGAGGTCGGCGCCTACCACGAAAGTTCCATCGACCCGCTTACCTTCTTGACCCGCATCACCGTCTTGTTCCCAAATGCAGCGGCCCTGATAGCCACCGAAGTCCGGCTCCCAGGTGTAGCGATTTTCATAGGCGGCCCGGAAAGCCGCCGTGCAGTCGCTGCCTGAGGTGATCTGGTTGCTGACCTGGGTGCTGGCTGTCAAGGCGGGATCTATCGGGTCCCTAACCCTAACGAGTGAGTCCGGGGTGGATGTCCTGCAGGGCATTCACCTCAATCGTCTGCTGCTGCAACGCCGTGATCGCCTCGACAGCGGCCCGGGCCCCGGCCAGGGTTGTCACCGTCGGCACGGCGTAGTCGAGGGCGGCCCGGCGCAGATATTTGTCGTCGTGGGCAGCCTGGCGGCCGATCGGGGTGTTGATGATCAGCTGAATGCGGGCCGAGCGGATCGCGTCTTCAATATTGGGACGGCCCTCATGCACCTTGAGGATTGATTCCACCTGCAGGCCAGCGGCTCGAAGGGCCTCGGCGGTGCCGCCGGTGGCGATCAGGTCAAAGCCCAGCCCCACCAGCCGCTCCGCCACCGGCAGCAGGGCCTGCTTGTCGCGGTCGTGGGTGGAGAGAAACACCGTGCCGCTGGTGGGCAGGGCCTCGCCTGCGGCCAACTCGGCCTTGGCATACGCCATGCCGGCGCTGCTGGCGATGCCCATCACCTCGCCGGTGCTGCGCATTTCAGGGCCCAGCAACGTGTCGGAACCCGGGAAGCGCTTGAACGGCAGCACCGCCTCCTTCACCGTTTGCAGAGGCGGGATGGGCTCGGCCATGAGCCCCAGCTCCGCCAGGGTGCGGCCGGCCATCAGCTGGCTGGCCACCTTGGCCAGGGGCACGCCGGTGGCCTTAGCCACAAACGGCACCGTACGGGAAGCACGGGGATTGGCCTCGATGATGAACACCCGCTCGCCCTGCTCCTGGTCGTACTGCACGGCGAACTGCAGGTTGATCAGGCCGCGCACCCCGAGGGCCAGGGCTAGGGCCCGGCTCCACTCGCGGATCGTGGCCAGGGCTGCCTCGCTCAGGCTCACCGACGGCAGCCAGCAGGCCGAATCGCCCGAGTGGATGCCCGCCGGCTCAATGTGCTCCATTACACCGCCGATCACCACTACCCCCTCCAGATCGCAAAGGGCATCCACATCCACTTCGATGGCGTTATCTAGGTATTGGTCGATCAGCACTGGGTGGTCGGGCTCCACCTGCACCGCTTCCACCATGTAGCGGTTGAGCTCGGCTTCGTCGTAGACGACCTCCATGGCGCGCCCGCCCAGCACGTAGCTGGGGCGCACAACCACTGGATAGCCAACGCGCGCAGCAATGGTCCGGGCCTCGGCCTCACTGCGGGCCAGGCCATTGCGGGGCTGGCGGATCTCCAGCCGGCGCAGGATCGCCTCAAATTGCTCCCGGTCTTCGGCGGCGTCGATCGATTCAGGTGAGGTGCCCCAGACGCGAGTTCCGGTGGCCAACCCCTCGGGCGAAGCCAGCCAGCGCAGCAGCGGGATCGCCAGCTTGAGAGGTGTCTGGCCGCCGAACTGCACGATCACCCCCTCGGGATGCTCCACCTCAATCACGTTGAGCACGTCTTCGAGGGTGAGGGGCTCGAAATAAAGCCGGTCGGAGGTGTCGTAATCCGTTGACACCGTCTCAGGGTTGCTGTTTACCATCACGGTGGCGAAGCCCTCGGCCTGCAGAGCGAAGGAGGCGTGCACGCAGCAATAGTCGAATTCGATGCCCTGGCCGATGCGATTTGGCCCGCCGCCCAGGATCATCACCTTGCGGCGGCTCTCCGGCTGCACCTCGTTTTCGGGCGGCACGATCTCCAGCTCACCTGCCGCATTGAGCCGCTCCAGCGGCCGCTCGTAGGTGGAGTAGTGATACGGCGTACTGGAGGCAAACTCCGCCGCACAGGTATCGACAGTTTTGAACACGGCATTGATGCCCAGCCCCTGACGGTGGCGCCGCACCGTGAGTTCATCACTGCCAGTGGCCCAGGCGATCTGGCGATCTGAGAAGCCCAGCTGTTTGAGCTCCAGGAGGGCGGCGGCATCGAGTTGCTGCAGCTGGCGGCCCCGCAGCAGCCGCTGCTCAGCTTCGAGGATGCAGCGCAGCTTGGCCAAAAACCAGGGATCGATGGCGCTGAGCTGGTGGATCTCGTCGTCGCTGCGGCCGACGAGCATCGCCTCGCGCACGGCGAAAATCCGCTCAGGCGTGGCGGTGCGCAGGGCCCGCTCCAGGGCGGTGGGATCGGGTGCAAGCGTGAGGTCACTTGCGGCATCGGGGCGGTCGCAGCCCCAGCCGGCATGGCCCGTTTCCAGGGAGCGCAACGCCTTTTGGAACGACTCCTCAAAGCAGCGGCCGATCGCCATCGCCTCCCCCACCGACTTCATCGAGGTGGTGAGCACCGCCGGGCTACCGCGGAACTTCTCAAAGGCGAAGCGGGGAATCTTCGTGACCACGTAATCAATCGTGGGCTCGAAGCAGGCCGGGGTGGCACCGGTGATGTCGTTGACGATTTCATCGAGGGTGTAACCCACCGCCAGGCGGGCGGCAATCTTGGCGATTGGAAAGCCTGTGGCCTTCGATGCCAGCGCCGAGCTGCGCGATACGCGCGGGTTCATCTCAATCACCACCACATCGCCGTTGGCGGGGTTGATCGCAAATTGAATATTGCTGCCGCCCGTATCGACGCCGATCTCGCGGATGATGGCGATCGACTGATCTCGCAGTCGCTGGTACTCGCGGTCGGTGAGGGTTTGGGCCGGTGCAACGGTGATCGAATCACCGGTATGTACCCCCATCGGATCGAGGTTTTCGATGCTGCAAACGATCACCACGTTGTCGGCGCTATCGCGCATCACCTCCAGCTCGAATTCCTTCCAGCCCAGCAGCGACTGCTCCACCAGGATCTGGGAGACGGGGCTCGCCTCCAGGCCGCTTTTGCAGAAGGCGCGGAACTCCTCGGGGTTGTAGGCGATGCCACCACCGCTGCCACCGAGGGTGAAGGCCGGCCGGATGATGCGGGGATAGCTGCCGATGACCTCGCCCACCCGCTCCGCCTCCTCCAGGGTGTTGGCGATGCCGGAGGGACACACCGCGACGCCGATTCGCTCCATCGCCTCCTTAAAGAGCAGCCGGTCTTCCGCCTTGCGGATTGCCTGCAAGTTGGCGCCGATCAGCTCCACCCCGTGCTTTTCCAGGGTGCCGTTTTCAGCCAGGGCTACCGCCAGATTGAGAGCGGTCTGGCCGCCCATCGTGGGCAGCAGGGCATCGGGCTGCTCGATCTCAATAACCCGGGCCACCACCTCGGGCGTAAGTGGCTCGATGTAGGTGCGATCCGCCATGTCCGGATCGGTCATGATCGAGGCCGGGTTGGAATTCACCAACACCACCTCGAAGCCTTCTGCCCGCAGCGCTTTACAAGCCTGGGTGCCGGAATAATCGAATTCGCAAGCCTGGCCGATCACGATCGGCCCCGAGCCCAGCAGCAGGATGCGGCTGAGGTCCGTGCGGCGGGGCATAGGGGGTGGGCAAGCCAAACCTGCCTAGCCTCTCACGCCCCCCTGGCAGCAGCTGGGGCTGGAATCGCTAACGTGATTGATAACGTGGAAGCCCTAGATGAGTGAGCTCCAGCGCCTGAAAGGGCTGCTGCCCCCTGAATTACAGAGCTGGGTGTTTGTTGAAGCGGCCGCCTCGGTGGAACCGCCCCTGATCACCATCGAGGAGATCGGTCGCGATGAAGTCGAAATTCAGGTCGACCTGGAAAGCTGGGACGGGCTGGCGATAGACCATCGCAACCTGCTGTTTTGGCACGAGGTGGGCCGCGTCCAGAACGATGCGGTACCCCGCGACGGTTGGGAGATGGCGGCCCTGGCAATCGGCCTGGGTGGAGCCATCGGTGAGCTGTGGGTGCAGGACGGCCTCCTCCTGGTGATGGCCCTGGGCCTGTCCGGCTTTGCCGGCTACCGCCTCTACCTCAAAAACAACTCCGAAAAGCGGCTGCAGGACGCCATCGCCGCCGATGAGCGGGCCATCGACCTGGCCACCCGCTTCGGTTACACCCTGCCCAATGCCTACAAGAGTTTGGGCGGCGCCCTCAAGGAGCTGGTGGAGCAGACCCGCAAGAAAAAGAAGCGCGCCTTCTACGAAGACCGGCTAGAGGCACTGCGCAAGAGTGCCGGCAAGGCCCGGGCCGAAATGGCCCAGCAACAGGGCTCGCGTCAATCCGTCACCAGTGAGAACGTCTATGGCTGATTCCCCCGCTGGCAGGCCCACGACCCACCAGGAGCTCGACAGCGAGCAGCTGGCCAAGCTGGCGGCAGAAGCCTGTGACGACCGCAAGGCCGTGGACATTCGCCTGATCCGGGTTGACGAGGTGTCGTCGTTGGCCGACTGGTTTGTGATCTGCAGCGGCCTCTCCGATGTGCAGGTGCGGGCCATCGCCCGCTCTGCTGAGGATCAGATCGAGGAAACCACCGGCCGGCTACCCCTACGGCGCGAAGGCCAGAAGGAAGGCCGCTGGATGCTGCTCGATTACGGCGAAGTGATCGTGCATGTGCTCACCCCCAGCGAGCGCACCTACTACGACCTTGAATCCTTCTGGGGCCACGGTGAACAGGTGCGCTTCGTAAGCTCAACTTCAGCAATTTCTCCCTGACCGCCATGCCGTGCCCGGTGCCCCCCGAGCAACGGCCCCTGCAGGAATACGAGCAGTTGCTGGCCTCCTGGTTTTTTGTTTGGCCGTCCCACGACCTGCCAGGTCTGTTGCGCCCCTTAGCCACCAGCTGGCTGTTGCTGCTGCCCCTCTCCACCTTGGTGGCTAGCGGCAGCTGGGTGTTGCGCCACCACCCGGCCCAGCTGGTGCTGGCGGGCATGGTGGCTGCAGTGGCGCTGCCGATGCTGCTGCTGGTGCGCCAGTGGCTCGGATGGAACTACGTGCACCGCCGCCTGGTTTCCGAGCGGGTCGAATACGAGGAATCGGGGTGGTACGACGGACAGGTGTGGGAAAAGCCCCTGACCTGGCGCCAGCAAGACCTACTGGTGGCCCAGCACCAGGTGCAACCGGTGCTGCGGCGGCTGCAGCAGGGGGCAGCCCTGGCGGTAATCCTGGCCCTAGTGGGGGCCAGCCTCTGTCAGGCTCTTTGAGATCAGCTCCTGGGCTCTTGTGACCCTGTCCTCCAGTTTTGGTGGCACCGCCCGCGGGGGCGTCCCTCCCCTGGAGGTGCGGCTGCTGCGCAACGGCATCGTCGAATCGCGCCACCGTGTGCACGCGGTGGTTTGCGACGGCCGCGGCCGCGTATTGATGCGGGCAGGCGATCCCCAGCAGCTGAGCTTTGTGCGCTCTGCCCTAAAGCCCTTTCAGGCCACGGTTTTTGTGAGCAGTGGCGCAGCCGACCATTGCAATTGCGGCGAGCGGGGCCTGGCGATCGCCTGCGCTAGCCACATCGGCACGGCCATGCACGCCCGCGAGGCCTTCAAGCTGCTTTGGGGCGCTGAAATCGAGGCCGAGCAGCTGCAATGCCCCGTGCCCGACTGCGGCAAAAGCCCCCTTGAGCACAACTGTTCCGGCAAGCACGCCGCCTTCCTGGCCACCTGCCGGCAGCTGAACTGGAGCACCGAGAGCTACCTACAAAAAGAGCATCCTTTGCAGCAGGAGGTGTTTAAGCGCGTGGGCGATCTGCTCGCCCTGCCCGCCGCCGAGCTGCTCACCGCCCGCGACGACTGCGGCGCCCCCACCCTGCAGCTGCAACTTGCCCAGATGGCCCTGCTCTACGCCCACCTGGGCGCCGGAAGCCAGGCCGACCTGGAGCGCCTCAGCCGGGCAATGCTGGCCCACCCCGAACTGGTGGCAGGGGAGGGGCGCTTTGACACCGAACTGATGCGCGGCGGCCATGGTCAAGTGGTGAGCAAGGGCGGAGCTGAAGGCATCCAGTGCCTCAGCCGCGTCGGCGAAGGCATGGGGGTAGCGATCAAGGTGGAAGACGGCTCCGCCCGAGCCAAGCAAGCCGTAGCCCTGCACCTGCTCGAGCAGCTCGACTGGCTAACGCCGATAGCTCTCGAAGATCTGCGCACTCGCTTCTTGATCCCAGCCCCCCATCTGCGCCTGGAAGTGATCGGCGAGCTGCGCTTCGACTGAGCGCCAGTACTAGGCACTTCGACTGGTATGGTTAAGAGGTCGACGCGGGGTAGAGCAGTCTGGTAGCTCGTCGGGCTCATAACCCGAAGGTCGCGAGTTCAAATCTCGCCCCCGCCACCACTTCCCAAAGCCCCGGCAGTCTCCTGTCGGGGCTTTGTTGTTTGAACATTCACCTCCGCTGCCCCAGCGATCACCGCCCAGAAAATGGCCATCCCCGCCAGCGTGACCCAGCCCGACGCCATCGTGGTGGGCTCCGGCGCTACCGGCGGTGTGGCTGCCATGGTGCTGGCCGAGGCGGGGCTGAGGGTGCTGGTGCTGGAGGCCGGTCCCGAGCTGTCATCCCGCCAGGCCTTCGGCAGCGAACCGCTTAATACGGCCCGGCGTGTGGCCAGCATCGCCAGCGGCCAGCAACGCCTGCAGCGCCACCATCCGGGCTTCTGGAAACACAATCCCCAGCTGTTCGTCGATGAGCGGCTCAATCCCTACTCCACCCCAGACGACGCCCCGTTTTTGTGGAGCCGGGGCCGGCAGGTGGGGGGCAAAAGCCTCACCTGGGGAGGCATCACCCTTCGCCTCTCCGACTACGAATTTGGTGCGGCTGAGCGCGATGGTCAGGGGGCAAGCTGGCCGATCGGCAGCGCCGAGCTAGCGCCTTACTACACCCGCCTTGAGCAGTTGCTGGAGGTGCATGGAGCCTGCGACGGCCTGCCCCAGCTGCCCGATGGCCACTTCCAGGCGCCCCTGCCCTTCACCCCAGGCGAGCGCCACCTGCAGCGCCGCATCGGCAACGAGCTTGGCTTGCCCCTGATCCACTCGCGCGGCTTCAACCTGCACCGGGGTGCGGGCTGGCCCCGCTCCGCCAGCCAGGGGCGCACATTGGCACGGGCCCTGGCAACGGGGCGCACCCAAGTGCGCAGCAACGCCGTGGTGAGCCACCTACTGCTCGACGGCGAGCGGGCCCAGGGCGTGGTGCTGGTAGATGGCAAAACGGCAGCCCGCGAGCGCATTGAGGCGCCCTTGGTGGTGCTCTGCGCCTCAACGATCGAGACCCTGCGGATCCTGCTGCACTCGAGCGAAGCCCACCAACGCGGCGGCCTAATCGATCCATCCGGCAGCCTCGGGCGCTATCTGATGGACCACATCTCCAGCAGTCGCTTCTTTTCGATTCCCGGGGTGCCAGCCCTTGATGGGCCCAGCGAACTTTCTGGGGCCGGTAGCTGCTTCATACCCAACACGGTCAACCTGGATGCGGGTAGCGAAGCTGATTTCAGTGGCGGCTATGGCCTCTGGACAGCCCTGCAGCGCTTTGATCCACCCGCCCTGCTGCAGCGACGCAGAGGCGAGGCGGTGGGTTTTCTGATCGGTCACGGCGACGTGCAACCCAACGCCGACAACCAGGTGACCTTGAACGGCGAACATCTCGATGCCTGGGGGCTACCCACCGCCCACATCAACTGCCGCTGGGGTGCAAACGAGCAGCGCCTGGTGGCCCACATGCACCGGCGCATGGAGGCGGTGGTGGCAGCTGGTGGGGGGCAGATCCGGCCCATCGAAGAGCTATTTGTGCTGCCGCTGCTGGAGCCCTGGATCCGCACCAGCCTGGCGGTGAGTCCCGAGGCGCCACCACCTGGCTACTACATCCACGAACTCGGCGGCGCCCGCATGGCAAGCCAGCCCGAGGCAGGTGTGGTGAATCACCTCAACCAGTGCTGGGGCGCCCCAAATGTCCTGGTAGTCGATGGGGCCTGCTGGCCCCGGGCCGGCTGGCAGAGCCCAACCCTCACTGAAATGGCCATAACCTGGCGCGCTTGCGAAGCCGCTGCCGCCAGGTTGCGCCAAGGAGCCCCATAACCCGGTTGCGATCCGGTGTCTATCGCCACAACCGGCTTAAGCAACCCTGCCCACAATGGCAACGTCGACCTCAAAGGGTCGGGCAAGGGAGTCTAAGGCGGAGGTTGGCCCCTCCGCCTTTTTTTTGTTATTTGCCACCAGATTTGAAAAATTCAGCGGCGCAGGAACAGGCCGTTGAGGTAGTGCTGGCTCACCCCCTGATCGGCGCAGCCGTGCTGAAACAGGAAGCTGGACAGCGCTGAGGAGATCAAGCGGTATTGATCCCACTGGGGGTGGCTGCGCAGGAACTCGCGCATGCCATCGAACAACACCTCTGGCACCTCCGCCTCCAGGCTGATGCTGCCGGCTTCTGCCTCCACTAACCCTTCTGCGCAGCTGGGCTGCTCCATACATCGTTGGAGGTAACTGCGCTCGGCTGCCATTACGAAATAAGAGTTTGGGGAGGCCCCAGTAGGCCACATCGGTGCCAGGTCCGTCAAAGCCTGAAAGCCAGGGCGAAACCACACCGTTCTCAACTGAGATTGCCTGTGCCGGCGGCTCCATAACGGCGCAGTGAGGATTTTCAAAGCCTGCAAGGGCGGCCGCTGGTGGTGCTGTCAAGGCCAGACTGAACAAAAGCAGTTATTCCCCAACTGCCAGGCCTTAACTGGCTTAAAAGCCTCGTTTCTGGGGAAAACCCCTAATAAACCGGGGAAAAGACGGCAACAATGGGGAATACGGATAACCAATCAGCAGAACTGATGAGCTGGAGTCTCGCGAGACTTCCAGCGAGCTGAGAAGACTGAGCCACGCCAAACCGAGAAGGCTCAGCTGCTGCTGCCCTGGCGCAGGGTTGTGGGACCAAGTGGATGGTCCGCGTGGGGGTAAGGCGGATGGTGATGGCTGTGACCGTGGTCGTGGCTGTGCCCAGGGGAGTGGTCGTGATCGTGGGTGTGGCCGCCCACTGGAATCGGCACGCCATCGGGTTGGCAGGCACCTGTGCACTCGCGCTCACAGAGGTCACAGCCGTCGGTGAGCCCTTCAACGTGGTGGTGGTGGCTGTGCTGGGGCGCCCCAACCTCAGTCTCAAAGCCCAGCACCTGGGCCCGGTATTTGCACAGCGAACAATTCATGTTGGCGTCACCGCGCACCACCTCGGCCACCCGCTCCACAAAGGTGTCAAGCACCAGGGGGTGATCTGCCAGATAGGAGGCCTTCAGGAATTCCACCTCAGGATGGTCCTGGGCCACCCGCTCGGTGTGCTGCTGGATCCGGCTCACCAGCACCCCGGAAAACAGGAAATAGGGGAAAACGACAACCCGGCGATAGCCAAGTCTCACCACTTGGCGAAGTCCAGGCTCCACCAAAGGAAAGGTGACCCCGGAATAAACCGTTTCACCCCAGCCAAAACCAAAACCCTCCACCAACATCCGCGTCACCTTGGCGACATTGGAGTTGGCATCTGGGTCGGATGAGCCCCGGCCCACCACGACCAACATGGTTTCGTGCAGGGGCACCTCTGTGGCTGCCGCATCAAGGACTTCGCGAATCCGGGCCCCGGCGGCCTGAATCATCTTGAGGTCAACCCCCAGTTCACGGCCGTAGTCGATGCGCAGACCCGTCTCTGCCGCGTAGGTATTGAGCACCGAGGGGATGTCGTTTTTGGCGTGGCCCGCTGCAAACAGCATGGCCGGCACGGCCAGCACGTGGCTTACCCCCCGGGCCCGCAGCGCCTCCAGGCCATCGCGCAGGATCGGCCTGGCAAATTCCAGGTAGCCGTATTCCACTGGCACCTCGGGCAACAGCTCTTGGAGCCCCTGGGCCAGCTCGGCAAATTCGGCCACTGCCAGCCGATTGCGGCTGCCGTGGCCGCAAACCAGCACCCCAATCGAGCCGTGGGGACCGGCACTCAGTTCGGGATGGGAGAGGGAAGCCATGGCCACTCGCACTTGAGGGCGACCCTATTCCGGGAAGCAGCGGGTCAGGATGGGGATATCCGGGCTGCCTAGCCGCCATGGCCCTGCGCCTTCCCCCATACCAGCCATTGCCGGCCCCGCGCCCGGGGGGTGAGCTGCTTGAGGTACCCATCGCCCAGCTGCGCCCCACCCAGCTCTGCGTGGGATTGGCTGAAGTGCGCAGCAGGCTGCGCGATTTCGGTGCCGAAAATGCCCGCGAACGCCGCTCCTACCTGGGCAGCAAGCCCGTGCCGCTGGTGCGCAGCGCTGATGGCAGCGTGTGGATGGTCGACCGCCACCACCGCCTACGGGCCCTGATCGAGATCGAACCCGGCGCCACCGCCTTCGGCTACGTGGTGCTCGAGCTCGACAGCCCCGACCCCCAGCAGGTACTTGCTGCCCTGCATCAACGCGGCTGGCTCTACCTCTATGACGGCAGGGGCTTGGGGCCCCTGCCCCCCAGCGCCCTGCCAGAGCAGCTCACAGGCCTGCAGGACGACCCTTACCGCAGCTTGGTGTGGAAGCTGAAGCAGGAGGGGGTGCTGGCCGCCGCCCCACTGATTCCCTTCCACGAATTCCGCTGGGGGGCCTGGCTGCGCAGCCGCCCCCTGCCGCCCTTCAGCTCCGAGCAACTCGAACCGGCCCTGCCCCGCGCCCGCGCTCTGGCCCGCTCCCGCGCCGCTGCCCACCTGGCTGGCTGGAAGGGCTCAGGCAGTTGCTAGGCGGCGCCAACTGCCCCAGGCTGGAGCTCCACCGCCCCCCTGCGCCGTAAATGCCATACAGCCACCTGCTGGTGCCAACCGATGGCTCCGAGCTCTCAGACAAGGCCGTGCAGCAGGCGGTGGCGCTGGGCCACAACCTGGGAGCTCGCATCACCTTTTTCCACGCCCAATCCAACTTCCCCATCTCCCTTGTGGGCGTGGGTGAGCTGGTGGACCCCAATACGGTGACCGCCCTAGTGCAAGCCGCTCGCCATGGCGCCGAGCAAATCCTGGCGGCAGCAGCAGCCGTGGCCCAGGCCGCCGGGGTGGTCAGCGACCAGGACACCGTGGTTAGCTCCATGCCCTACGCGGCAATAGTGGAGGCGGCCAAACGCCATGGGGCTGATCTGATTGTGATGGCCTCCCATGGCCGCCGCGGCCTGGAGGGGGTGCTGCTGGGCAGCGAAACCCACCGGGTTCTTACCCACAGCAGCTGCCCGGTGCTGGTTGTGCGTTGAGCTCCGGCCACTACGCTGCCTGCGACAGCAACAGGCGTGCCGGTGGCTAAGGACGAAACGAGCAGGGGTGACGAACTGCAGGGCCTGGGCTGGACGCCTGAGGAGGTGCGCCAATACGAGGAGCTGTGGGAATACCGGCAGCGGTGGGGCGCCATCAACCTGGAGCCGGAAGATCGGGTGTTGCTGCGGCGAGCTGAAGCGGCCCTGCCCAAGCGAGTTGCCCATGGCAAGAGCTCGCTCAAAAAAACACTGCAGCAGAAATCTCACTACCGCTGGCTGTGTCTCTATCGAGACGCCATGCTCGCCGCTGCCGAAGGCCTTGGCCTGCAGCCCGGCGAAGAGGCCGCTTGGGTAATTCTGCTCGAGGCCGAGTTAAGAGCCCTGGATCACTACGAGCCGGTGCTGGGGTTGCCTGACACCCTCAAGGCCAAGGCCCTGATGCCGGCCCGGGAGGACTGGATCGCTGCCATCGCCGCCCAAGGAAGGGAGCTCAGCTTCGACTTCGACGCACCGCTGGACGCCCTCAAGCAGCAGGAAGCCACCAGCTGGAAGCCCCTGCGCAACGTTGGGGCCCGCTCCTATCCGGTGCTTGAAGCTGGCGCCGCTGCCAACTTCCGCACCCAGATGAACCAGGAGGTAGCCCAGCTGATCCGCTCAAGCTTCCCCTCGCTCAAGGACAGCGACAAGCCGGAGCCCCCGAGCGCCTAAGGCGCCGGGGCGCCGGCGCTGGTCTGCACCGGCACCCGGCCCACCTTCCAGATGCGCTCGGCGTAGTCAGCGATCGAGCGGTCGCTGCTGAAGAAGCCACAGCGCATCGTGTTGTGCAGCGACATCCGCGCCCAGCGGCCCCGGTCGAGCCAGGCTTCATCTACGGCGTTTTGAGCGCGGCGGTAGTCGGCCACATCAGCCATCACCCGGAAGGGATCGTGGCTGGTGAGGCTGGCCAACAAGGGGTGGAAGAGCTCCCTATCACCCTCGCTGAAATAGCCCGAGCCGATCAACTCCAGGGCCTGGCGCACGGCCGGGTCCTGCTCGATCCAGGGCATCGGGTGATAACCGCTGTGGCCCAGCTGCTCGATCTGCTCTGCGGTGTGGCCAAAGAGGAAGAAGTTCTCAGCCCCAACGCAATCGCGGATTTCGATGTTGGCCCCATCGAGGGTGCCAATCGTGACCGCACCATTGAGAGCCATCTTCATATTGCCGGTGCCGGAAGCCTCCTTACCAGCGGTGGAGATCTGCTCAGAGAGATCCACCGCCGGATACACCAGCTGGCCCAAGCTGACGCTGAAGTTGGGCAGGAACACCACCTTGAGGCGGCCATCCATGGCCGGATCCATGTTGACCACGTCGGCGATACCGACCAGCAGGCGGATGATCAACTTGGCCAGGGCATAGCCCGGAGCCGCCTTGCCACCGAACACAAAGGTGCGCGGCGGCAGGTCTTCACCGGCGCGGATGCGCAGATAGCGCTCAACAATCTGCAGGGCCGCCAAGTGCTGGCGCTTGTATTCGTGGATGCGCTTGACCTGCACATCAAACAGGGAGGTGTGATCAACCAGCACCCCCAGCTCGCGGCGCATGTACTGGGCGAGGCGCTGCTTGCCCAGGTCGCGCACCGCCTGCCAGCGCTCTAGGAAGGCAGGGTCGTCGGCATAGGCGGCAAGCCCTTGCAGCTCCTCGAGGTGGGTGCGCCAGCGATCGCCGATCGCCTCATCTAGCAGGGCCGACAGCGGTGGGTTGGCCACCGCCAGCCAGCGCCGCGGAGTGACGCCGTTGGTGACATTGGTGAAGCGCTCCGGCCAGATCCGGGCCAGATCAGCAAACAGGTGCTGCTTAATCAAGGTGCTGTGCAGCTCGGCCACGCCATTGACGTGGTGGCTGCCCACCACCGCCAAGTGGGCCATGCGCACCCGGCGCTGCGGGCCCTCCTCAATCAGGGAAATGCGCTGCAGGATCTGGGAATCGCCGGGATAGCGAATCCGGGCCATGCGCAGGAAGCGGGTGTTGATCTCGTAGATGATCTCAAGCTGGCGGGGCAGAAGCTGCTCAAACAGCTCCACGCCCCAGGTTTCCAGGGCCTCGGGCAGCAGGGTGTGGTTGGTGTAACTGATGCTGGCAGTGGTGATCGACCAAGCGGTATCCCAATCGATGCCGTACTCGTCCATCAGCAGCCGCATCAACTCAGCCACGGCGATGGCTGGATGGGTGTCGTTCAGCTGCAGCGCAAACTTGCGGTGGAAGTCGGTCACCTCCAGCCCCTGGCCCCGCAGGATGCGGAACATGTCCTGCAGGGAGCAGCTGACGAAGAAGATCTGCTGGGACAGACGCAGCCGCTTGCCCTGGTCCAGCTCGTCGTTGGGGTAGAGGACCTTTGAAAGGGTTTCCGCCTGCATTTTGCGCAGCACCGCCCTGGTGTAATCGCCGGCGTTAAAGGAGGCGAAGTCGAAGGCCTCGGGAGCCACCGCCGACCAGAGCCGCAGGGTATTGGCGGTGTTTACGCCATAGCCGAGGATTGGGGTGTCGTAGGCGACGCCGATCACGGTGTGTTCACCTATCTGCACCGGATAGCTCCACTCAGGCCGGATCACCTCCCAGGGATTGCCATGGGCCAGCCAGGGATCGGTGCTCTCCACCTGGCCGTGGGGGGTGATCTGCTGGCGGAAGATGCCGAACTCGTAGCGGATGCCGTAGCCGATCGCTGGCAGCTCCAGCGTCGCCATCGACTCCTGGAAGCAGGCGGCCAGTCGCCCTAAGCCACCGTTACCAAGACCGGGTTCGGGCTCCTCGGCGATCAGCTCCTCAAGGCTCAAGCCCAAGCTGGTGCAGGCCTCCCGGGCTGCCTCCACCAAGCCCAGATTCACCAGGTTGTTTTCCAGGTGCGGACCCAGTAGGTATTCCGCCGACAGGTAGGTGGCCGTGCGGACGTGCTCGCGGGTGTATGTGTCGGCGGTGTCGACCCAGTTTTTGAGCAAGCGATCACGCACCGCCAAAGCCAGGCAGCGGTAATGGTCGTGGCTGGTGGCCAGGGAGCTGGACTTGGCCTGACTGAAGAAGAGATGCCCTTGCATCGACTCCTTCAGAGCCTGGCTATCGGCTGAGGCCATCCCTGACTACCTGGAAAGTGAAAGTCTGGGGCTGGCGACTCAAATTCGCAGCAGCGTGGTCACGGTTACCGCACACGCAAAGCCAGGCCCAATCGCGCCGCTGGTATCAACCGCAGCAAAGTTTGGCGGGGGGAACAGCTTTGGGTAGGTGGATGACGTTCAGTGGCGAACTCCCCATGCCCTCCCAACCACGCCTTCAAGCCCTCGAAAAGATTCTCAGCCGCCCCGCCGCCCCTACAGCTCCGATTCAGCCCCTCGATGAGCTCTGGGCTAGCGACGTATTCACCCTCGACAAGATGAAGGCGGCGCTGCCGAAGGAGATCTTCAAATCGGTGCAGCGCACCATCAAGGAGGGCAGCAAGCTCGACGTGTCGGTGGCCAACGTGGTAGCCCAGGCGATGAAGGAGTGGGCCACCGCCCGCGGTGCCCTGTATTACTCCCACGTTTTTTATCCGCTCACCAACTCCACTGCCGAGAAGCACGACGGCTTCATCTCACCCCAGGGCGACGGCACGGTCTTCACCGAATTCACCGGCAAGGTGCTGGTGCAGGGCGAGCCCGACGGCTCCTCCTTTCCCAATGGCGGTATCCGCTCCACCTTTGAAGCTCGCGGCTACACCGCCTGGGACATCACAAGCCCCGCCTGGCTGATGGAGACGCCCAACGGTGTCACCCTCTGCATCCCCACCGTCTTCGTCTCATGGACCGGCGAGGCCCTCGACAAAAAAACCCCCCTGCTGCGCTCGATCGCAGCCGTAAACAAACAGGCCCACAGGCTGCTCAGCCTGCTGGGGGAAACCACCATTGCCCCGGTCAACTCCAGCTGCGGCGCCGAACAGGAGTACTTCCTGATCGACAGCGCCTACGTGCCCCTGCGGCCAGACCTGCTGCTGGCCGGCCGCACCCTGTTCGGTCGCCCCTCCGCCAAGGGCCAACAGTTTGACGACCACTACTTCGGCGCCATCCCCGAGCGGGTGCAGGTCTTCATGCAGGAGGTGGAGCGGCAGATGTACCGCCTGGGGATTCCGGCCAAAACCCGCCACAACGAGGTGGCCCCATCCCAGTTTGAGATTGCGCCTTTCTTCGAGGCCGCCAACGTAGCCACCGACCACCAGCAGCTCACCATGACCCTGCTGCGCAGCACGGCGAAGAAACATGGTCTGGCCTGCCTGCTGCACGAGAAGCCCTTCGCCGGCATCAACGGCTCTGGCAAGCACGTCAACTGGTCGATCGGCAACGCCACCCAGGGGAACCTGCTCGATCCGGGCAAGACGCCCCATAAAAACCTGCAGTTTCTGATGTTCTGCGGAGCGGTGATCCGCGGCGTGCACATGTATGGCCCCCTGCTGAGGGCCGTGATCGCCACCGCCAGCAACGACCACCGCCTCGGAGCCAACGAAGCGCCCCCGGCAATTATCTCGGTGTATCTGGGCAGCCAGCTGGAGGATGTGTTCAACCAGATCCGCGAGGGCCGGCTCTCCGGTTCGGCCCTCGGCGGCGTGATGGACTTCGGTGTGGATACCTTGCCGGAATTCGACAAGGACGCTGGTGATCGCAACCGCACCTCGCCCTTTGCCTTCACGGGCAACCGCTTCGAGTTTCGCGCCGTCGGCTCCAACCAATCGGTGGCTGGCCCGCTTGTGGCCCTGAACACCATCCTGGCCGATTCCCTCGCCTGGATCTCCAGCGAGCTGGAGGCAAAGCTGGGAAGTGGCTACGGCCTTGAGGAAGGGGCTCTGGCCGTGCTCAAGACCCTGATCGAACAGCATGGCGCCGTCGTGTTTGGCGGCAACGGCTATTCCGATGAGTGGCACCGCATGGCCGTGGAGGAGCGGGGCCTGGAAAACCTGCGCACTACCGCCGATGCCCTGCCGGTGTTGGAGCGCCAATCAATGCGCGAGCTGTTCGAGCGCACCGGCGTGCTCTCGGCCGTGGAGCTGCAGAGCCGCTTCGAGGTTTACGCCGAGCAGTACATCCTGGCGATCGATGTGGAAGCCAAGCTGGCCGTCCAGATCGCCCGCACCCAGGTGTATCCGGCGGCGATCCGCTACCTCGGCGAACTAGCTGAATCCCTGCAACTGCAGAGTTCCCTAGGCATCCAGGTATCGCCGGAAACCTCCAAGGAGGTGGCTGGACTGTGCCAGTCGTTGATGGACATCAGCGGCCAACTGCAAAACGCCATCGACCATCCCCCCCACGGCACCGAAGCCCACATGCGCTACTCGGCCGACACCCTGGTGCCGTTGATGGCCGACTTGCGCGTGGCGGTTGACGGCTTGGAGGCCCTGGTCGACGACAACCTCTGGCCCCTACCCACCTACCAGGAGATGCTGTTCGTGCGTTGAGCCAGGCTGCGCCCGCTCACTGCGGAAAAACGCTGATGCGGGCGCGTTCTACGTAGCTGGGGTCGGCCATGGTGTCGACCTCAAAGCTGGTCCAGGTGGCACTGGGTGCGGGGCTGCGCTCAAGCAACGGCCATTCGATACGCCGGCGCTGATAGGTGAGGCCCACACAAGTAAGCGCCTGGTCATCGGCCATCAGCGACCAGAGCACGTGCACCTCGCCGCGGTCATAGGCGATCGGAAGCTCCTGCCCGCCCTGCTCTGGCAACCATCCCGGAGCGAGGGTCAGGCCAGTCTGATTTTCCCAGCACAGGTAAGAGCCGTTATCGGTGGGATAAAACCAGCAGGTCTCATTGGCTGCCTCAGCCAGCGGAAAGCGATCCAGCAGCTCCACCTGCTGCACTTGCAGCCAAGAGCCTTCGGCGGGGCCCCTAACGGCGTAGACCCCGATCCACAAGGAGGGCACGTCAAACTGCGTCACAACGGCATCGCAGATCAGGGAACGCCGCTCTGGCGCTGAGCCGAGGGGATCTTCACCGGCGATGGTGGCGCAGCTATTAGCCACCAACTCATCGAGGCTGCCCTGCCATTGATCTGGCATCCGAAACAGCCTCAGACCCCGGCCGCGATCAGGACCCTGGTGGCCTTGGGCCGCAACCAGAGCCTGCCAATCAACGCCCTCTTCGGGCAACTCCTGGACCCTTGTCAAGAGAAAGGCTAGGGAGTGGAGCATGGGTGCCTGCACAGGTCAGGGGCGCAGTAAAAGCGGACCCTAGAAGCCCTGACTGTTTAAGGCGGTGTTCTTGGCTGCCGGTCAGAGCACCAACTCCACGATCACAAAGCCCACAAGGGCCGCCAGAGCCAGCAGGGATGGCACACGCATCGAATTCTGCACTGCTCAATTCTTAAGCAAATCCTAGGAGCGCTGGCTGGCCCTGGTTTGGGATCGGGGAGGTCTTCACATCTCTTGCTCCTGAGAGACTGGGGTCATCAGCAATCCGGCACCCCAGGCGATGCAAAGCAGCGAGGGCAGCCACCGCACAGCTTTCAGCCTGGTGCTGCTGCTCGGGGTGGCCATCGGCCTACACGTTTATGCCCTACGGGTGAAAGAGGTAAAACCGAGTCGCCAGCTGCCAAGAACCAGCCTTAGCCCCGATGGCCAGGGGCGCGTGGCCGGGTCCCAATCCAGCCGGATTCAGCGACTACTTGAAAACTGAAAGCCAGCCTCAGCGCTCGAAGGCAAGGCCCACCAAAGAACGATTGGCACCCTTGACTTGCCAGCAGCCCTTCACCGGCCTGTAGCCACAGCCACGGCCATGGGCCTGGGTGATAAGTACGCCATGGCCGCCTGGACACAAATCGAGCTGCGGATCAACCCATATCGCCACGCCACCAGCACTGAAGTTGGCGATATCAACGGGAATTACAGGCAGCACCCTGCCCTCCCACTGCAACCAGCCCTCCATGGGTTGCTCCACTGGCCAACGCTGACCCTCGCGGAGGTTGGCGAACCCAGCCAGAGGCCTGTTTCGCAGGCGAAATCTGGTCAGCGATCTCATAAAACCCCCACTACGCAGGCCAGAGAAGACCGATCGCGGCAAGCGCGCCTCACCTCTTCTTAAGTTTAGACCCATCTGACACTGGATAGGATGAGGTCCCGGCAGCCTTGTCATAAGACGCTCCAGAAGCGCAAGGCACAAAGATCTCGCCCCTAGCCAGCCATGAGCGTCGCCTAGGCCACCACGGGGCTTGCCGGCCATGGAGGACAGTGGATATATCGCGGCAGAGCTGATGCCCCAGACCATGCAAGCCAATTTGACCGGTCTGGTACCGACCCGATCGCCACGGGCCGCTGCCGCGCCAGCTGAAGAGACAAGCCAGTCCCAGCGGGGATTCGGCGGATCGGGCCAGAGCAAGTCACGACGCAAAGGGGGCAAAAAGCGCAGCCCTGCGCTGAGCAAAGCCGACTGGGGCCCTCTGGGTAAGCATCCCGATCTTGATGCGATCGTGGCGCGTCAGCGATTACACCTGCCCCTGGCCGGGCGCATCGGCGCCGACGAAGTCAACCGAGCTTGGAAGAGCGCCGCCGCCGAACACCACCCAGACCGCGGTGGCAGTCACGACACAATGCAACGGGTTAACGGGGCGCGGGATCTGCTGCTGGGTCGCAGCACCGTGGTGGAAAGGTCAGATTGAGTAATTGAATCGGATGGTGGTCCCATCGCCGATGCAACCCCCCTGGTTCTGGTGCACGGGCTGCTCGACAGCCCCGCGGTTTTCAATGCGCTTAAGCGCTGCCTGGGCAACCAGCGCCAACCGCTGTTAATCCCCGAACTACCGCTGCGGTTTGGCCTCACCCCTATCTCCGAGGCGGCCGAACTACTCGGTAGTCATATCGAAGCGGCCTTCGGGCTGGAGCAACCCATTGATCTGCTGGGCTTTTCGATCGGCGGCGTAATCGCCCGGACCTGGATCCAGCTGCTGGGCGGCCAACACCGCACCAGGCGCTTCACCAGTGTGGGAAGTCCCCAGCAAGGCACCCTCACCGCCCAGCCCTGGCCGGGCCGCCTACTGGCGGGTATCGCCGACCTCAAATCGGGCAGCCCCCTGCTCACCGAGCTCAACGGCAACCTCGACGCCCTGGCCGGGATCGACTGCTGCAGCTTCTATTCGACCATCGACCTAGCCGTACTGCCCGGCTGGCGGGCCGTGCTGCCTGTGGGCCGCACCCAGATGCTGCCGGTGTGGGCCCATCCCCAGTTGCTGCGCGCTCCCAAATCGGTGCAGCTACTAGCCCAGGAGCTGTTGCGGCCCTGATGACAAACCTTTCTCCGCTGATGACAGCCACCTCCAGCGCCCTGGGCTGGCTGCTCTGGAGCCTGCTCGTGGGCTCCCTGGCCAACAGGCTGCCAGCCGCTTGGTTAGAGCGGGAGCACTGGTTTATGCGGCGGCCATGGAGCGAAAGCCGTCAGGGCTTCGAGAGCCAGCTGGCGATCCGCAGCTGGAAGCCCTGGCTGCCCGATGCCGGCCACGCCCTGCCCAAAGGGATCGCCAAGGCAAGCCTGGTGGGCCGGGAGAGCATCAAGCTGGAGCGGCTGGTGCTGGAAACTCGCCGGGCCGAGCTAGTGCATCTAGCCCTGTGGCTTTTCTGGACTATCACCCCCCTGTGGCTGCCGCCGGCGGGGGTGCTGATCAACCTCGCCTTTGCCACCGCCTTCAACCTGCCCTGCCTGTGGGTGCAGCGCTACAACCGCCTGCGGCTGCAGCGCCTGCTGGGCAAAGGCTGATCAGGGGCCCAGATCCGTTGCCTCGCAATTGATCTCCAGCAGCACCCCCCAATCTTCACTGTGTTGGCCAACCCGCAGGCGATGGCAACCCGACTCCAGCCAAAAGTGGCTGGAGGCTTCATCGAAATAGGCCAGTTGACGCAGCGGAATGAGCAGCTGAAGCCGCCGGCAGTTGCCTGGCTCCAGCGCCACCCGAGCAAAGCCCACCAGGCTGCGCTGGGGCCGCTCCAGCACTAACCCAGGCGGTTCGGCGTACACCTGCACCACAAACTCACTGGCCAGCAGGCCGGCATTTTGGGCAGTTACAGCCAGCCGAATTTGATCTGGCTGCAGCTCGGCCTCCGCCTGGCTGAGGCGCAGCTCTGCGTAGGAGAGCCCAAAGCCGAAGGGGAAGGCGGCCGGATTGCCCTCTCGCTGCAGGCGGCGGTAGCCGTGCCAGAGGTCGTAGCGCACCTGGGGAGCCCGGGGCTTGAAATCAGGCAGGTGGTCGGCGCTGGTGGGAATGGCGAAGGGCAGGCGCCCACTGGGCGACACCTGGCCGAACACAACATCGGCCAAGGCCTCACCGCCCCGCTCCCCCGGGTACCAGAGCAGCAGGATCGCCGGCACAGCACGGCGCCAGGCCTCGATCAAGATTGCCCCACCTCCCATCAACACCACCACTGTGCGGGGGTTTGCCGCCAGCACGGCCTCGATTAAGGCCACCTGCTCAGCGGGCAGCTCCAGGTTGGTGCGGTCGCCGGCGGCGAAATCGCCCCCCTGACGCGCCGAGCCGTAGCTGGTGATGGCGGCAATGGCCCGGGCCACCGGCGGCCACCAGCGCCGTAGCAGGGGATGGGGGGGCGGTATCTGGCGCAGGATCGGCGCGATGTCGCCGGGATGGATGTGCTCCCCCTCCAGGCGCCAGTCGAGGCCCACTACCAGCAGGGCCGCCTCACAGCTGGCGGCCAGGGCAGTGGCTTCAGCCAGCCGCTCGCCACTGGCGTAACGCACAGCCCCCGGCGCAGCCGCTGCCTGCAGCCCCTGCAAGGGTGTGACCACCACGCCTGGCTCGGGCCGGGTGTCGGAGGAGCCGCGATCGCCCAGGTTGGCGATGGCGGCCAGGCTGCCTACCACCGCCAGCGAGCGGGCCGGATCCAGGGGCAACAGGGGGGGGCCATGGGGGAAGGCCTCGTTTTGAAGCAGCACGATCGACTTGGTGGCAGCCTCCCGGGCCAGGGCCCGGTGCTCGGAGCAGCCGCGCAGGCTGGTGGGATAGGGACCCTGGGGCACGGCGAGCTGCACCCGCAGCTGGCGCAGCACGGCGTCATCCACGCGCTGCTGCGGCAGCCGACCATCAGCAACGGCAGCCGCCAGGCAACCGGCAAAGATCATGCGGAAGGGCATTTCCAAGTCCTGGCCGGCCCGCACCGCGGCAACGCCATCGCGCATCCCGAAGATGAAATCGGTCACCACGAAGCCCCTGAATCCCCAGCGCTGCTTGAGGATTTCGTTGAGCAGCGCGGGGTGCTGGCCGCACCACTCGCCATTCACCTGGTTGTAGGCGCTCATCAGCGAGCCCGCCCCGGCCTCTACGCAGGCGCGGAAGTGGGGCAGGTAAAGCTCGTGCAGCACCCGTTCACTCACCTGCACGTCCACCAGGAAGCGAGAGCTGTCGATCGAGTTGAGGGCGAAATGCTTGACGCAGGCAACGGCGTGGCGCTGGATGCCGCGGGTCATTGCCGCCCCCAAGCAGCCGAGCAGCACCGGGTCTTCGCCATAGGTTTCCTGGGCCCGGCCCCAGCCGGGGTGGCGCAGCAGATTGACGCACACCGCCGCCAGCCAGTTGGCCCCGAAACTGCGGGCCTCGCGGGCCATGGCCACGCCGATCCGCTCCTCCAGATCCACGTCCCAGCAGGCACCGCGAGCAATCGGAGCGGGGAAGGTAGTCGCCCCGCCCTGGAGCACCACCCCCCGCGGGCCATCAACAAACTGCAGACCGGCTAGCCCCAGGCGCGGCAACACTCCCGCTGGCCAGGGGTGCAGGTGGGAGGCGTCGCGGCTGGCAATTTCCACCATGCCGGGCCAGAAGTCGGTATCGCCCTCCAGCAGGGCAAGCTTCTCGGCAACGCTGAGCTGGGCCAGCAGCTCTTGGGCCCGGCGCTCAATCGACTGCTGATCAGTCTCTGGTGGCGCCGTCATGGCCTTTTCCCAAGCGGCATAAAAACTAGGAAGCCCGGAGCGCGTGCCCCGGGCTTCTGTTGACCCAGCTGTGGCGTTTGCCCGGAGGGGTGGGGCGCAGCTGGGCGCAAGTTAGATAGCAATCAGATCGTGAGATCTGGGTGTCTTCAGTTGTACTGCGGAGCTGCTGACGCAAGCACCTGAGGCCAGGTGACCAGTGGGACGTCTCGATTAATCCGGGGCACCTAAGGCGGCGCAGTGGAGGCTTTTCAGCCAAGAGACGTCAGAGATCCGTCGAGAGTGTTGGAGCAGGGGCCGGATCGTCAGCGCACTCCTGGCAAATGCTCAGGGGGGGTGTCTTCCATCAGTGGAGCCTCCGAATCCCGATGTCCACACGATCTCTCCGCCAAACCAAAAAGGCAACCATCCATACCGCTGCCGCAATGGCTCTTCACCCGCGGCAATCAGACTTCATGAAGGCCGCTTCACATCTGAGGCTGGAAAGGACCCAGGATTTCGATCAGCTACTTCGGCACCCTTGAAGAGAAAATCCAGGCTGGGGATTCTGGCCCTGGCGTGAAGGTAGAAACCCTGAGCCGCAGCGATCGCTCCTGGAATGGGGACCTATTGCCCAAGCTCAACGGTGTCCAAGCCGAAGTAGGTGATCAACCAAACGGGCGACTTTCTATTCATCCCAGCGGGCACCACCCACAGGCCGGCAAACCTCAGCGCCAGCGAGGCGGCCATTGCAATCGTGGCCCGCAACGATGCCAACGAGCAAGAGCATGTGGAGCTGCACGCCCCTCCGGGTAAGGCCGAGAGCGCACCAGATACATCAACCTGTGCAGCACCAGGCCACAAATAGTTATTAAGGCCTGCAGCGTCAGGGGGAATGCGGCGCCGCCATGGTGGGCGATGGGGTAAACGCCGCACCGGCCCAAGCTAATGCTGGCAGGAGCAGCAAAGGCGCTTAGCTCTCTTTCAGAGATAGTGAATTAATCGCTACTACGCAATTAAGACAGCATCAAGCTTGGCCTTCATGGGAATCCCCCATGCCGCGCTGCCATTAACTACATCACTACCGAAACAGCCAAAAGATCAAATGCTTGTACTTGACAAGCTTAACCGCATAAGCTATTTACAAGATAGCGAATGATAATCTAGACCGGCGGGGTTAGACCTCTGGTTAGCAGATAAACTCCTACATACAAAAACAGAAAGATCAAAAGCAAGCCACCAACAAATAATTTCCCATCCATCGGTGGTAGCTGATTTAGTTTTCGCCATCCTATCCAAGCAGAACCGGCCTCATCAGCGCATTGGAGCGGGACGAGAAGGGTTAAGAGGTGCTGCTCCTCAAGCAGATAGACCCGCCCAAGTCATTCAGCTGCAAATCCGAGGTAATGATTGATAGTTCCAGTCCCTCTCCCTAAGGTGAAAATTCTCCTCAGGTAACTGAGTGTTAATTGGCTGGCTGGAGGTGTCGCTGCTGGTGCGCTGGCTGCTGGGCTGGATTCTGGCCTTGAGTCTGCCGTCCCTTCCGGCCTCCATGCCGCTGCACCAACGAACAGTGTCCGTGTTGATACCTGCCCGAAATGAGGCAGCAACCTTGCCGAATCTACTGGCGGCCCTCAGCAACCAGGTTCTCAGGCCCGCTGAAGTGATCGTGGTCGACGATGACTCCAGCGACGGTACCGCCACCATCGCCCGCCAGAGTGCTGACACGCTTGCGATCAAGGTGATTCAGCCACCTCCTCTTCCCGAAGGCTGGTGCGGCAAGACCTGGGCTCTTCACCACGGGGTGCAGGCCAGCCGAGGGGATGTGTTGGTTTTTCTCGACGCCGACACCGAGCCTGCCCCACAGTTCCTACAGCGGCTACTCGCCCAACACGAGCAGCAAGGAGGACTGGTCTCGGTACAGCCCTATCACCGCACAGAGAAGCCTTACGAGCAGCTCTCTCTGCTCTTCAACCTGGTGGGGCTGATGGCGGTAAGGCTGGGGCCGGGCTGTGGGGTTGCCTTCGGGCCAGCGATGGTGAGCAGTCGGGCCGACTATCTGCGCGCCGGCGGCCATGAGGCAGTGGCAGACAAAGTGGTGGAGGATTGGTTCCTAGCCCATCGCTACGAGCAGCTCGGCCTGCCCGTGAGCGCCTGGCTCGGCAGCGATTCGATCGCATATCGCATGTATCCCGGCGGTTTGGCCGACATGGTGGCCGGATTCGATAAGAACTTTGCGACGGCCGCCGGAGAAGTTCGCTGGCCCTGGATGCTGGCGATGCTGCTGTGGCTTTCGGGCCTCTTCTGGGCGGCCTGGTGTCTGCCTGCCGCCTTGCTGGGCTGGCCTCTGGTGGGCCCCCCCGCGATCGGCCCAAATGCATTGATCTATGGCGCCTTTGCTGTGCAGTTGCTGCTGCTCAGCCGCCGGGTAGGGCGCTTCCATTGGATCAACCTGATCTTTCCGATTCCAGTGCTGTTCTTTCTAGGGGTGTTCATCCTCGCGATCTTCAAGCTCGAGCGAGGACATGTTGAGTGGAAGGGAAGGCGATTCAAGGCACGCTGAGGAGCCTTAGGAGGCGTGATCTGCGGGTTGATACAACCTTGCGGGCCTGCTGAGGCAGCTCGTGCAAGGTTGCTATGGCTGCTCGATTAGTGGGTATTTAAAAGAGGGCTGATCACACATCTGCTGCCGATCCGCTGATAAAGCTGAATTCCAGCAATTTGATGAGCATCATAGAAAAAACAAGCAGTTTTAATGTGCACCCACATGACTTGACAGGGGAAGATCTCTAGCCTGGATGCGCGCCAAGGCCTTAAGACGATTTTAGCCAATGCACGGGAAAAACTGCGGCGCTGTGCCTCACCCTGCAGCAGATTACAAAAATCCGCATAAACTTGAGGCCGTGGGCAGCATAAATACTCCAAATAAGTGCAGATTCTCCCAGGGATAAACGAATATGATTATTTCACCACTCGCAAGAGTGCCGCTTCTGCTTAATTTTGCCCCCCCCCCCAGATCGATAAAGTACTGCAATGAACGATAAACTACGAATTCTTCAGCGCCAACCACGCAGGATCTCAATTACATTAAGCTACAATGTACATGAGGCTTTGATAAAAAGATCAGACGAAGAGGGCCGCTCTGTTTCCAACCTTTGTGCATTCCTGCTTGAAGATGCTTTAAAGGATCAGAGAGAACTGATAGGCATACACAGTCGAGACAATATAGTGGATGGTTTGGCCGGTAAAAAGTTGATGCTTAACGGTGATTCCGTGTCTAATGGATTTTCTCGACGACAGTAGAGCATGCGGCAATTCCAGCCAAGCATCTTACGCAAGGTACAGGGCTGGCTCAATAGCCCTCCTTAGCTTATTAGGTGCTCGCCACTCTACAGGCTGAATATGTTGCTTTGCCTTACCCGTTGATTTTGCAATATCGACAAAAAGCCATTCGCTTTTTAACACAAAGTCGGTGGCCTATCAGTTCTTGCTCATCTGCAGAAAGCAATCTCAGACATTACTGAATCTATCATTGTCTTGAATAAACCTAATTATAGATTGCTTAATCCCTCAATATCCATAGGCAGAAAGCGATAGCCCCTGGTCGGATCAAATTTTTCCACGGCTCGCACAAGACCCTTATTGCCTGCCTGAACAAGATCAATCATGCCAATTTAGTCACCCCTTGTCCGAAAACTATATTGCTTGACAACACTAACAATGAGCCTAAGGTTACCATTCATTATCCGGACGAAAGCACGGCGTCCCCTTCGCTGTTTGACGCTCGCGATGTTGTCAAAGTCTCGCCATTTTCTATTCATTCGCCCAGGCTCAACCTTTTCCTCTTCACGCAGTAGCGGAATGCCACCATTCGCCTGTTTATAATCACTTAAGCAATCAGCCATGGAGACCAGCGAAGCAACTGTGGTCATGCTCCTCCAGAAGCCTCGACTTTAAAATCAAATCAGCACATATGCTTACTTAGTGCCGCGCTGCGCAGCCCCAGATCGGAAGAGC
>NZ_JAGQBS010000011.1:0-72901 GCF_024345755.1 Cyanobium sp. L1E-Cus | reverse complement strand
TTTTTGGCTGTTGTTTGCTCGTAATCAGCAAACCCGAGCTGCTTGCCGCCCATCACCCCAGTCCCGGCCTTGGTATGCGCACCTATTCTCGCGTGGATGCCCTGCGTTTTCCAGAGTCTCCCTAGCAATGCCTTGATATTGGGATTTGCGGGAGCGCTTGCAATAAAGTAGTTGGTGGCATCTTTGCTTTTGTAGCGTAGAAATATTTCAGATGTCCAAGCTTCGATAAAGCGATTTAATGGCCAGACAAAGTGAGAGTCAATATCCATATAAACGCCACCGTGCTTGTAGAGCACCATTAAACGCCAGACATCTGCTTGGGCGGCCCCAATGGTTAGCCGGTTGTAGAGTTCCGTGGGTTTGCCAGGGAAGTTTTGCTCTACAAAAGCAAGACGATCTTCGGTAGAGTGGAAGCAGTATTGGTAGCTTCTAGAGAGAAGCCGATTCCAGCACCAGGCAGCCTTAATGGGTAGGCTAACTTTATTGGTGTAGTTAGTTTGCCAGATTATTTTAGGGACTAGGTCCGCATTTGGCCTGCGATTGCTATTGATTGTCTGTGCTGAGTCGACTGATTTGGTCCTGCTATTTGCGAGTTGAAAGCGTTGTTTTGGTAATAGCCAGTAATGTAGATAAAAAATGGGGCGCATTGCATTTGCCGCGAGTTTGACCACGCGACCGGCAAGAAAGGCTGCGAAGTCATCGCGTTTTGATTGCCGAGACAAAAGTCCATTGCTTATCGTGATAATTCTACGGGTAGTCCTATGTTGATTCCAGGCCTTCCCCAGGCGCGCCCCGAGGTTGAAGGCCTCCAGGCCTACAGCGCTCCGCTTGAGGGCCGCCGGGGCCTGCTTCGGCTTGACTTCAATGAGAACACCGTGGGGCCCAGTCCGCAGGTGGTGGAGGCAATCCGCGCCATCCCCCCCGATCAGTACGCCGTCTATCCCGAGTACGACGGCCTGCGGGAGGCGGTGGTTGCCAATCTCGCTGCAACTGGCCTCGGCCAGCCGCTCACCCCAGGGCAGATCGGCCTCTTCAACGGCGTAGACGCGGCACTTCATGCCATTTTTCATGCCTATGGCGACCGGGGCGACACGCTGCTGACCACATCGCCCACCTTCGGCTACTACACCCCCTGCGCCCAGATGCAGGGCATGGCGATTGAGGCCATCCCCTACCTGCTGCCTGATTTTGGCTTCCCCCTAGAGGAGCTGCGGGCGGCACTACAGAGCTGCCCAAGCATCCTGCTGATCTGCAATCCAAACAACCCCACCGGCACCCGGCTAGCACCGGAGTTGATCCTGGAGCTGGCGGCCTCGGCGCCTGGCACCTTGGTGGTGGTGGATGAGCTCTATGAGGCCTTCACTGGCGACAGCGTGCTGCCATCCGTCGATTTCGCTGCCACGCCGAATCTGCTGGTGCTGCGCTCCCTGGCGAAGACCTCCGGCCTGGCTGGTTTACGCATCGGTTTTGCCATTGGGGCGGCGCCGGTGATTGATCGCATCGGGCGCGTCACGGGGCCCTACGACATCAACAGCTTCGCCGTGACTGCCGCCCATGCGGCCTTGGCGGACCAGGCCTATGTGGATAGCTATGTGGCCGAAGTGCTGCGGGCCCGCGACTGGCTGGTGCAGCAGTTGCAAGCGGCTGGGGTGCGGCATCACGCCGCAGGTGGCAACTACCTGCTGATCTGGCCCGAGAGCCCAGCTGCCGAGGTGGAGCAGCGCCTGCGGCAGGCGGGCATCCTGGTGCGCTCGATGGCGGCCAAACCTCTGATCGACGGCTCCTTGCGGGTGAGCATCGGCACCACCGAGCAGATGCAGCGTTTCTGGGCTGCCTATCTGCAGGCCGCTTAGCGCATTACCTCGATCACCATGCCATCGCCGAGCTTGCCCGGCAGGCTGAGGGTGCGGCCAGGTCGCTTCACCGGGGTGCCGGCCATGGCATCAAGGAAAGGTTGCACCGTGGTTTGGTCGCAGTCCTTGGGGGTTTTGCCGCTCACAAATTGCACCGGGATCACGCGGCGGGGCTGGAGCTCGCGCACCACTTCAGCGGCTTCGGCACCGGTGTACACCTTGGCGCCGCCACCCACGCCGATGATAAGTACGTCGGGACGACCCAACATCACCTTGTCGGCGGGGCTGAGCCGGGCCGCGGTGCCACCTAGGTGGGCGATGTCGAGGCCGCCCTGCTTCCAGCGCCACAGGGTTGATTGGCCGAAGCGGCGCCCACCAACACGGTCGTGGGGGCCGGCGATGCCTTCGATTGAAAGGCCACTCACCTTGAAGGAGCCTGGATCCACCAGCATCTTGCCCTTGGCCACCGGGGCACCCTCATCCAGTAGTCGGCTGCTGGCCAGGATCACCGTGGCACTCACCCGGGGTTCGGCCAGTCCGGCGGCACAGGCCACTGCTTTAAAGGGGTTAACCAGCACGCTGGCCCCGCCACCACTGATCAAAAGGGCGCTGTGGCCGTAGCTGGTGATCGTGACGCCGCTGCCTGCTAGGGCTGGGCCGGATGCCAGCAATGCGGCGCCCAGGCCGAGCGAACTCAAAGTGAGAGCAGCGAAGGTGGGCAGCGAGCGCATGGAAAAGCGGCAATCGCTGTGAAGCTAACCCAACTGACTTGCTGTGGCTGGCTGGCTGGCCTGGCGCAGGAAGTTTGCCAGCAGGGCGTGACCCTCTTGGGTGAGAACGCTTTCGGGGTGGAACTGCACCCCCTGAATGTGGGGGAAATCGCGGTGGCGCAGGCCCATGATCGTGCCGTCGTCGAGCCAGGCGGTGATTTCGAGGCAGTCGGGCAGCGTCTCGCGCTCGGCGATCAGGCTGTGGTAGCGGGTGGCGGTGAGCGGGTTGGGCAGCCCCTCAAACACGCCTTGGCCGCCGTGGTGCACCGGAGAGGTTTTGCCGTGCATCAGCTCCTTGGCCCGCACCACCTTGCCGCCATACACCTGGGCGATCGACTGGTGGCCCAGGCAAACCCCCAGGGTGGGGATTGTGGGGCTGAGCTCCCGCAGGACCTCCAGGCAGACCCCCGACTGATCTGGATCGCCAGGGCCCGGTGAAATCAAGATGGCGGCGGGGGCCAGGGCGCGGATCTGCTCCAGGCTGAGGGCGTCATTGCGCTCCACCCGCAGCTCAGCGGCTATTGGGTGAGCAGCGGCCAGCTCGCCCAGGTACTGCACCAGGTTGAAGGTGAAGCTGTCGTAGTTGTCGAGAACGAGAAGCATCGCCGCGCCAGGCCTGCCCCCATTCAAAGGCCCAGCCGGCTCAGCAGCGGCGGTACAAGCAGCAGCAGGGCGATCATCAGTGACGACAGGGCCGCCACCAGCACCGCTGCCGCGGCGCAGTCCTTGGCAATCCGCGCCAGGGGATGGAACTGGCGGCCGATGGCCAGATCTACCACCGCTTCGGTGGCGGTGTTGAGCAGCTCTAGCACCAGCACAGCCGCCACGGTGAGCACCAGCACGGCCAGTTGGGCCGTCGGTAGTTGCAGCCACAGCCCCAGGCCAAACACCACCGCTCCGGTGATCACATGGATGCGGAAGTTGCGCTGGCTGGCAAAGCCATAGGCCAGGCCCTGGGCGGCATAACGAAAACTCGCCGGCAGGTCACTGGCCACAGTCCAGGCCCGGGCCCTGAGGCGGCGCCCACGAGTTTCTGGGGTTGGCAAGGGGCGCAGATTGGTCATGGCTCCGCTGGCACCTTAACCAGCTCTTTCTGGCGCGCCAGCATGGCTGCAAGGCTGGCTTCGTCGGGGTGGTCCCAGCCCAGCAGATGCAGCAAGCCATGGCTAGCCAGAAACAGCAGTTCCTGCCCCAGGTCGTGGCCATGCTCCGGTGCCTGGCGGGTTGCCGTTTCTATGGAGATGACGATGTCGCCCAGCTCCAGGGGCTCCGCCTCCCCGGATGCCGGCATTGGCGGGGCGCCATCGGTTGATTCGTCCTGGGCGGCGAAGGCCAGCACGTCGGTGGGTCCTTCCTTCTGGCGCCAGTCGGCATTGAGTTCGGCGATTTCGGCGTCAGTCACGAGGCTCAGCCCCAGGCTGTAGGCGGGCGCTTGCAGGGCGGCGGGAAGCTCCGGTGCCAGCTGGTGTAGCCAGGCGCTCAAAAGGGCTTGCCAGTGATCGGCATCTGACAGCAGCGGGGCCACTTCCAGATCGGGATCAGCCAGATCGGGATCAGCGCTAAAGGCCAAGTCGAGATTGGTCGAGGTGGCCATCTCAGCCTCCGGGTAGTTGGGGGCGGCCGAGCCAGGCGATCAGCACCAGGAAGCCCGTGAGCCCGAGGGCGGTGAGGCCGAAGTGAAACAGGCTTTGGCGGCCCTTGCGCACCATGTTGCGCATCGCCAGCTTGATGAAGCTGGGGTTTTCGCTGGGCTGGGGATCAGTCATCGCTGCCGCCTCCAGCTAGCTCGACGCCCGCATGCAGCAGGCTCTGGATAAAGGGATCGAGATCGCCGTCCATGACGCCCTGCACGTCGGTGGTTTCCTGCTGGGTGCGCAAATCTTTCACCATTTGATAGGGGTGAAACACGTAGTTGCGGATCTGGTTGCCCCAGGCCGCTTCCACAATGTCGCCGCGGATGTCGGCGATCTCGGAGGCCCGCTGCTCCTGGGCAATCACCAGCAACTTGGCCATCAGCAGGGCCATCGCCTTCTCTTTGTTTTGCAGCTGGGAGCGCTCCTGGGTGCAGCGCACAAACAGGCCCGTGGGGATGTGCAGGATGCGCACGGCCGTTTCCACCTTGTTGACGTTCTGGCCGCCGGCGCCGCCCGAGCGCGAGGTGGTGATCTCCAGGTCCTTGTCGGGGATGTCGAGCTTCACGTCCTCATCGATCTGGGGCATCACCTCCACGCCGGCGAAGCTCGTCTGGCGTTTGTCGTTGGCATTGAAGGGGGAGATGCGCACCAGCCGGTGGGTGCCCTTTTCGTTGCGGAGGTAGCCGTAGGCGTAGCGACCCTCGATCTCGATCGTGCAGCTCTTAATGCCCGCTTCTTCCCCTTCGCTGAGCTCGTCCACACTCACCTTCATGCCGTGGTCTTCGGCCCAGCGGGTGTACATCCGCATCAGCATCAGGGCCCAGTCCTGGGCGTCGGTGCCGCCGGCACCGGCGTTGATGCTGATCACGGCGCCCTCCTTGTCGTAGGGGCCGCTCAGCAGGCGCTCGAGCTCCCAGCGATCCAGGTCGGCTTTGAGGGACTGCAGGGCTTGGTTGGATTCGGCCAGCAGATCTTCATCGGGCTCGAGGTTGTAGAGCTCCACGGTGGCCTCGCCGTCGGAGACGCTGGCCTGCCATTTCGCCAATTGTTCAAGCTGGGCCTTCACCTCGTCGAGCTGGCGCATCTTGACCTGGGCCTGCTTCTGGTCGTCCCAGAAGTCGCCCTGGGAGGCCAGCTGCTCCAGATCCTGTTGGCGGGCTTTCAGGGCCGGTACGTCAAAGACAGTCCTGGGCGTTGCCCAGGCGGTCAGTGAGCTCGGAGAGGTCGCGCTTGAAGTCGGTGAGATCGAGCACCGGTGCAGCTGGATAGTTGCTTGACGGTATCAGCGCCGGCCAGCTCCGCCGCTAGGGGGCGGGGCTGGGGGAGCGGTTTTGTTGATTGGCTAAGTCTTGGCTTAGCTAATCGATATAGGTGCGAGGCTCCCGGGCCCGCGCGCCCTGGCCCGCTTCTACGATCAACAAAACCTGACCGGAGCCGTCTAAATGGCCGCCACCGTTGAGATCTACACCTGGCGGGCCTGTCCCTTCTGTGTGCGCGCCAAGGCCCTACTCGACCGCAAGGGAGTGGCTTACGCCGAATTTGCCATCGATGGTGACGAGTCGGCCCGCTCGGCGATGGCGGCTAAGAGCGGCGGGAGCCGCAGCGTGCCCCAGACCTTCATCAATGGCCAGCACGTGGGTGGTTGCGACGATCTGCATGCCCTCGAACGCTCCGGCCAGCTCGACGTTCTGCTGGCGAGCTGAGCGGTGGCATCCCAACTGTTTGTGATCGATCCGATCGCCCGGCTCAATCCAGCCAAAGATTCCAGCGTTGCCCTGATGCAGGCAGCCCAGCGAGCGGGCGAGCAGGTGTGGGTGTGCACCATCGCCGATCTTTCGGCCGCCCCAGTGCCAGGAGCTCCCCAGCAAGGCCTTTCCCCGCAAGGCCATGGTGCCTGGGTGGTAGCCACCCCCGTCAATTGCGAGCCCTGGTTTGAACTTGGCGATCCCCAGCTGCTGCCCCTCACCTCCTTTCCGCGGGTGTGGATGCGCAAGGACCCCCCGGTGGATGAGGCCTATCTCTATGCCACCCATCTGCTGGAGCTGGGGGAGCGTCAGGGAGTGCGGGTGCTGAATCGGCCCGCTTCGCTGCGGGCTTGGAACGAAAAACTCAGTGCCCTGCGCTGGAGCCAGCTGATGGCCCCCACCCTGGTGGCTAGTCGGGTGACAGCGCTAGCCGCTTTCACCGCCGAGCATGGCGAGGTGGTGCTTAAGCCCCTGGGGGGGCGGGCTGGCCAGGGGGTGGTGTTTGCTTCTGCAGCAACGCCGGGGTTGCGGGCCCTGCTGGAGCTGGTGACTGGCCAGGAGCAGCTGCCGGTGATGGTGCAGGCCTTCCTGCCCGGGGTGAGCGCTGGTGATAAGCGCATCCTGCTGGTGGATGGCGAGCCCCTGGGGGCGGTGAATCGCATCCCCGCCGGTGGCGAGTTCCGCAGCAACCTGGCCGTGGGCGGTGCTCCGGAGGTAACGGAGCTCACGGCGGCGGAGAGGGCTATCTGTGCTGAGTTGGCGCCAGCGTTGCGGGCTGAAGGTTTGTTTTTTGTGGGCATCGATGTGATCGATGGCCGCCTCAGCGAGATCAATGTGACCAGCCCCACCGGCGTGCGCGAGGTGGAGCGGCTGGCCGGGATTCCCCTGGCGGATCAGACGATGGCGCGGCTGCTGGCTGCTTGATGGTCGGTGGCGCAGCTGAGCTGCTGCTGCAGTACGCCCAGTTTCAGGGCCACCTCCTGCAGCTCCCGCTCCACCGTTGAACCCCGCACTAGGCCGGCACCGGCTGTGAGCTCAAGCCGGTCGCCCCGCAGGGTGCCGCTGCGGATCGCCACCCGCAGGTCGGCGTCACCGGCGCTGTCGATCCAGCCGATTGGGGCGGCGTAGTGGCCGCGCTCGAAGGGCTCCAAGCTGCGCAGCCAGGCCATCGCCTCGCGCCGCGGCAGGCCCGCCACAGCCGGGGTGGGATGGAGGGCGGCGGCGATGCTCAGGGGCTGGTTCTGGCCCAGGGCTGCCGTGATCGGGGTGTGCAGATGCACCAGTTGGCCGTGGCGGGCCAGGCGTGGATGGCGTGGTCGCCGCGGGTTGAGGCCCGCTCTGGCGAGTACGGCGGTGATCGTGTCCACCACCAGCTCATGCTCATGGCGATCTTTGCAGGAGTGCAGCAGCCCTGCGGCCTCCTCTCCAGCTGGGGCGGTGCCCGCTAGGGCATCACTGCGCAGTTGCCCCTGGCGCACCGTGAGCAACCGTTCGGGGGAGGCGCCGATCAGGGCAGTCCCGCGGGCTTGCTGCCACAGAAAGCGGCAGCTGCCGCTCTGGTGGCGCCGTAGGGGGGCCAGCAGGGCCAGGGGATGGGGCGCGGCCTCAAGCTGCAGCTCCTGGCGCACGGCCAGCACCACTTTTTCCAGCTCGCCCCTCTCCACCAACTCCAGGCCCCGCTCAACCGCGGAGCGGTAGCTCTCCTGCCATGCCGAACTGCGGCGGATGGCGATTCGACTGACAGCCCTTGGCTCCAGCCCGTCTTGCTGTTGCACCAGGCGCTCCAGCCGGCGGGCCTGCTCCCACAGCTCTTCGGCTAGCTGGCGCGGCGTCACGCCACCGCCGAGGCTGCGCTGCAGCCGCAGCCAGCAGTGCTGGCCCTGGCGGCTCAGCTGCCAACGCGGCAGCACGGCCTGTACCCCTGGGATTGCTGTGGGCCCCGGCAGCAGGGGCGCTTCAAAGAAACCGAAGGCCAGCAGCACCCGCGGCCGGGCCAGGGGCGGGCCGCTCTCCGGGGTGGCTAGCCGGCTGAGGCAGGCGCTGGCAAAACGCTGGGCCAGCTCAAAGCGGCGCGGACCACTGAGCTCGAGGCTGTTGGTGCGGCCGGCGGCGGCGATGCAGAGCCCCGGTGCCCCGTCCCACAGGAAGCGGAAGCTGTCGCCGCCTGGAGCCAGGGCTTCATCCTCGGGCTCCAGATGGGGCAGCAGCAGCATCGGGTCTCCGCCGGCCAGGGGTAGGGCCAGGCTGAGGACGCCCTCCTCCTCCAGCTGGCGCGCCCGCTCGTTGGCGGCGACCAGCAAACTGGTGAATGAATCACCCGTTGAATCGGTGAAGGAAGAAGGGGCCTGCACCAGGAAGGGCCGGGGCCGCGACGAAGAGCTGCTCAAATGTATGGGCCCTGCAGTGGCTGCCGCCTGCGGCCCCCATGACTGAGCCCAAGGTCGTCGCAAGCCGTTACGCCAATTCCGTCGATCGCCGCCGCCTCTGGCAGGCGGCGATCAAGTGGCCGATGTACGCCGTGGCGGTGATGCCGGTGCTGCTGGCCGCCGGCTGGCGCCTAGGCCAGGCCCTGCCGGTGCGGTTTGACCAGTTGCTGCTGTTTCTGTTGGCGGCGGTGCTGCTGCTGGCCTGGGAAAACCTGGCCAACGATGTTTTTGATGCCGACACCGGTGTGGATGCCGACGGCAAGCCCCATTCCGTGGTGAATCTCACCGGCCGTCGCGATCGGGTGGCCGGGCTGGCCAACGGCTGCCTGCTGCTGGGCCTGGCTCTGATGGCGCTGGTGGCCTGGCGCAGCAGCCCGGCGGTGCTGGCTTTGGTGCTGGCCTGCTGCGGCCTGGGCTACCTGTATCAGGGGCCGCCGTTTCGGCTGGGCTATCGGGGCCTGGGTGAGCCCCTCTGCTGGCTTGCTTTCGGCCCCTTGGCCACCGCCGCCGGCCTGCTGGCCCTGGCGCCAGCGGGGGCCAGCGGGGTGCCCTGGCGCATCGCCCTGGCCCTTGGCAGTGGCCCAGCCCTCGCTACCACCCTGGTGCTGTTCTGCTCCCATTTCCACCAGGTTGATGAGGACGCCGCCCATGGCAAGCGTTCGCCGGTGGTGCATCTGGGTACGGCGGCTGCCTCGGGGTTGGTGCCCTGGTTTGTGGCCGGCTGCCTGGCCCTGCAGTGGGCGCCGGTGCTGCTGGGTCAGTGGCCGCTCACGGCCCTGCTCGGCGTGATCGGCCTGGCGCCGGCCCGTCAGCTGATCGCCCTGTTGCAGCGCCACCATGGCGAGCCTGGGCGGATCAGCGGCAGCAAATTTCTGGCCCTGCGCTTTCAGGCGCTCAATGGTTTGGGTTTGGCCCTGGGCCTGGCCCTGGGGCGCTTCACAGGATGAGCCAGGGGGGCCTGCTGCAGTTGCAGTGGCGGCCCTTCGGCTTCGCCCTGCCCCAGCCCCTGGTTACGGCTGCAGGCTCCGTGCAGCAGCGGCGCGGCTGGCTGCTGCGCTTGCAGAGCCCCCAGGGCGATCTGGGCTGGGGCGAGGCCGCCCCCCTCGATGGCCAGCTGGAGCCATTGGCGGCGGCTTTCGCTGCTTTGGATGCCAGCTATGGGACAGCCGAACTCGAGAGGTTGCTGCAGGCGGGCCAGTTGCCCCCAACCCTTGCCTTTGCCCTCGGGGCTGCCCTGGCCGAGCTGGCCGGCTTGCCGCAGCGCCGCTGGCTGCCGCCTCCCCCTGCGGCCCGGCTGCTGCCGGCAGGACCAGCCGCCATCGAGGTTTTGGAGCAGCTTGGGCCCGAGCTGGGGCCGGCTCCGGTGTTCAAGTGGAAACTGGCCGTTTGCGCCGATGGCTTGGAGCGCGAGCTGCTGGAGCAGCTGCTGCAGCGCCTGCCAGCAACCGCCCGCCTGCGCCTTGATGCCAATGGCGGCTGGAGCCGGGCCACGGCGTCGGCCTGGGCCGGGCGTTTGGCGGGCGAGCCGCGGCTGCAGTGGCTGGAGCAGCCCCTAGCCCCGGCCGACCAGGCGGGCCTGGAGGCCTTGGCGTCCCAGGTTCCCGTGGCTCTGGATGAATCGTTGCAGTGCGACCCGGGCCTGCGCAGCAGTTGGCCGGGCTGGCAGGTGCGCCGCCCCAGCCAGGAGGGGGACCCTCGAGTGCTGCTGGCGGCCCTGGAGCGGGGCAGGCCGCGGCTGATGCTCAGCACAGCCTTTGAAACCGGCATCGGCCGCCGCTGGCTAGAGCATCTGGCAGCACTGCAGGCCGAGGGCCCCACGCCGGCGGCGCCGGGCTTGGCGCCGGGTTGGCAAGCCCCCGGAGCCCTGGCCAGCGCCGATCCGGCAGCGGTGTGGGCCGCCGCCGCCCAAATCAGCCGAGATCAGCAGCAATGACGCCCGAGCAGTTGCAAAATCTCTGGGATGCCGGCCGCCTGGCGGCCTTGGCGGGCCCGGCTGCCAGCGACCAGCAGGCTTTGGCGGCGGCGATCGGGCCCGATGGCCTTGGCCCTTTGGAGGAGCGTTGGGGGCCGGGGGTGGTGCTGGGTAGTGGCGGCAGCACGGGCGGTCGCCGCTGGTGCCTGCAGCCCCTGGCCCATCTGCAGGCGTCGGCTTCGGCCACTGGCCGCTGGCTGGAGGGGTTGGGGCTGGATCCGGCGAGCTGCCTTCACCTCAACTCCCTGCCTTTGCATCACGTCAGTGGGCTGCTGCCCTGGGTGCGCGCCCAGCACTGGGGCGCCGGCCACCAGCGCCTTGATCCGGCCTGGATGCGCGATCCGGCCCTGTTGGCTGCGGCGGCCCCGCTGGATCCCCATCGTCCGGCCTTGCTTTCCCTGGTGCCTACCCAGCTGCAGCGGCTGCTGGCTGCTGCCGAGGGCGTGGCCTGGTTGCAGCGTTTGGCCCTGATCTGGGTGGGTGGGGCGCCGTTGCCGCCGGCGCTGGCGGAGCGGGCCAGGCTGGCAGGGTTGCGGCTGGCCCCTTGCTACGGGGCCACGGAAACGGCCGCGATGGTGTGTGCCCTGGCGCCCGAAGCTTTCCTGGCGGGCGCTTCGGGTTGCGGTCTGCCGTTAAAAGGTTTGGAGCTGCGGCTAGGGGCGGAACAGGCCGTTGAGGTGCGCTGTGAGCGGCTTAGTCCGGGCTGGCTGGAGGCTGGCCGGCTCCAGCCCCTGCCGCGCACTGCCGATGGCTGGTGGCGCAGTGGCGATGCCGGCCGGCTGGGCCCAGCGGGGCTGGAGCTGCTGGGACGCCTTGATGGGGCCATTCAC
Source organism: Cyanobium sp. L1E-Cus (assembly GCF_024345755.1). Classification (NCBI taxonomy): domain Bacteria; kingdom Bacillati; phylum Cyanobacteriota; class Cyanophyceae; order Synechococcales; family Prochlorococcaceae; genus Cyanobium; species Cyanobium sp. L1E-Cus. The sequence goes on along the minus strand of NZ_JAGQBS010000011.1, from coordinate 61,671 downwards.
AGCGGCGGTGAAACCGTGTTTCCGGAGGTGCTTGAGCAGCGGCTGGCGCAGCTGGCCCAGGCCGCTGGCTTGCCACTGCAGGCGCTTTTGCTGCTGCCAATCGATGATCCCGACTGGGGCCAGCGGCTGGTGGCCCTGGTGCGGCCCGGTTCGCCCCAGCAAGGTTGGGAGGAGCTGCAGTTGGCGTTGCAGGCGATTTGTGATTCCTGGCCACCGGCCGAGCGCCCAGGTCGGTGGCTGCTCTGCCCCGAGTTGGCGCCAGCGGAGCTGGGCAAATGGCAACGAAATCATTGGCGGGCCTGGGTTGATCAGCTAAAAGCTGTTGAGGTCGTTTCTCCCGCGTCAGTCGATGTCGAGCCTGTCTGAGACCGAAATCAGCAATAAGAAGCTGGCGGCGGGTCTCACCGGAATCTTTCTGGGCGCCTTTGGGGTGCACAAATTCATTCTTGGCTACACCAAGCCGGCGGTAATCATGCTGGTGGTATCGCTTCTGACCTGCGGGGTGGGCTATTTTGTTTTTCAGGTCATTGGCATTATTGAGGGCGTCATTTATTTGACGAAATCCAATGCAGAATTTGAAGCCGAATACCTTGATGGCCAAAAAGATTGGTTCTGAGCTCTTAGCCCGGGCCCCGGTTTTGTTGCTTTTGTCTGGAGCTGGTGCCCTCAGTTTTGGCCTGGCTGCCGCTATTCCCCACGACGGCTTACATCCGCTGGCGCTGATGGCGGCCCTGTTGCCCCTGCAGTTGGCGGCGCTGCTTTATGTGTTCAGCCGGCCCTAAAGCGGCTGGATGCCCTGGCCCAGGCTCGATGCTTCCAGCCAGCGCTGCAGCCCAGCTGGCAAGGGGCAGCGCCGGCGGCTTGCCGTCTCGATCGCCAGGTGCCTGGTGAGTGCCTTGGCTGCGGCCCTCTCGCCGCTGCGGAAGTTGTAGTGCACCTCAAAGCTGCCGGAATCGAGGCGCCGGGGTTCCAGCTGGATTGCTAGGGGGTCGCCGCAGACAAGGGGAGAAAGGAAGTCGGCGCTGCAATGCACTAGTGGCAGGGCAATGGCGGGTATGTGCGCCGGGGTGGGAAAGATTTCAGCGGCAGGCAGGCCATAGCGCTCCAGGCTTTCTTCGTAAGCCTCGTGGCACCAGCGCAGTAGCTGGTGGAAATGCATCACCCCGGCTGCATCGGTGTCCCCGAAGCGCACGGTGCGGCATAGCAGCAGCCAGCTGCTGGAATCAGCGATCAACCGATCCCATGATCACGTCGATTGAGCCGAGGATGGCCATGATGTCGGCCACCTTGGCCCCCTTGAGGATGTGGGGCAGGATTTGCAGGTTGTTGAAGTCGGCGGCGCGGATCTTGAAACGCCAGGGGGTGACGTCGTTGTTGCCCTGAAGGTACACCCCGATTTCGCCCTTGCCCGATTCCAGACGGGTATAAAGCTCACCTTCGGGAATCTTGAAGGTTGGGGCCACTTTCTTGGCCACATATTGATAATCAAAGCCGGAATATTCGCTGCCCTTGCCCTCCGCCATGCGGCGGGCTTCCAGGTGCTCGGTGGCTCCACCGGGAATCATGGCGCAGGCCTGGCGCAGGATCTTGAGGGATTCGCGCATTTCCTTGACGCGCACCCGATAGCGGGCGTAGCAGTCGCCCTCCTGCTCGCAGACCACGTCCCAGTCGAAGTCGTCATAGCACTCGTAGTGGTCGACCTTGCGCAGGTCCCAGGGCACCCCTGAGGCGCGCAGCATCGGGCCCGACAGGCTCCAATTGATCGCCATCTCGCGGCTGATCACACCTAGACCCTCAATTCGCTTACGGAAGATCGGGTTGTTGGTAATTAGCTTTTCGTATTCATCGATCTTGGGACCAAACCAGTCGCAGAAGTCGAGGCACTTTTCCAGCCAGCCGTAGGGCAGATCAGCCGCCACCCCGCCAATGCGGAAATAGTTGTTGTTGATCAGCCGCTGGCCGGTGGCCGCTTCCCACAGGTCGTAGATCATCTCCCTCTCGCGGAAGATGTAGAAGAACGGGGTCTGGGCGCCCACGTCAGCCAGGAACGGGCCAAGCCAAAGCAGGTGGTTAGCGATGCGGTTTAGCTCCAGCATCAGCACCCGGATGTAGCTGGCGCGCTTGGGCACGGGCACATTGGCCAGCCGCTCCGGCGCGTTCACCACAATCGCCTCATAAAACATGCCAGCCGCATAGTCCATGCGGCTCACGTAGGGCACGAACATCACGTTCGTGCGGTTCTCGGCAATTTTCTCCATGCCGCGGTGGAGGTAGCCGATCACCGGCTCGCAATCCACCACGTCCTCGCCATCGAGGGTCACCACCAGCCGCAACACCCCGTGCATCGAAGGGTGGTGGGGGCCGAAGTTGACCACCATCGGTTCCGTGCGCGTCTCCAGCTGCGTCATGGGGCCGAGGGGTTAAGCGCTTTGCGGTGATCTTAGGAAGGAAGCGCCCGCTAAACGATCTCTGACGAAGAAGATCGCACCAGCGCCCCCGGATAGGGCTCCTAAGCTTGCTGGGGCCGTGTTGAATCCGCGCAAACCATGGGTCAGCACCAGCAAGCGCCTTTGCGAAGGATCACGGCACCGGCAGCCGCAACCCTCTCGCGCTGGCTGCTGGCTCCACACCAGCTCCGGGCGGCCCGCCAGCGCCAGCTGCTTATCGACAGCCTCACGGCAGTGCTTCCCACCGCGGAGGAGAGCAGCCAGGTGGGGTTGGCGATCCTGCAGGGCGCCCGGGCCCTCAGCCTGGCTGATGGCGATTTTGACCAGGAGGAATGGGAGCTTTTTTACTTCTGCATGAAGAGCCTGCGCCTCAGCGATGTCCAGCGCCAGAGCGCGGATTTGCATGGCCCACCCGATCCCAAGCGGATCAGCGCCAGCCTTGCCGCCATCGCAGATCCCGTCCAACGGCTAGCCATTGCCCGCTGCTACTGCCTGTTTGCGGCGGCGGATGGCCAGGGAAAGGCGGCGGAACTCGGTCTGTTGCAGACCCTGCTCCAGGTTCTTGGTCACCCGGAGCTGGAGCGGGAGCTGCCCGATCTCTGCCGCCGCTTGCGCCCTGCGCCCAGCTGGTGGGGTCGCTTTCGCCATGGCTTGGGCCAGCGGCTAGCCCGTTGGGCTTCTCCCCACCGCCGCCGCCGCTGAATGGCCATGGCTGATCCCGCCGGCAGCGGCTTGTTTGAACATGTGCCCGTGCTGGCCGAGGCGGTGCTGGCGGGCTTTGCTTGCCTGCCAGCAGGCCTGCTGATCGACTGCACCCTCGGCGGCGGCGGCCATAGCGCGCTGCTGCTGCAGGCCAATCCCGGCTTGCGACTTGTGGGGCTGGATCAGGACCCAAGCGCCCGTGCCGCCGCCGCCGAGCGCCTCGCCCCATTTGGCGATCGGGTCACAATCGTGGCCGCCAACTTCGCCGATTACATCCCTGCGGAGCCGGCCGTAGCGGTGCTGGCCGATCTGGGGGTGAGCAGTCCCCAGCTGGATGTGGCGGCCCGGGGCTTCAGCTTCCGGCTCGAGGGGCCGTTGGATATGCGCATGAACCCGGAGCGCGGCGAGACGGCTGGGGAGCTGCTTGATAGTGCCGGCGAGAGCGAGCTGGCAGATCTGATCTATGGCTACGGCGAGGAGCGGCTGTCGCGGCGGATTGCCCGGCGGATCAAGGAGCAGGGGCCCTGGGGGAATGCCGAACAGCCGCGCCATACCGCCGAGCTGGCCTACCTGGTGGCCGGTTGCTACCCACCGGCGGCGCGCCGCGGCCGCATTCACCCAGCCACACGCACCTTTCAGGCCCTGCGCATTGCCGTAAACGATGAGTTGGGGGTGTTGGACAAGCTGTTGCACAACGCACCCAACTGGCTGGAGCCAGGCGGGCTGCTGGCTGTGATCAGCTTCCACTCCCTCGAAGATCGGCGGGTGAAAACGGCCTTTCTGGCCGACGATCGGCTGGAGCGGGTAACCCGCAAGGCGATTAAGGCCAGCCCCGAGGAGGCCGAAGCCAATCCGCGCAGCCGTAGCGCCCGGCTGCGGGTGGCACAGCGGCGCAGTGAGTAGCTGGAGGATGACTAGATGCTATGTAAGGACGTCTGAGGAATTCAATTTGCCCATGGAAGAGAAACAAGCAAATTCGCTGGCGCTTGCTACATTCGTGATTGGATCCGCTATGGGGGGCGCACTCAATGCCACCCTTATGGGCAATATTCAGTATGAAGCAGGTATTAACGAGATTTACCACTGCGCGCGTAGCTATCAATCCCAAGCGCTCTCGATGGATCAGCTCGAAAGATGCCGCGTAATTGCTCGCAAGCTGCGCGATCCTGATAGGTAACCTATTGAATCTTTTATTGATTTAAAACACTTTTATTTGCTTGTCCGATTGTGCTTCCATGATTCTCTTCTTAGCCAAAGCCCTGCAAGATAGTTAGCAAAGCAGCCGACCAAGGCTCCAGCTGCTACATCGGTTGGGTAATGGGCGCCGCTGCTGATTCTTGTTAATCCGCAGCCAATCGCCATCCCCAGTGCGGGCCATCGCAGGGTTGGGAAGATCGTTATCAAGGCGAGACTTCCACCAAAAGCAACTGCGGCATGTGAGCTCGGCAGTCCTAGTCCACTTGTTGACCATGCTCGTTCGGAGAAGGCCCGGAATACATACACTTCTTGGTCAATCGGACGCTCTCTGCGAATAATCAGTTTCAAAAACTCTGCAATAAGCCCTCCTAGGCCGGCGCTGAGACAGATCGATATGGCAGCCATTTTTAATGATATGCTATCTCTCTCAACCCTAAGTCTTAAAGGAGATGCAGAATCTGACCGGGGAAATGCCAGTGCTATCGAAATTGAAATCAATAACCATGTCCACATACTTCCACCAATCCTGAGAAGATAGTAAACGTCTCCTTTTAGGACCCAGGCATTCGATTTAAAGAAGGATAGGATCTTGAAATCGCCAACCGCTATGATAATTCCAGCCAACAAGCAGGAGAATAGTATTTTTCTTATAGCTGTGTCTTGGCCGCCCATTTATTTAGATTTATCTGTTTTGATCCAATCACTTTTTAGCACTGAAAGATTGATGGGCTTCCCTTTGGAATAGTTATATCCGCTATATGTTCCCAGGATGAATACATTGCTAATGGATGAAAGTTGTTCTCTCGTTTTGTCGACGTCTTTTGATTCAATTATTAAAATGGATGTTGGGTGCTTTGCGGCATGCTGCATTATCCCATGAAGATCAGTCAATGTTGTGTCTGTGCCCAGATTAAAGACCAAGCTAGGCTCATGGTATGAGGCGGCGGCGACGGGCAATGCGCCAAAATTGTTGGAGTCAATAATTGATTTAATTTTTTCTGCTGGCCAAACATTATTTAGGTTTGGCAGAAAAGCTTCAAAAATAAGCCCAAAAACAACGACTGCAGATAGGGCTGAAGCATATAGCTGTCTTTTGGGGGTCTTGATCTTCCCTAATGCCAATACGCTGAAGATGCAAGTCAGAGCTATTAGGAGTGCGGCAACGGTTACGCTGCCGCTAGCCCAAATGCTTAGTAGGGGTATGCCAATAGCGAGGGCTAAGCCCGAAGCTATCCAGGCAAACATCCCAATCCTTTGTGGCCATTTAGATAGCCTAAGCAAAGAACCATCTTGTAGTCGATCGGGTTGAAAGATGCCAATGCCTGCCAGAAGGCATAGAGGTGGGATTAGTGGTAATACATAGTGAGGTAACTTTGTGGGTACTAATTCAAATATAATCCAAGCTGGCAGGAGCCAACCGCACAGGAATTGTGTTGTACGGCTAAGGGCTTCTGAAGATCTCCGTAGTCCTGCCCAAGCCTTGGGAAGCAATAGCCAGGAAGCAGGCCAGAGCAAAAATGGTGTGATTAACAGATATGTTCCTGGTGGGGCACCATGGCTTTCCTGGCCACTGACAATTTTGCTAAAAAAATCTTGGTGGATAGAATCCTGTACAAATTGCCCATCGCTAAGTGCCTGAATGCTGAAAAGCCATGGGCTAATTAATATTAAAGGGAGTAGTAGCCAGGGCCATGGTTGTATTTTTACTAAGGTTGAGATGCTGCGATCTTTCCAGCAGATCCATGCCAAGGTGAGTGAGGCAAGAACGGGTGCGACCGGCCCTTTTATCAATAATGCGACACCGAGACCGAGCCAAAAGAATATGCGTGCGCGCAGAAGCTTATGATCCTTAGGCATGCAATAAATCTGTGCGAGGCCTGCCTGCATGGCAACTATTGCAGCCAGTTGCATTGCATCAGTTTTTGCAAGATGAGCCTCAACTACGATTAAAAGGCTGCATGCCAGTAGAACTGCGGCGCAAAATGACTGGAGATTGCCGACTATTTTTCTAAATCCCAAATAGAGAAGCAAAACAGCGCTTGTTGCTCCAATTGTGGAGGGCAATCGATAGGGGCTGCGCTCAGTGGGGGCTATTCCTATTTGTTTGGCCATTTTGCTGGCAGTTGCTTGCAGCCAGTAAATGCCCACCGGCTTTTTGTATCGTGGTTTGTCTTGAAAGCGAATATCGACTACGTTTCCAGTCGCCACCATTTGCTTTGTTGCTTGCATGTATCGGGATTCATCTCGATCTGTGGCTGGTAGGCTTGAGATACCTGGAAGGTATAGAAATAAACACAGTAAAACCAGTATTAATGTAGCGGTAATATCATTAGCCTGGATTTTGACCCTGATCCAGTTGTGAATCTTTTGAAATAAAATCTTCATTTGTATTGCCGGCTCATTGGCCTCGGTCAGCATGATTGGGTGCGGGAGCAAAAACTAACGCCCCCGCTATTCCTATTGCTGCGCCTATGCAAATATCGCTCAGGAAATGTGATAGGCTGTTTATTCTCTGAAATGATGCAAGTATTGCAAGGGCTATGAATACTGATCTGCCTCTTGGGTAAAACCAGCAGAGTGAAACTGCAAGGCCTGCAGCTACTGCCGCATGCCCTGAGGGAAAGCTCATTAGAGCAGATCTGCTAACGGAATCCGGCTTGAGTAATTCTTGCCCGAAAGTGTCGAGAAAGGTTGTTCGTAGATCAAGCAGTGCTGAATGGGGCCTTACACGGTTTATCGTTAGTTTTAGAAGGTCAACTATTAATGCCCCAAGGTAGCTTCCGGCGATTAGTTGGCAGGCAATTAATCGGTCCCTCTTTTTGCGCCAGTTGATTTGCTTTATCGCTATAGCCGCAATGAGAATCATTGCTGCACCAGTGCCGTGGCCACCTATTTCTGCAAGCCGGAGGATATTGCTAATCTCTCTCGGGAGCGGGTGTGTTGAGGTAAACAGGGCAATCGGTACGTCAATCGTGAATGCCAAAAGCCCAACGCATACCAGTAGAACGCCGAGCCTTGCTGCTCGTTGACGCAGAAGTGATGAATTAGAGGGGAGTGCCCGAGGACCTATTATTAAGTAATTAAAATATTTTGCTTGTGCTTTTAGACTGCTGACAATCGGAGGCACCGATGGATCTATAGCTAATAGTTATTTTGGCTGTAAGGGTTTAGTTGGGATTGTGCTGTTGAGCACAATGAGCCTCTTTTTGCCGATCCTTAAGGTCGCCTTAAATTTGAGGGCTCGATGCACTCTTGCTGAATTTTTAAATGTCAGCCGATCAGGCCGGTGCGGTCTTCGGCGCCAAACAGCTGGCGGAAGGCGGCGGTTGAGATGCACAGCACCAGGGGCACCACCACCAGCAGGCCGCCGTAGCTGAACAGGCCGCCGATGGTGTGGACCACGCCCTCGATGATTCCGAGCCATAGCACCAGCCACCAGCTGGGATTCACTACGTTCACGCCAGAACCAATGGTTTTGGTGGGATTAGCTGTGCCCAGTAGTGACACCTGAATCAGGAACTTCTGGGTGACCAGCAGCCAGATGTAGAAAATTGCCACCACGATCATGGGGATCACGCTGAGGGCCTCGTTGAGCTTGCCCAGGCCTGCCCCGATCAGGGTGGCGATGGCACCGGCCACGGCTATGACGATTGCCAGCAGGATGCCGGAACCAAGCAGGCGGGCGCTGGCGGGACGGTCCCAACGGGTGAAGTCGGCGAAGCAGGGCTTGCGGCCCTCCAGGCTCAGCCAGGCGCCGCGGGTCAGGCCAATCACGGTCCACAGGGCAATGATCACGTAGCCGATCACGCCCACGATCAGGGCGGCCCAGGCGCCCGTGGGGTGCACAGCCATCACCTCATTCACACTGGCTAGGCGGGCCCCGCCTACGGCGGCCAGGGCGGCGAAGGGCAGCAGGATTAGGGCGGAGAGGGCCTCAAACAGCAAAAAAGCCCAGGGGGCGCGGCAAAAAGCAGCCCAGCCGTCTTCTACGGCCTGGAGCACGTGCAGTTGGCTATCGCTGGATGGGGTGAGGGCCATGATCAAGGGCATATAGACCGGACGGTAGCTATGAAGGCAGCAGGGCGCATCCCAGTTGTGGTGCTTTGAGCAATGCCGCTCCGCTGCTTTGGTGGCTCTGCCTGGGTATTCAGGCGTTAGCGATCCCCGGTGCGTTGCTGCCCGTGCTGCCGGGACTGGCCTTGCTGCCCCTGGGGGCGCTGCTGTGGATCTGGGCGGTGGGCTGGAGTGTCGGCTGGCCGTCCCTGCTGCTGGCGATAGTGCTGCTGTTGCTCGGCTGGGGCGCCGAGGCCCTGGGGTTGGTGCTTGGTCCAGCCAAGCTTCAGGCCAGTCGTTGGGCGGGTTTGGGCGCCGGACTTGGCTTGCTGGTGGGCCTTCTCGGGCTGCTGCCGGCCCTGCCCGTTGGTGGCCCCCTGCTGGGCCTGCTGTTGGGCCCCTTCCTGGGGGCGAGTCTGGCCCAGTGGTTGGCGGCCCGCGGTGGCCTGGGCAGGGCTCTGCAGGTGGGGTTGGCGGTGCTGGTGGGGATGTTGGTGAGCAGGTTGGCTCAAGCCCTGCTGGGTGTGGTGGGGGTACTCGGCTTCATTTTGTTGACGCGCTGAGCTTGGTGGGCTGGCCTCTGCTCTCAGCGCAGCTCCCGCACCGCGGCCGCAACTGTTTCGATGGCCAGGGTGATCTCGGCATCGCTGCTGCCACGCCCCAGCCCGAAGCGGATCGAAGCGGCGGCCTCCACGCGGCTGCGGCCCAAGGCCGCCAGCACGTGGGAGGGGGATCCCTGGCTGCAGGCCGAGCCACTGCTCACGGCGAGCCGCTGGCGCAGCAGCCGGTGCAGGCGCGTGCCATCCACCCCTTGCACCGTCACGTTCAGGTTGTGGGCTAGCCGTGGTGCTCCGGCGCCGTTGAGCTCTACGCCGTTGAGCTCGATGCCGCCGAGGTCCCGCAGGCCCTCCCAGAGCTGGTCCCGCAGGTCCCCTAGCCGCCCGGCCCGCTCCTCCCGATCAGCCTCAGCTCGCAGCAGCGCCTCGCCTAGCCCCACAGCCAGGGGCACCGGCAGGGTGCCGGCCCGGCGGCCGTCCTGCTGGCTGCCGCCATGGAGCTGGGCAGCCAGCTTGAGCCCCGGGCGCACCAGCAGAGCCCCTACCCCCTTGGGTCCATAAAACTTGTGGCCGCTGAGGCTGAGCAAGTCGATGCCCAGCTTGTCGATGGCAAGGGGGATGTGGCCGGCGGCCTGGGCGGCGTCCACGTGCAGCAGCACTCCCCGCTGCCGGCAGAGGGCCGCGATGGCGGCCAAGGGCTGGAGCACACCGATTTCGTTGTTGGCGGCCATCACGCTCAGCAGCAGCACGTCGTCGCCGAGGGCAGCCTCCAGCTGGGCCAGATCCACCAGACCATCGGGCTGGATGGGCACCAGGCTCACCGGAAACCCGTGGCGGCCCAGATAGGCCAGAGGGTCGAGCACGGCCCGGTGTTCGCTCACCAGGCTCACCAGTCGCCGCCGGGGGGTGCCAGCTGCCAGGGCCGCTTCGCATACCCCCTTGAGGGCCAGGTTGTTGGCTTCGGTGGCGCCGCTGGTGAAGATCACGGTTTCGGCGCTGCTGCCCAGCACTCGGGCCAGCTGGCCCCGGGCCCGCTCCACGGCGGCGGCAGCTTCCAGGGCCGGGCGATAGAGGCGGTTGGCTGGATTGGCGCAGTGCTCGCTCCACCAGGGCGCCATCGCTGCCACCACCGCCGGATCGCAGGGAGTGGTGGCGTGGTGGTCGAGGTAGGCGAGCATGGGGTGCTTGCAGGCTTCCATGTTGCCAACCAGAACCCTATTGCTGGTGGCCCTTGCAGCAGCGCTGGCGCCACCCAGCTGGGCGGAGGGCGGCGGGGTGCGGCCAGAGGATGCCCGGCCGCCAGGACTGCTGCTGCTGCAGGAGCGCCCCGGCCTGGGCGGCAAGCAGGCGATTGGTATTTATGGGGCTGTAGCCGATGCCAAGACCCCCGGCCTGTGGCGCATCAAGCTCTGGGATGAGCAGCCCAACGACGTCAAGGTGCGCAGCGAAACCATCCGCTGCACCCCTTCGGCGCCGATGCGGGTTACTAGCGATGGCCCCAACCTCTACATCCGCGAGCTGAACCCGGGCGGAGCGATAACGCCCGCCAATCACATCGACCACCTGGTGTGGTGGGCCACCTGCTTCCCCGAGCAAGCCGGCAAGGATCCAGCTGGCCTGGGCCCCCTGGCCCGCCAGCTCGGCTACAGCGGCAGCCTGCGGGAATCCGAGCAGATCGTGCCTGGACGCTCCCGCTGAGCGCCTGCAGACTGATTCATGCCGACTGGATACCTGCAGAGTGGCCGCCATGAACCCAGATCTGACTCCGGCCCAGGAACCTGAAGCGACGCCCGTGCGCTTGCTGCTGGTCGACGACGAGCCCGGCCTGCGCACGGCGGTAAAGGCTTATCTGGAAGATGAGGGCTTTGCGGTGACCATCGCCAACGACGGTGAGGAGGGCTGGGCCGTGGCCCAGGAGATGCTGCCCGACGTCATCCTCAGCGACGTGATGATGCCGCGCCTCGATGGCTACGGCCTGCTCCAGAAGTTGCGGGCCGACGAGCGGCTGGGCGGCACGCCGGTGATCTTTCTCACCGCCAAGGGCATGACTGCTGATCGCGTCACCGGCTTCCAGGCTGGCTGCGACGACTACATCCCCAAACCCTTTGATCCCGACGAGCTGGTGGCCCGGGTCAACAACGTCGTCAAGCGCCAGCAGCGGCTGCTGGCGGAGGCGGCCCGCTTCGCCGATGCCGACATTGGCCAGCTGTCCAAGCAGATCACCGAGATTCGCTCCCTGCTCGCCACGGGCAGTGCCAAGAAGCCAGCCAGCGCGCCCGAGCATGTGTTCACGCCGCGGGAGGCCAGCGTGTTGCAGCTGGTGGCCGAGGGGATGATGAATAAAGAGATCGCCCGGCGACTGGAAACCTCGATCCGCAACGTCGAGAAGTACGTCAGTCGGCTGTTCATCAAAACCGGCACCGCCAGCCGCACCGAACTGGTGCGCTACGCCCTCGAGCACGGGCTTGTTGACTGAAACAGTCTTGTTGACTGAGCCAGTCTTGTCGACTGAACCAGGCTGGCTAGGTCCCGCCCTCAATGGCGGCTTCGCCTATAGGGATCGCATCGCCCCCAGAGCCGCCGGCCAGAGCGTCAGCGCTTTTTATGCCGGTTGCTATCGCCATTCAACGCCTACCGATTGGCTGCAGCGCCTCGCCGCCGGGGAGATCTCCAGGAACGGCCAGCAGCTCCAGGCCGATGGGGCCCTCGCAGCTGGAGATCGGCTGATCTGGCATCGGCCCCCCTGGCAGGAGGCGGCCGTGCCGGTGTTGCCCAGCCCCCTGTTCGACAACGGCGACCTGTTGGTGTTCAACAAGCCCAGCGGCCTGCCGGTGCTGCCGGCCGGCGGCTTCCTGGAGCACACCTTGCTGGCCCAGCTCCAGGACCGCTGGCCCGAGGCCCGGCCCGTGCACCGCCTGGGACGCTTCACCTCGGGCCTGCTGGTATGTGCCCGCAGCTCCACCAGCCGAGCCTGGCTAAGCGCCCTGCTGCGGGAGAGCACGGCGCAATGCCGCTGCACCAAGACCTACCGGGCCCTGCTCCAGCCCCCGGTCCCCGAGTCCCCCTTGCTGGCGCTGGAGCCCGACCAACAGCTCAGCCTCACCACGCCGATTGGTCGCTGTCCCCATACCCGGCTGGGCACCATATGGGCCGCGGCTCCGGCGGATCCGGTTGCTCTGCCGGCCCGCAGCGAATTGCGTCTGCTGGAGCGAGGCGAGTGGGCCTGGTTGGTGGAGGTCACGATCGCTACGGGGCGGCCCCACCAGATCCGCATCCACACCGCCGCCGCCGGGGCGCCCCTGCTGGGCGATCCGCTCTACGGGCCGGGAGGGTTGGCCGCCGAGCAGGCCCTGCCGGGGGATGGTGGTTACCACTTACACGCCCACCGGCTGCGGTTGGTCTGCCCCGATGGCGACCTGCTTGCGCTGGAGGCGCCGTTGCCCGAGGCCCTGCGCGGAGCTGCCGATGGCTGAAGTTCAAGCTCCGGGCCTGCACCTGCGCCACTGGCCGGCCTGGTTGGCGCCCAGCGCCGCTGCTGAGCTGCTGGAGCGCCTGCAGCTCGAGGTGCCCTGGAAGCAGGAGGCGATCACGATTTACGGCCGCCGCCACCTGCTGCCGCGGCTCACCTGCTGGATGGCCGATCCCGGCTGCGGCTACAGCTACAGCGGCCTGGCCAACACGATTGAGCCCTGGTCGCCGGCTGCCGCCGAGCTGCGCGAGGCCCTGCAGGTGCTCACGGGCTGGCGCTTCAACTCCCTGCTGCTCAATCGCTACCGCGACGGCCGCGACGCCATGGGCTGGCATGCGGACGATGAACCCGAGCTCGAGCCCACCGCCCCAATCGCCTCCCTCAGCCTTGGCTCCCCCCGCGACTTCCGCCTGCGGCCCCAGCCCAGCCCTCGCAATCGCGCCGCTGTCGCCTCCGGTGCCTGCCAGTCGCCTGCTGGTTTTGGCGATTGCACCCCGTTCAACATTCCATTGCACAACGGCGATTTGCTGTTGATGGAGCCCCCCACCCAGCTGTGGTGGCAGCACGCCCTGCCGCGCCGGCTGCGGCTGAAGCAGCAGCGCCTCAACCTGACGTTTCGGGTGGTGCGCGCCAGCCGCTAATCAGCCCCGCTCGAAGGCGATCAGGCATCCAGCGCTTGGATCAGCGCGTCCATATTGGTGCCAACTTGATTGGCCACGTCCTTGAGGATCTGTCGGAGTGTGCCCACACGCAAAGGTTTATGGGCGGGGATGGTGAGGTGTTGCTGCCCGTTCGGCAGCAGGCGAGTGAGTCGCATGTGGCTGCCACTTTGTCGGGTCACGGCATAGCCAAATCGGGCTAACCGCCGCGCTAGTTCTGCACCATCGAGATCACGGGGGATCTTCACAGGGCCAGCAGTTCCTGGCGCACGTGATGAAGCCGTATCAACGGGGGCGCATCACCCTCCTCAAAGTGGCAGTGCACGGCATCACGAATCTCTTGATGCAGCTGCGCCAAATCTTCCGCCTCTGTGTGAATCGAACTGCCAACGGCGTTGGCTCGGAATGACCCGTCCTCGGCTTCTTCCACGACAAAAATAATTTCGTTCATCGCGTTTTTGCCAGGGGCCCTCTGCCAAGCAAAAGTCTGGCATCGAATCAGGGGGCTGGTTGGTCTGCGGGATTGCCCGCTTTGCGGGGTCAGCCCCGCTCGAAGGCGATCAGCCTTGAGAAGTAAAAGGGCGCCTTGTTGAGGCTGCGGCGCATGGGCTTGAAGCCGGCTTTGGCCGCGGCGGCCACGATGCCATCCTCGCGCAAGGTGTAGGCCCGGGTGGTCTTGCTGGGGCCGGGGAACAGCTGGCCGATGCCCTTGAGCAGGGCTAGCAGCGGCGTGTAGGGAGCAAAGCTCACGATCAGGTGCCGCTCCGCCATCGAAGCCAGGTGGCGAACCATCTCCTCGGCCGGGGCCTGGGGGTAGTGGATGAACACATCCAGGCAGATCACCGTGTCGTAGCGGCCCTCCAGGCTCTCGAGATCGGAGGCCAGGAAGCTGATCTGGCCGGGCTTGACGCCCAGCTCACCAGCGCGGCGCTCCGCTTCTTGCACCATCGCGGCGGAGAGGTCGGAGGCGGCGATTGAGCCCGCACCCAGCTGGGCTAAAGGCAGGGTCAGGCTGCCTACGCCGCAGCCGGCATCACAGAAGCTGCGCTGCTCAAGGTTGCCCTGCTCCTGCAGCCAGGCCAGCACGTTGTCCACAGTCTTCTGGTGGCCGATGCGGATGTTGCGCTGCACCCGGTTGACGTCGTCGCTGTCGCTGTAGATGCGATTCCAGCGCTCAAAGCCGGTGGTTTCGAAGTAGCCCTTCACCTCGAGTTTTTCGGCCTGGTTGGCTTCCAGTAGTTGGTCGGGGGCCATGGTGATATCCGGTCGTGGCGCGGATCCTAGGGAGTGACTTCTGCCCCGGGCCGCTGCCAGCTGAGTCCGGCGGGCCCCTCCTGCCAGCGCAGGCTTTCCGCCAGGGGCATGCCCAGCAGCATCTGGTCGAGGCTGCGGTCATCGCCCAGCACCCGCCGTGGCAGCACGGTGGCGGCGGCGATGGCTCGGGCCGGCTCGCCGGTCCACCGGGCCAGGCGCCGCACCCCCTCCAGCAGAGGCAGGGTGACGCCGGCCAGGGTGCCGTCTTCCAGCCGGCAGCTGCCGTCGGCCACGATTAGCAAGCGCTCATCCCAGCGGTGCTGACCTTCGCCGAGACCGTAGGGGGCCAGGGCATCGCTCACCAGCACCACCTGCTCAGGCGCCAGCCGCTGCAGCAGCACCGCCATGGTGGGGGCCACGTGCACCCCATCGGCGATCAGGCCGATTGCCACATCCCCCCGTAGGGCGGCAGCCGCCACTGGCCCTGGTGCGCGCCGGTCCATGTTGGGCATGGCGTTGAAGGCGTGGGTGAGCATCGTCACCCCGGCAGCGAAGGCGGCGTGGCTTTGGGCTTCGGTTGCCGCGCTATGGCCCAGGCTCACCACGATTCCCCGCTCGGCCAGGGCGGTGATCACGGCGCCGGCCCCCTCCAGTTCTGGGGCCAGGGTCACCAGATCGATGTCGCTTTCAAAGCCGTCGATGCGCTCCATCAGGGCGGTCAGGCTCGGGGCGGCCAGGTGCTGGGCGGGGTGGGCGCCCCGGCGACTGGGCTCAAGGAAGGGACCCTCCAGGTGGGCGCCCAGCAGCTGGCAGCGGCCCGGTTGGTGGGCTGCTCGCGCCTCTGCCAGCACGGCCAGGGCCTGGCGTAGGGGTGCAACGCCGCAGGTCACCAGGGTGGGGCAGATCGCTTCGACACCATCGCGCCAGAGCAGCTCCAGCAGCGCTTCCAGCTGGGGAAGATCGGTCGGCGTTAGCTCCGGAAAAGCCAGGCCCAGGCCGCCGTTGATCTGCAGATCCACCCCGGCCGGGCTGAGCCAGTCGCCGTGCCAGTCGTCACCGGCGGCCCGGCTGCCGGCGGGCAAAGGCTCCACCAGGCTGATCAGATCGTCGTCGTCAAGGCCGATGCGCCAGCGCTGGTTGGCGCCATGGCTGCAGCGCTGGGCCTGGGGCAGTCGCACATTGCTGAGCCAGCGCATGGGCAGAAGGGCCGCCAGACGGGACAATGCCATTCTCCGCCTGCGCCTGCGTGGTTGCCGTCCCCCCTTCCGATTCGCCCGCGGCCCCAGGTGTTCCCAGGGTCGCGGTGGTGATGGGCAGCGACTCAGACCTGCCCACGATGCAGCCGGCGGTGCAGGTGCTGGAGCAGTTTGGAGTGGCGGTAGAGGTGCGGGTGCTCTCTGCCCATCGCACTCCCCTGGAGATGGTGGAATTTGCCCAGATGGCCCGAGGGCGGGGCTTCAAGGTGATCGTGGCCGGCGCCGGCGGCGCCGCCCACCTGCCCGGGATGGTGGCCTCGCTCACCACCCTGCCGGTGATCGGCGTGCCGGTGCAGAGCCGGGCCCTATCGGGTGTGGATTCGCTCCATTCGATCGTCCAGATGCCCGCTGGTATTCCGGTGGCCACGGTGGCGATCGGTAATGGCCTCAACGCTGGCCTGCTAGCGGCGCAGATCCTGGCCACCGCCGATCCCCGCCTCGCCCAGGAGATCTCGGACTACCGCGATGGGTTGCACGGCCAGGTAACGGCCAAGGACACCCGCCTGCAGCAGCTGGGCAGCCGGGCTTACCTGGAGCAGATGGGCTGATGCTGGAACGGCTCGTTCTGCCCCCCTGGCTCAAGGCCGGCCTGGCCCTGCCCTTGCTGGTGCTCAATCTCTGGGTGCTGCGCCAGCTGCTGCTGCCCCTGGCGCCCTTCCCGGCCCTGTTTGTGGCGGCGGCCCTGATCGCCTTCCTGCTGGATTTGCCCAGCCGCTGGCTGATGGGCCGCGGTCTGCCGCGCTGGCTTGCCTACGCGCTGGTGGTGGGGGTGAGTGTGGGCCTGATCGGCCTGGCCGCCGTCTGGCTGGTGCCCCGGCTGATCGAGCAGCTGGGCGAGCTGATCACGGCCCTGCCGGGTTGGTTGGCCCAGGGGGAAACCCTGTTGCAGCAGTTGCAGGCCTGGGCGGTGGCGCGGGGTCTGCCCACCGATTTTGGCGACCTCAGCAGCGAGCTGCTCACCCGCACCAGCCAGCTGGCCCGCCAATTCAGCCAGCAGTTGCTCAGTCTGTTGGGCACCACCGTGGGCCTCACGGTCAACACCGTGATCGTGCTGGTGCTGGCGGTGTTTCTACTGCTGGGAGGGGAGGGCATCAGTTCCGGCCTGGCCCAGTGGCTTCCCCTACGGGCGCGCAGCCTGGTGGTCACGACTTTGAACCGCACCTTCCGCGGCTACTTCGCCGGCCAGGTGTTGCTGGCCCTGATTCTCAGCGTTGCCCAGATCGTGGTGTTCACCCTGCTGGGCATTCCCTATGGAGTGCTGTTTGCGGTGGCGATTGGCTTCACCACCCTGGTGCCTTACGCCAGTGCCCTCACGATCGTGGCGGTGAGCGTGCTGCTTGCCCTGGATGATCCCCGCACGGGCCTAGAGGTGTTGGCCGCAGCCATCAGCGTTGGTCAGGTGGTGGACCAGGTGATCCAGCCCCGCCTGATGGGCAGGATTGTGGGCCTGCAGCCGGCCTGGCTGTTGATCAGCCTGCCGTTGGGTGCGCGCCTGGGCAGCCTGCTGGGCCTGGGGGATCTGCTCGGCCTGGTGCTGGCGGTGCCGGTGGCCAGCTGTGCCAAGACCTTCCTCGATGCCTGGGGCGACCAGCTCCGCTCCGGTGAGGTGCCGGTGTTCAGCTCCCCTGCGGGATCACGCCCTGAGCTGCCAGATAGCTGAGCACCACGGCCACCGAATCCTCCAGGCTCTGGGCGCCGGTATCCACCCGCAGCTCGGGCTGCTCTGGGGCCTCATAGGGGCTGGAGATGCCCGTGAACTCCTTGATTTCGCCGGCCCGAGCCTTGGCATAAAGGCCCTTGGTGTCGCGCCCCTCGCAAACCTCCAGGTCAGCGGCGCAGTGGATTTCGATGAAGTCGCCGGCGTCCACCAGGGCGCGGGCCTTGTCGCGGTCGGCCTTGAAGGGCGACACGAAGGCCGTAAGCACCACCACCCCCGCATCTAGAAAAAGCTTGCTCACCTCGCCAATGCGGCGGATGTTTTCCTCGCGGGCAGCATCGGAGAAGCCCAGGTCCTTGCAGAGGCCGTGGCGGATGTTGTCGCCATCCAGCACGTAGCAGCTGAGTCCCTGTTCAAACAGGGCGGAGTTCACGGCGTTTGCCAGGGTGCTTTTGCCCGAGCCGCTGAGGCCGGTGAACCAAAGGATGGCGCTGCGGTGGCCGCGCTGCAGGGCCCGGCCAAAGCGATCCACCGAGGTGTGGTGCCAGGCGATGTTGGTGGAGGCTCCCTGGGTGGTGACTTCGCCGTAGGTCGGGTTGGTGGGAGCGGCGGACATCGGCGCAGGGCGTTGGGACGGATGGGGGCATTCTCTCCTGTGCCCCGCGTCAGGCCCTTGAGAGGTGCTTTGTTGTCTGGTGCCCGAGGGCTGATTTTGTTTCTAGAATGGAAATCTATAAATGCTTTCCGCAATGGCTGTCAGCATCAAGAGCCCTCGGGTTGACGCCCTGCTCGAGCAGCTGCGCCAGCTCACGGGCAGAGGGTCCACGGAGATTGTGCGGGATGCCCTGGAGCTGGAGCTGCAGAGGCAGCGCTGTCTGAGCCGGCGCAGGCGCCTCGCTGCCGAGTTACCCGTTCTGCAGGAACAGGCCCTTGAGACGGTTCAACCTTTCGATCCCGATTCGCTTTACGACGAGCAGGGCTTGCCGTCGTGATTCTGGATACTTCTGTGCTGCTGGCAATTCTTCAGCGAGAACCTGGTTGGGAGCGACACCAGCAGGCGCTCGAGCAAGCTGAAGTCCTACGCATGTCCGCAGGCACCCTGCAGGAGCTGCTGCTGGTTGCTCACTGCCGTCGTGTACTCGAACCGATGCGGACGTTGCTGAATCTCATTGACCCCGATCTGGTGCCGGTGGATGCGGATCTGGCAGAGCGCGCTCTCGGCATCTTCAAGCGTTTTGGCAAGGGCCAGGGCCATCCGGCCCAGCTCAACTTCGGGGATTGTTTTGCGGCGGCCCTGGCTGAGCGTGACCAATTGCCCCTTGGCTACATCGGCGACGATTTCAGCAAGGCCGGCTTCTGAGGTTCGTGGCGCTTGCCTTTCAGCCCCCCGCCTGCTTGGGCCGGTAGCCCTCCTTCTCCAGGGCCGCGAGCGCCGGAGCCACCTGGTCGCCTTGCAGCTCGATCACGCCGTCTTTGACGGTGCCGCCTGTGCCAGCAACGGCCTTGAGCTGTTTGAGCAGCGTTTTCAGCTCGGCTTCCGGCGCCTCAAGGCCCGTGATCGCCGTCACCAGTTTTCCGCCCTTGCCTGCCTTGGTGCGCTGTACTCGCACCCGCTGCTGGGCCTTGGGGCTGGGTGCGCCCGCCGGGCCGGCCCCAGCGGCAGTGGGCCTGGCCGTGCTTGCTGTGAAGCTGCCGCCGCTGCTGCTGAATTCCTGCCAGCTGCCCTTTTTGGCCATGCCCAATCCTGCAACGCTGGTTCGGATTCTGGTCGGCGCAGCCTTCCCCGTGATCGCAATGCCCCCGCTCCAGCCCTTAAACCAGGGGTCTCGCCACATCCGGGAATGCAATAAGAACAGCGCGGTCTTCCGTGACCAGCGGCACCCCCAGTTGCTGTGCAGCAGCCACAAACTCGCAGTCGTAGGCACTGCAGCGGCTGCTGTGAGCCAGCTGCAAAACCTGTTCGGACGCCACGGGTTCGTCCTGGCCGGCCAGCAGCACCTCTGCCCGTTGCATCAGTGCCACGGCCTGAGAGAGCTGGAGCAGGTCACGTCGTAGGTAAGTGGTGAGCACATTCCGCCACTCACTGCGCCAGAGCGGCGGTGCTGCCCAGCGGGGTTGATCCAGCAACAGAGCTTCTGCCAACTTTGTTTTGGGCCCTGGCAGCAGCAGATAGGCCAGGACGTTGGTGTCGACAACAATCAAGGCCGACCTTCGCGCTTGAAGGCATCGATCTCAGCCGGATCAAAGCTGTGCTGAGCCAGGCTGTCGCGCAGGGCCCGGATCTCAGCCAGCTGCTGCTCGACGGCCACGGCATCGTTTCCCAGCCCGGCCTCCAGACACACGATGGCCTCATTGTTGAGGCTGCGCCGGTGCCGCTTTGCGGCCGCGGCAAGCCGGGCATGGAGCGCGTCGGGCAGGTTTTTGAGCGTGATGGTTTTGGCCATGGCAGCCAGCGCTCTGATGGCAATTCAACCATTATGGAACCGTCCTGGTTCCTGCTGCTGGCTTCTTAGGCTCTGCCTATCTGATTCAGCCGCCGGTGACTAGCACCGTTCCCCCTCTACAGGGCATCAGCCCCGAACCTGCAGCCCTGGAGCTCGCAGCTCGCCCCAACAGCCTGGGTCGCTACGGCCAGTTCGGCGGCCAGTACGTGCCCGAAACCCTGATTCCCGCCCTGGCGGAGCTGGAGCAGGCCGCGGCTGAGGCATGGAAGGATCCTGCTTTTACCGATCGGCTCAACCACCTGCTCCGCACCTATGTGGGGCGGCCCAATCCCCTCTATGAGGCTGAGCGCCTCACCGAGCACTACCGCCGGCCCGAGGGCGGCCCCCGCATCTGGCTGAAGCGAGAAGACCTCAACCACACCGGCGCCCACAAGATCAACAACGCCCTAGGGCAGGCGCTGCTGGCCCTGCGCATGGGCAAAAAGCGGATCATTGCCGAAACCGGCGCTGGCCAGCACGGCGTGGCCACGGCCACCGTGTGTGCCCGCTTCGGGCTGGAGTGCGTCGTCTACATGGGCGCGGAAGACATGCGCCGCCAAGCCCTCAATGTTTTCCGCATGCGGCTGCTGGGGGCAACGGTGCAACCTGTGACTGCCGGCACTGCCACCCTCAAGGACGCCACCAGCGAGGCGATCCGCGACTGGGTCACCAACGTGGAGAGCACCCACTACATCCTCGGTTCGGTGGCGGGCCCCCACCCCTACCCGATGCTGGTGCGCGATTTCCACGCCGTGATCGGTGAGGAAACCAAGCGCCAGTGCCACGAGGCCTTTGGCCGCTTGCCCGACGTGCTGGTGGCCTGCGTGGGCGGTGGCTCCAACGCCATGGGCCTGTTCCATCCCTTCGTGCAGGACACTTCCGTGCGCCTAGTGGGGGTGGAGGCCGCCGGCGATGGCGTGGCCACCGGCCGCCATGCCGCCACGATCACCGAGGGCCGTGTTGGGGTGCTGCACGGCGCCATGAGCCTGCTGCTGCAGGACGAGGAGGGCCAGGTGCAGGAGGCCCACTCGATCAGCGCCGGCCTTGATTACCCCGGCGTGGGCCCCGAGCACAGCTACCTCAAAACCATTGGCCGGGCCGAATACGGCGCCGTGACAGACACCGAGGCACTGGACGCCCTGCAGCTTCTGTGTCGCCTGGAGGGCATCATCCCGGCCCTGGAAACGGCCCACGCCTTCGCCTGGCTGGAGAAGCTCTGCCCCACCCTGGCCCCTGGCACCGAGGTGGTGCTCAACCTCTCGGGCCGCGGCGACAAGGACGTCAACACCGTGGCCGAGAAGCTCGGCGACAAAATGGGGGGCTGATGCCAGCAGGTTGGGATCAGCCCAGCACTGGGAAGTCGAAACGATTGCCGAATAGCGAAAACAGCACCTGCCACAGGTTGGGGTGCTCCTTGATCTCCTCGGCCGCCGCGTTCTCGATTGTTTGCAGCTGATTGGGGCTCAGCTCGAGGCCGGTGGCAAGACGAGAAAGGATCTCGCGCTCTTGCTCGCAGATGAATTCATCATCCTGCTGCTGTCTTGATGCGGAAGCCACCATCACGGCGGTTTTAATGGCCAGTTCCCGTTGCTCTGGATTTATCAAAGCGGCCAGCTCCTCGATGCAGGAGGGATCAGATAATTGATCTTCCCAATTAATGATTTTGGCCTGAAGTTTATATTGTTTGCTCAAGGAGTCCAAGAGGTTTTCCTCTTCAAGAGATGCTCCTCCATCAGCAAGGGCAACCAGATTGAGAATTCTCAGGATCACTCCTGCTGATTGGAGGTCCATTAACTGGTTGAGCTGATGTTTGAAATCAGTTTACCGGCTTTGGCTGTGGAAATATTTGGCGCTGCGATTGATCGCCACAGCCCGATCTAGCGCAAAAGCCTCTCCAGTGCCTGGGCTACCGAACCCACAGCAGCTCTGGCCGTGGCGTAGGCCATGCGCATCGGCCCCACCAGGGC
Source organism: Cyanobium sp. L1E-Cus (assembly GCF_024345755.1). Taxonomy (NCBI): domain Bacteria; kingdom Bacillati; phylum Cyanobacteriota; class Cyanophyceae; order Synechococcales; family Prochlorococcaceae; genus Cyanobium; species Cyanobium sp. L1E-Cus. The sequence continues at coordinate 39,970 of NZ_JAGQBS010000011.1, read as the reverse complement.
CACCTGGCCCACGCCGCCGTCGCCGCTGCGGTAGTTGGCCTGCACCACGGCGCACTGGTGCAGGGCCCGGTGGGGATGCTCGGCGCCGATCCAAATTCCCGGCTGGGGTAGGAGCTGTTGGGGTGCGTCCTCCACCAGCTCCACTAAGGGGCGCAGGCTGAGGGTTTGGCTGAATTCCGGCTGGGCAAGCAGGCCAGCGAGGCCCATGGCTACAGCGCCCTCGCCCTCCAGCTGCCGCGACTGCCCATGGCTAGCCAGCGCTTGGCGCAGCACGGCGCCGCTGCTGGTCAGGTGGGAGGGCAGGGCGGCCCAGTCGATGCTGCCGCCATCCAGCTGGGCCGTGACCCAGCGCTCCAGGGATGCCAGTTCCGCTACTGCAAGGCAGGGCAGCCGCAAGTTGAGGCTGCTGGCTGTGGAGCCCCCCTCCACCAGGAACACCAGCAGGCGTTCACCACTGGCCACCAGTCGGAGGGCCTGCAGCTGGGACTGCTGGCGTTGGGGCCTGGTGATCAGGCTGAGCAGGCCCGTGAGATCTGCCAGGCGCCGGCTCAGATGCAGGAGCAGATCGTCGAGGGCTGCCCACTGCAGGCTGAGTCCGGTGAGTTCGCGCTCCAGCTGCAGGGCGGCCGCGCCTGGTGCGGGCAGCAGCTGATCAACGTAGGTGCGATAGCCCTGCTGGCTGGGGATTCGGCCAGCGGAGGGGTGGGGCTGGGTGAGCAGGCCACGCTGCTCCAGCGCCCCCATGGCTGAGCGCACCGTCGCCGGGCTGGCCTGCAGGCCAAAACGGCGCACCAGGGTCTGGCTGCCCACCGGCTCCATCGTGTCGACGTAGTGGCGCACGGCGAGCTGCAGTACTTCCTGCTGCCGGGCGGGCAAGGGCCTGGGTGAGGCGGACTGCAAGCGGGCGCCGCAGGAGTGAGGCGATCGTACGCAGCCCTGCGGGTGTCAGTAGCGGGGTACGGCCGGATCGACCTCCACACTCCAGGCGTCGATGCCCCCTTGCACGTTCCAGACGGCACCAAAGCCGTGTTCCTGCATCAGCCAGCAGCCCAGATGCCAGCTGCGCACGCCGGCGTGGCACAGCACGGCTACGGGGCGGTCGCGGTCGAGCAGCTGGTTGAGCTGGCCAATCCACTCGTTAGATCGGCCCAGGGGCAGATGCACCACGGCATGGGGCAGGCGGGCCAATTCCAGTTCGGTGTCTTCGCGCACGTCCACCAGCTGGATCGCCTCGCCCCGCTCCAGCCGCTCTTGCAGGTCGCGGGCCCGGATTGTCTGCGGTGTCGTCTCGATAGGTGCCATGGCGGGCAGACGGGGTGGCTTGGGGTCAAGATGGACCCATCCTGCGTGGGGCGCATGAAGGCCCGCCCGTTTTTGGCGGTCGTGCTGGCGGTGACATTGCTGTTGCTGAGCCTGGCGGCGGGTGGCTGGTGGCTGGTGCTGCAGCACTCCCCCCTGCAGCTGCAGCACCAGCAGCTGGTGTCGCCCCGGGCGGCCCGCTTTGTGCCCCGCCAAGCCGCCCTGAGCCTCTATCTGCTCAGCGATGGCGAGCAGCCGGTGGGCTACGCCCGGGCGGTGGCTCCCCCCCGCCAGCGGCGCCAGGCGGCTGAGGCGGTCGCGGGCCTTAGGGATGGTGCTTTCGCCGCCGCCGGCCTCGACTATCCCGGCGAGCTGGCCCCCTGGCTGGGCCGCGAACTTGGCTTTGCCCTACTGGCTTCCGAGCCCGGGGCGGCCCCCGATGGCTGGTTGCTGGCCCTGCGCAGTCGCGACGCTGACGGCGCCCGCCGCTTTCTGCAGCGCTTCTGGCAGACCCGCAGTTTGGCGGGCACCGACCTGCAGATCAGCAGCTACCGCGGCATGGGTTTGATCAGTGGCCGTGGTGCCCTGGTGGGCACCACCCCGGTGCCGATCGCTACGGCGCTGATCGACGACGACCTGGTGTTGATCGCGTCGGGTCGGGGGGTGCTGGAGCAGGCCCTTGACGTCTCCCAGATCGATGAGCTCAACCAAGCGGCCAGCCCCCGCTTTAAGCAGGCGGTGCAACGCCTTGAGCAGGGGGCGCTGCTGCTAACAGCCCGGCCAGAAACCCTGGGGCCCTGGTTGGGGTTGCCGGATGAGTTCACGGCGCCTGGGGTCGTGCAGGAGCTGGTGGCCAGCCTGCGTCCCGATAACCGCTCCTTGGAGCTGGATGCCCTTCTGCAGTTCGCTGCAGATGCCGCAGTGCCGGCTCCCTCTGCGGATGGCATTGGGGAGATTGACTCCACGGGAGCCGCTCTTTTAGCGGCCCTGCAGGGCCCTTCAGAGAGCTTGGCCCTGGTGCAGCGCCCCGCCGCTTGGCCGGCCTACTGGCAGCCCCTGCTGGCGGCAGTCCTGCAGGCCGAGCCGGGATCATTCCCGGCCCTGGTGACTGCAGCCGCCGATGGCCCGCTGCTGCGCAGTGAGGCAAGTCAGGGCTGGCTGCTGGGCACTGGCGCCGACCAACCGCAGCCGGAGGCCCTCGCAGGGGTGCTGGCGGCCGAGGGATTGATCGCCGCGCCGCTGCCGGTGGAAGGGGATCCCGATCTGCGGGTCTGGACCAGGCTGGAGGCTGGCCAGGCTGGAGGCCGATTCGCCCGCGGCGATGCCAACCAGCTGCAAGCCAGCCTGGAGGGCGCCCGCTCCAGCCAGGGCCGCCTGGCCTGGTGGGGTCAGACCCTCGCGGTGCTGCAGGAGCAGCGTGACTCCCGCAAGCCGCCCCGGCTGCGGCTGGAGCAGCTCGCCGGCCTCGATCTACCCCAGGCTCCCCTGCAGTGGGCTTTGGCGGCGGGCCGGGCCCAGCCCTTGCTGCAGCGCTGGAGCACCTGGCAGCTTTTGTCAGCCCTGGCCGGCCAGCCCCTAGCCCCGGCCGTGCAGAGCCTGAGCCTGGGCTGGGAAGCGCAGCCTGATGCCAACCTGCACCTCAAGGCCCGCCTTGAATTTGGTTGATGGCTAGAGCTGAGCGCGTAGCGGTTGAGAGTGAACTGGTTGCGAGTGAACCGGTTGCAAGTGAACCAGTTGAGCGCGAACTGCTGCTCTGGCGCCACGGCATTGCCGAAGATCGCCATCCTGATCGCCCTGATCAGGAGCGGGCTCTTACGGCTGAAGGCCGTCAGCGCACTGCGGCCGTGGCGGCGGAGTTGTGCCGCTTGCAGCTCCACTGTGATCGCCTGCTGAGCAGCCCCCTGCGGCGGGCGCTGCAGACCGCTGAAATTGGCGTGGCGGCTGGTCTAGCGCCGGCGCTGGAGTTAGAGGATCGCCTGGCGCCGGGTGGTGATCCGCGGCCGCTGCTGCAGGCGGGCCCTTGGCGGCGCCTTGGCCTGGTGGGCCATGAGCCAGACTTGGGCGAGCTGGCCTCGAGCCTGCTGGGGTTGCCGGCGGGCTCGATTTCGGTGCGTAAGGCCGGCATCGTGCTGCTGCGCCTGGGCCCAACCGGCGCCAGCCTGGAGGCCCTAATTGGCCCAAGGTTGCTGCGGCTACGGCGGGATGGCCAGCGGCAGCCGTAAGTTCGCCTTACTGAGTGCGGTGGAAGCTTGGTAGTTACAGGAGCGGCGACCCCAGCCCCATTTCGGCCGGGTTTGGAAGGGGTGCCGGCTACCCAATCGTCGATCTGCGACATCGATGGCCAGCGGGGGGTGCTCACCTATCGCGGCTACCCCGTAGACCAGCTGGCATCTTGCAGCTCCTTCCTGGAGACGGCCTACCTGCTGATCTGGGGCGAGCTACCCACCGCTGAGCAGCTGCAGGAGTTTGAGCAGGAGGTGCAGATGCACCGCCGGGTCAGCTTCCGCATTCGGGACATGATGAAGTGCTTCCCCTCCGGGGGGCATCCGATGGATGCGCTGCAGAGCAGCGCCGCCTCCCTGGGCCTGTTTTATTCCCGTCGAGCCCTCGACAACCCCGAATACATCGTTTCTGCGGTGGTGCGGCTGATCGCCAAGATCCCCACGATGGTGGCGGCCTTCCAGCTGATCAGGAAGGGTCAAGATCCGATCCAGCCCCGCGACGACCTGGCCTACGCCGCCAATTTTCTCTACATGCTCACGGAGCGGGAGCCCGATCCGCTGGCGGCCCGCATCTTTGACGCTTGTCTGATCCTGCACGCTGAGCACAGCCTCAACGCCAGCACCTTCAGCGCCCGGGTGACGGCCAGCACCCTCACCGACCCCTATGCCGTGGTGGCGTCAGCGGTTGGCACCCTGGCGGGCCCCCTGCACGGTGGTGCCAATGAAGATGTGCTGGAGATGCTCGGCCAGATCGGCAGCCCAGATCAGGTGGCGCCCTGGCTGGATCGGGCGATTGCCGGCAAGCAAAAAATCATGGGTTTTGGCCACCGGGAATACAAGGTCAAGGACCCCCGGGCTGTGATTCTCCAAACCCTGGCGGAGCAGCTCTTCGACCAGTTCGGTCACGATCCGATGTACGACCTAGCCCGCAAGTTGGAGGAGGTCGCGGCCGAGCGCCTGGGGCCTAAGGGAATTTTCCCCAACGTTGACTTCTATTCAGGCCTGGTGTACCGCAAGCTCGGCATCCCTGAAGACCTCTTCACGCCCATTTTTGCTATCGCCCGCACGGCTGGCTGGCTGGCCCATTGGAAGGAGCAGCTGGGGGCTAATCGCATCTACCGGCCCTCCCAGATCTATACCGGTCAGCCCTCCCGTGACTGGCAGCCCGTGGGGGCCCGCTAAGTTGACCCCATCTAAGCTGCCGCCATGCTGACCACCACGGCTCCGGGCCTGGATCTAGAGGCCAGTTTTGAGCAGGCCCTGCAGGGCTTCGGCCTGAGTCCTGCCGCCGCCCACCTGTTGTGGCTGCCCCTGCCCATGGTGCTGGTGCTGGTGGCGGCCGTGGTGGGCGTGCTGGTCAACGTCTGGCTGGAGCGCAAGATCTCAGCAGCGGTGCAGCAGCGCATCGGTCCTGAATACGCCGGCGCCCTCGGGGTGCTCCAGCCGATGGCCGATGGCCTCAAGCTCGTTTTCAAGGAAGACATCATTCCGGCCCGGGCTGACGGCCTGCTGTTCACCCTCGGCCCAGTGCTGGTGCTGATTCCGGTGATCCTCAGCTGGTTGGTGGTGCCCTTCGGCCAGCACCTGCTGATCAGCAACGTCGGCATCGGTATCTTCCTTTGGATCTCCCTGAGCAGCATCCAGCCGATTGGCCTGCTGATGAGCGGCTACGCCTCCAACAACAAGTATTCGCTGCTGGGCGGTCTGCGGGCGGCGGCCCAGTCGATCAGCTACGAGATTCCCCTGGCCCTGGCTGTGCTGGCCGTGGTGATGATGAGCAACTCGCTCAGCACCGTTGACATCGTCAACCAGCAGACCGGAGCTGGCATCCTCAGCTGGAACATCTGGCGTCAGCCGGTGGGCTTCGTGATCTTCTGGATCTGCGCCCTAGCCGAATGTGAGCGCCTGCCCTTCGACCTCCCCGAGGCCGAGGAGGAGCTGGTGGCTGGCTACCAGACCGAGTATTCGGGCATGAAGTTCGCCCTCTTCTATCTGGGCAGCTACATCAACCTGGTGCTCTCGGCCCTGCTGGTTTCGGTGCTTTACCTAGGCGGCTGGGGGTTCCCCATCCCCGTTGAGTGGCTGGCCAGCTGGCTGCACCAGCCGATCGATGCACCCTTGGTGCAGCTGATCACCGGCTCCGTAGGCATCGTCATGACGGTGCTCAAGGCCTATCTGCTGGTGTTTCTGGCGATCCTGCTGCGCTGGACCACGCCGAGGGTGCGCATCGACCAGCTGCTCGATCTGGGCTGGAAGTTTCTGTTGCCGATTGCCCTGGTCAACCTGCTGATCACGGCAGCGCTCAAGCTGGCCTTCCCGGCTGTGTTTGGCGGCTGACAGCGCCTGAACCCAGCTTTTCTCCAGACCAGCCATCATGGGCTGACCCATTCCGACCGCCTCCCCCCAGAGCCAACTCCATGTTCGGGTTTCTCAAGAAAGTCGGTGACTACACCCGCGATGCGGTTGGTGCGGCCAACTACCTGACCCAGGGTCTGGCGGTGACCTTTGATCACCTGCGGCGCCGGCCGATCACCGTTCAGTACCCCTACGAGAAGCTGATCCCCTCGGAGCGCTATCGGGGCCGCATCCACTACGAATTCGACAAGTGCATCGCCTGTGAGGTGTGTGTGCGGGTCTGCCCGATCAACCTGCCGGTGGTGGATTGGGTGATGAACAAAGCCACCAAGAAAAAGGAGCTGCGCAACTACTCGATTGACTTTGGGGTGTGCATTTTCTGTGGCAACTGTGTGGAGTACTGCCCCACCAACTGCCTGTCGATGACCGAGGAATACGAGCTGGCAGCTTTTGATCGCCACAGCCTCAACTTCGACAACATCGCCCTTGGTCGCCTGCCTACCAGTGTCACCAGCGATCCGGCCGTAGTTCCCCTGCGGGAGTTGGTCTACCTGCCCAAGGGAGTACTCGATCCTCACGATGTGCCAGATACGGCGCCGCGGGTGGGCAAATTGCCCGAGCAGGTGCTCGAATCCCTGCCTAGCGGAGACGCGTCATGACTATCTCCTCCATTGCCCAGCTGATCTGCTTCGTTGCTCTCTCCGCCACCTTGGTGCTGGGAGCCCTCGGGGTGGTGTTGCTGCCCAACATTGTTTATTCGGCCTTCCTGCTGGGCGGAGTATTTCTTTCGGTGGCTGGTCTCTACCTGCTGCTAAATGCCAGTTTCGTGGCAGCGGCCCAGGTGCTCGTCTACGTGGGCGCCGTCAACGTGCTGATCCTGTTCGCGATCATGCTCGTCAATAAAAAGGAAAACCTGGCGGCCATTCCCGGGCTTGGTCTCCGGCGTCTGCTCTCCGGCGCTGTCTGCGGTGGCTTGTTTCTGCTGTTGATTCGGGTGGCCTTCACTACCCCTTGGCCCCTACCTGGCCCAGAACCCGTGGGCGAGGAGGCCACGATTCGCATTGGCGAGCACCTCTTCAGTGACTACCTCCTGCCCTTTGAGCTGGCTTCGGTGCTGCTGCTGATGTCTATGATCGGCGCCATCGTTTTGGCCCGCCGCGATGTGCTCAGCAGCGATGTGATCACAGGTGAGGCAGTCGATCAGGGCCTGATCGAGAAGGAGCGCACCCCCCTGTTGCTGGAAAACTCTCCTCGCTAGCGGGCGTTTCCGCGCCCTCTCAGCCTCACTGCCACCGCCATCACTGCAACCGCCATCATTGCCACGCCATGGAGTTCACCATCCCCACCACCATCCCCCTGCAGGCCTACCTGGCCCTGGCGGCGGTGTTGTTTTGCACCGGTGTCTGGGGATTGATCAACAGCCGCAATGCGGTGCGAGTGTTAATGAGCATTGAGCTGATGCTTAATGCCGTCAACATCAACCTGATGGCTTTCTCCAACTATCTTGATGGCCAGCTGATCCGCGGCCAGGTGTTTGCCATCTTCGTTATCACCGTGGCCGCGGCTGAGGCTGCCGTTGGTCTGGCGATCCTGCTCTCCCTTTATCGCAACCGTGAAACGGTTGATATGGAGCGCTTCAACCTGTTGCGCTGGTAGCCGGTCCTTTAGCGATGCGGCTTGAGCGGGTCTGGCTGATTTCTAGGTCTGGCAGCCAGGCGGCCCACCGCCAGGCCAAGCGCTGCGCAGAAGATCTGGCGGCCCAGGGGGTTCATGTGGTGGTGGCCTCCAGTGGCCTGGCCCGCAATCCCTTTCCCGGCTTGCTGGCCACGGAAGACGAGCTGCCCGATCTAGCCCTGGTGCTGGGGGGCGATGGCACCGTGCTCGGTGCGGCCCGCCATCTGGCCCCCCTCGATGTGCCGATCCTCAGTTTCAACGTGGGCGGCCACCTCGGCTTCCTCACCCACGATCGCCGTCTGCTGCGCCTGAGCACCGACGCCCTCAAGAGCGAGGAGCAGAGCCTCTGGGACCGGCTGCGTCAAGACCGCTTTGCCCTGGAGCGGCGCATGATGTTGCAGGCCCATATCGACCGGGGCGACGGCGTTGATGGCTCAGAGATCGCCCATCTGGCTCTCAACGACTTCTATTTCCGGCCCTGCCTCGATGAGGTCTCCCCCACCTGTGTGCTGGAGCTGGAGATCGATGGTGAGGTAGTGGATCAATACCGCGGCGACGGCCTGATCATTGCCACTCCCACCGGCTCCACTGGCTATTCCATGGCTGCAGGTGGGCCGATCCTGCACCCGGGCATCGAAGCGATCGTGGTTAATCCGATCTGCCCGATGAGCCTCTCGAGCCGGGCCGTGGTGGTGCCGCCTAGGGCCCAGCTTTCGGTGTGGCCCCTGGGTGAAACCAGTCGCCGGGTCAAGCTTTGGAAAGATGGCGCCCACGCCACCGTGCTGGAACCAGGCGATCGGGCCCTAGTGGAGCGCAGCCCCCACCCGGCCCTGCAGGTGCTGCTGGAGCAAAGCCCCTCCTACTACCGCACCCTCACCCACAAGTTGCATTGGGCTGGCAGCCTCACCGCCATCGAGCCCTCCCACAACTAACCCCCCTGCTGCCCCCGCCCCAAATCGCCCCATGGCCCTGGAAATTGAACGCCGCTTTCTGGTGCAGGGGCTGGACTGGCGCCGCCATATCTGCTGGCAAGCCCAGCTGCAGCAGGGCTACCTGGTGGCGAGCGCCGATGGCTTCACCGTGCGGGTGCGCCGTGCCAGCGGTGAAGAGGCCGTAGCCGGTGCCTGGCTCACCCTCAAGGCCCGCACCGAGCAGCTTCTTGAAGCCCCAGGCCTGCTGCCGGAGGGCTTGGTGCGCCAGGAATTCGAATACGCCATTCCAGAGGCGGATGCTGCTGCTCTGCTGGCGTTGGCGCCCCAGGGCCTTTGCAAAGTGCGCTATGGCCTTGATCTGCCAGGTGGGGAGTGGGTTCTCGACGTCTTTGAGGGTGCGAATGCACCGCTGGTGGTAGCAGAGGTGGAACTGGAGCCGCAGGGGCTTGAGCAAGGCCTGGCCCTTCAGCCGCCCGCCTGGTGCGGGCGTGAGCTAACTGGGCGCCATGAGCTAAGCAATGCGGCCCTGGCCCGCCGGCCCCTGGCTCTCTGGCCAGAAGCCGAGCGCTTGGCCCTGTTCGAGCCTGCAGCTAGCTAAGACTTGCTGGGTTCAATCGAGCAGCAGTTGAAGCCATCGCGGCAGATTTTGCCGTGGTCCATGGCCCAATTCAGCAGGGCTACCCGGTTCTTGGCGCCTGTTTTGGTGAAGACGTTGCTCACGTGGTTGTCCACGGTGCGCTTGCTGATCGTCAGCGATTCGGCGATCTCCTGGTTGGTTAGGCCCTTGGCCACCAATTCAATGATCTCAATTTCCCGCTCCGACAGCTCATGGCGCACCTGGCCGAGGGAGCCTCCCGTGGCGTGATTGGAATCCATGGGCCCAAGTCGAGCGCTTGCCAGCACTGTAGGCAGGGCGCTGTTCCATGATGGTCCTAAGTGGCGCGATTGGTTTGTTGCTTCAACGGGCCCTTGCCAGCGGGCAGCCAGCTCTCACCGCAGAGGTGATGCCACCTAGGGGAGGAGATCCCTCGCGCTCCTTGGCGGCCGCAGGGTCCCTGCGGGGCTGGGTGCATGCGGTAAATGTCACCGATGGCAGCCGCGCCGTGATGCGGATGAGCAGCCTGGCCCTATGCCGCCTGCTGCTTGACGCCGGCATCGAGCCGGTGCTGCAGCTGGCCTGCCGCGATCGCAACCGCATTGCCCTGCAGGCCGAATTACTCGGTGCCCATGCCTTGGGCGTGCGCAACCTGCTCTGCCTCACCGGCGATCCGGTGCGGGCCGGCGACCAGCCCGGGGCCCGCCCGGTGAATGAGCTGGAGGCGGTGCGGTTGTTGCAGCTGGTGCAGCAGTTCAATGGCGGGCAGGATCCGGTGCAAGGTGAGCTGCCCGATGGACCCACCGACCTATTTGCCGGTGCAGCTGCCGATCCCCAGTCGGCTAGTTGGAGTGGTCTCAAGAGCCGGCTGCTGCGCAAGAAGCAGGCCGGTGCACGCTTCGTTCAAACCCAGATGGTGATGGATGCCGAAGCTCTCAAGCGCTTTGTTGGTGACCTCGCCGCACCGCTTGATCTGCCCGTGCTGGCGGGTGTGTTTCTACTCAAATCGGCCCGCAACGCCGCCTTCATCAACCGGGTTGTGCCCGGCGCCAATATTCCCCAGGCCGTGATCGACCGGCTGGCTGCGGCGCCAGATCCGGCGGCTGAGGGCGTAGCTATCGCCGCGGAACAGGTGGGCGCCTATCTCCAGATTGCCCAGGGGGTACATCTGATGGCCATTAAGGCTGAGGAGCGAATTCCGGCGATCCTGCAGCAGGCCGGCCTGAAGCCGCTAGTGCCGGGCTAGTTGGAGTTGCTCAGGGCCAGATCGGTGCCCAGTAGTTCGGCCATCGCCTTCTGCTGCGGCGATGGCGACAACACATCCTGCCGGCGCACATCGGTGATCAGCCAGTCGAGGGCTGCCTCCTGAAGGTCGAAGTGGTCGCCGTTGCGGTCAACGCAGTAGCGGCCAAACACCAGCTTCTCAACCAGACGCACTCCGGCCCCGATGCGGGAGTAGTCAAAGATGATCGAGTTGTCGATTGTGGCCCCTTCGCAGATGTGGCAATTGGGGCCAATCATCGCCGGGCCAATGATTGTGGCGCCATTTTCAATGCGAGTCATGCCGCCCACATAAATGGGGCCGGTGATATTGATCTGATCCCAGTCAGCGGCCACGTTGAGGCCGGCAAATACCCCTGGCCGCACTTCCTTGCCAGGGATCTGCACCTGACGCACCTGGCCCTGCAAAACGCTGCGGATTGCCTGCCAGTAATCCGGCACCTTGCCGATATCAACCCATTCAAACTCCATCGGCAGGGCGTAGAAAGCTGCGCCGGCCTGCACCAGTTTGGGAAATAGGTCTGAGCCGATATCGAAGGGCTGGTTGCTTGGCACAAAGTCGAGCACCTCTGGCTCGAAGATATAAATGCCGGTGTTGATCATGTCGCTGGCAGCCTCATCCACCGCCGGCTTTTCCTGGAAGGAGCGCACCCTGCCGTCGTCGTCTGTGACGACCACGCCATAACTGCTCACCTGATCCTTGGGCACTCGCTTGGTGATCATGCTGGCCATGGCGCCCTTGGCCTTATGGCGACGCACCGCTTCACTCAGATCAAGGTCGATCAGGGCATCACCGCAGAGCACCACAAAGGTGTCGTCGAAGAAGCGCTGGAAATTTTGGATCTTCTTCAGCCCTCCTGCCGATCCCATCGCGTCGCCGATCAGCTCACCGTCTTCGATGCGGCCCTCAAAGCTGTAGGCGATTTCAACACCGAAGCGCTGACCATCGCGGAAGTAGTTCTCGATCTCCTCAGCTAGGTGGGAGACGTTCACCATGATTTCGGTGAACCCGTGCTCCCGCAGCAGCTCCAGCAGAAACTCCATCACGGGTTTCTGCAGGATGGGGATCATCGGCTTGGGGATCGTGTGCGTAATGGGCCGCACCCGTGTTCCCTTGCCAGCAGCCAGGATCATCGCCTTCATGGGCGCCAGCCTAGACCCACCGCTTAAGCCGCCAGCGCCTGCTCCGCCGCACCGAGGGCTGGCACTAGGGGCAGTTGGCGGGTCTCGCCAGGATGGAGCAGGCGCCGCAGGTGCAGAGGGCCAAACAGCCCGCCCTGCTGGTCGAGTTCCACCTTGCCCTGGTGGCAGAGAAACAACAGAGCCCAGAAAACCCCCACCCGGTCCCGGTCCAGCTCGGCGTCCGCAGCCTTGGCTTCCACGTGGGCAGCCCAGTCCTGCACCAGCTCGTTGAAGCCGGCCCAGTCGTGGGCTGGATCCCAGCTAAGTAAAAACTGGCTGAGAGCAGCGGTGGTTTCCGGCAACTTCTCGCGGTGCGCCAGGGCCGCTACCTGCTCAATCGCGGCCCTTTCGCTGTAGCGCTTGGGGCGGTGGCGCGGCCGAATCCGACCCTCGTCCGCTTCGAGTCGCTCGGCGATGTCCTCGAGCTGGCGGATCAATTCCCCCAGGGTCACCGGTCGTTGCAGGGGTGGCGGCGCTACGGGCCGGCGCCAGAGGTGCCTTTCCGGTCGCTGAGGCAGGGCCAGGGCGGGGTTCACCAGCCAGCCTTGGCCATCGGCATCGAAATCAAAGCCGATGTCGTCCTGCTCTGGCGCCTCCTGCGCAAAGGTGGCCGCTTCCAGCACCTCGGCTTTGAGGCTCACCAACACCGAGGCCGCCAAAAAGGCCTCACTGGTTTCAGCCAGGTCCTGTTCGTAGCTGCCGCCCCGGCTTGGAGCGTTTGCTACCACCAGGCGGGGCACCTCAATGCGCTGGCGCAGCTGGTCGAGAAAACCATCCACCACGGCGATCACGTCCACATCCCATGGGTCGATATCGCCCCGCTCTGCCGCATCCTGGAGCAGGCGTATGGCCAATCTTGCGCCTCCTTCAGCCAATGGTGCCCCGAGGCCTCCGCTGAGTCATTGGCCGCACGCTACCGGTGTTGGCCATTTCGCACCAGCACCCCTGCCAAAGCACCACTGCTGGGGTCAGCCAACTGACACGGTCACGGCTTCGTCGGCATCGGGACTGGTGGGAGCCGAGCTTTGCCCGGCCGCTGGCAGCAGCCCCAGCTGGGCGTCCAGCGTGGCTCGGTAGCGCTGCAGGTCGTTTTCCAGCTCCTGGATGCGCACCTGTTGGGCGGCGAATTCGCCCTGGCTCTGCACCGCTTCCACCTTGCGCACCACCCCGGTCCACACCGCAAACACCCAGGCAGCGGTGGCGCCGATGCCGCCAACTAGGAGCAGCAGGGCGGCTAGGGGCAGGGTGCCGCTCAGCCCTGGCAGGAAGTGGACCGTGGTGGGTGCTGTGTTCTCCAGGGTGAACATCACCATGGCTAAGCCAAAGCTGAAGATCAGCAGAAAGTTCAGCTGTTTCATCTCAGGAGCGTAATTAGGGCAACCCAGGGGTGAACTCACCGCGGGCTATCTGCACAGTTTTGTTACCCAGGGCGACGGATCAGGCCGGCAGGGCTGGCGCCGAAAGCAGCGGTTGGCGAATCAGATCGCCCGGCGGCGGCTGAATCACCTTGGCCAGGGCGGTGGTCTCCCGCTGCACGAGGGCCTCGATCGAAGCCCGGTAGGTGTCGGTCATCACCCGGGGGTAGAGGCCGATGCCAACGATCGGCACCAGCAGACAGCTGATCACGTAGATCTCCCGGGGCTCCGCATCCACCAGGTGGGTGTGGGAGGCGAGCTCAGCGTTTTCCTTGCCGAAGAAGATTTCCCGCAGCATCGAGAGCAGGTACACCGGCGTGAGGATCACGCCCACCGCCGCTAGAGCCGCCATCACGATGCGGAAGCTGAGCGAATAGGCCTCGCTGGTCACGAAGCCCGTGAACACCATCAGCTCGGACACGAAGCCGCTCATGCCTGGTAGGGCAAGGGAGGCCAGGGAGCAGATAGTCCACAGGGCAAACATCTTGCGCATCTTCTGGCCAACCCCGCCCATGTCGTCGAGCTGGAGGGTGTGGGTGCGGTCGTAGGTGGCGCCCACCAGGAAGAACAGGCTGGCGCCGATCAGGCCGTGGCTGATCATTTGCAACATGGCGCCGCTGGTGCCCAGGGCACTGAAGCTGCCGATGCCGATCAGCACGAAGCCCATGTGGCTGATCGAGCTGTAAGCGATCTTGCGTTTGAGGTTGCGCTGGGCAAACGAGGTGAGAGCGGCGTAGATGATGTTCACCACCCCCAGTACCACCAGCAGCGGCGCAAATTGGGCATGCCCCTCTGGGAGCAGCTGCACGTTGAAGCGCAGCAAGGCGTAGCCCCCCATCTTCAGCAAGATGCCTGCCAGCAGCATGTGCACCGGAGCCGTGGCCTCGCCGTGGGCATCGGGCAGCCAGGTGTGCAGGGGCACGATCGGCAGCTTCACCCCAAAGGCGATCAGCAGGCCTGCGTAGGCGAATAGCTGGAACTTCGTTGAGAAGTCCTTGGCCATCAGGTCCGTGTACTCAAAGCTGGGGGTGCCACCGCCGTAGAAGGCCATCGCCAGGCCCACCACCAAAATGAACAGGGAGCTACCGGCTGTGTAGAGGATGAATTTGGTGGCTGCGTACTGACGCTTTTTGCCGCCCCAGATAGCCAGCAGCAGATACACCGGCAACAGCTCCAGCTCCCAGGCCAGGAAGAACAGCAGCATGTCCTGCACGGCGAACACGGCGATCTGGCCGCCATCCATGAGCAGCAGCAGGAAATAAAAAAGCTTGGGCTTGAAGGTCACCGGCCAGGCCGCCAGAGCCGCCAGGGAGGTGATGAAGCTGGTGAGCAGGATCAGGGGCATCGAGATGCCGTCCGCCCCCAGCGACCAGGCCAACCCCAGGCTGGGTAGCCACTGAACCCGCTCCACCAGCTGCAGTCCTTCGACCGCCGGGTCATAGCCGTTGAGGTAGGCCCCCACGGTGATCAAGAAGGTGATCAGGGTGATGCCAAGGGCATACCAGCGAATCCGCTTGCCGTCGCCGGCATCGGGAATGAAAGGAATTACCAGGGCCGCTGCGATCGGGAAAAGGATCGACGCGCTCAACCATGGGAATGGCACGAACCAGGCCTCACCGTTTGCTCGGAGTGTAGAAATTCAGTCGGGCCCGGCACTCTGCTGATGGTGGATGTCACACAGAGTTATGCGTCCTGCCCCCTGCTTCGCTGATCCGCTGGCACGCGCTTTGCGCTAACGCCAGGGGATCAGCGAAGCAGGGGCAGGCGTTGTCGCGAGGCAGGGAAGGCTCTGGTGCGGCAGGGTGTCCGCGTGCGGTGTGAGGCTCGCTGGGCTGAGCGGCCGAGGCCGTGTTGCCCGCGTAGCGGGCGTAACGGCCGAACCGCTCAGCCCAGCGAGCCGAATAAAACCACTAGGGCGATGACACCGCCAAACACGATCAGGGCATAGAACTGGGCCCGGCCGGTTTCGAAGTATTTGAGACCCTCGCCGCTGCCCAGGGTCACCAGGCCGGTGAGGTTGACGACTCCATCAACAACCTTGGAATCAACCTCCAGCACCTGGCGGGCCAGTTTGCGGCTGCCCTGTACAAACAACTTGTCGTTGATCGCATCGAGATACCACTTGTTGGCCAGGAAGGCATTGAGGGCGGGGAAGCGAGCGGCTACGGCTTTGCCTAGATCGATTTTGTGCAGCGCGTAGGCGAGCACGGCGACGGTTATGCCAGCGATGGAGATGCCGACTGAGGCTCCGGCTAGGGGCAGGAATTCACCCCAACTGAAGTGTTCGGCCACCTCTGCCGCCTCCTTGGGGTCGAGCAGGTTGCCAAACCGGCTGTTCCAGGGGGTGCCCAGCAGGCCAACAAGCACAGAGGGCACGGCCAGTACAGCCAGGGGCATGGCCATCTGCCAGCCAGATTCATGGGGATGGCTGGCGTGGCCATGGTCGTCGCCGTGGCTATCGCCCTGGTCATCAGTGGTTTTCCCTGCTTCAGCCAGCAGCTGGGCCCGCATGGCCTGATCATTGCCGCGAAACTCCCCCTCAAAGGTGAGGAAGTAGAGGCGGAACATATAAAAGGCGGTCATGCCGGCGGTGATGAAGCCAGCCACCCACAGCACGGGGAATGAACCAAACGCCACGCCGAGGATCTCGTCCTTGCTCCAGAAGCCAGCCAGAGGGGGAATGCCGGCGATGGCGACGCAGCCAATCAGGAAGGTGCTGCTGGTGATCGGCATGTGTTTGCGCAGCCCACCCATTAACCGCATGTCCTGGGCGAGCACGGGCTCATGGCCCACCACCTCTTCCATGGCGTGGATCACCGAGCCGGATCCCAAAAACAGCATCGCCTTGAAGAAGGCGTGGGTCACCAGGTGGAACATGCCGGCCACCGGAGCGCCGCAGCCCATGGCCAGCATCATGTAACCCAACTGGGAAACGGTGCTGTAGGCCAGACCCTTCTTGAGATCCATCTGGGTGAGAGCAATCGAGGCTCCCAGCACCAGGGTGATGGTTCCCACGACGGCGATCGTGGCCTGCACAGCCGGGAAGGGTTCGTAAACGGGTTGCAACCGGGCCACCAGGAACACACCGGCGGCCACCATGGTTGCCGCGTGGATCAGGGCGGAAATGGGGGTCGGGCCCTCCATCGCATCCGGCAGCCAGACGTGAAGGGGGAATTGGGCCGATTTCGCCATCGGTCCCATGAACACCAGCAGGCACAGCAGGATCGCCGCCGCGTTGGAAACACTGCCGCCGGCCACGGCCTCCTGCAGCCGGCTGCCAATTTCCTCAAAGCCGAAGCTGCCGGTGGCCCAGAAGAGACCCAGGATTCCCAGCAGCAGACCGAAGTCGCCAACTCGGTTCACCACAAAGGCTTTTTGCGCGGCATTGGCGGCGCCATCGCGGTCGTACC
The DNA here is from genome assembly GCF_024345755.1 of Cyanobium sp. L1E-Cus. Classification (NCBI taxonomy): domain Bacteria; kingdom Bacillati; phylum Cyanobacteriota; class Cyanophyceae; order Synechococcales; family Prochlorococcaceae; genus Cyanobium; species Cyanobium sp. L1E-Cus. Next base: position 23,605 of record NZ_JAGQBS010000011.1, on the reverse strand, counting down.
AAAAGCCCACGAGCAGGTAGGAGCACATGCCCACCAGCTCCCAGAACACATAAATCTCCAGCAGGTTGGGGCTGATTACCAGGCCCAGCATCGAGCTGCTGAATAGGGCTAGGTAGGTGAAAAAGCGCACATAGCCCTTGTCATGGGCCATGTAGCCATCGGAATAAACCATCACCAGCACGGCGATGGTGGTCACCAACGACAGCATCACGGCGCCGAGGGCGTCCACCCGGAAGCCCATTTGCAGGTTGAAGGTGCCGGCGCTGGCCCAGTTGAACAGCACTTCGGTGGGCGGTGCACCCGCCAGTTGCTGGGCCAAAACGGCGTAGCTCAGAACTGCAGCCGCTCCCACGCAGCTGATCAGTAACCAGGCCACGGGTTTGCGCAGCCGATTGACGGTGCGGTTGAAGCTGATCAGCCCCAGCCCGGTAATACAAGCCCCTACCAGGGGCAGCACCGGAATCAACCAGGCGAGTTCGGCGGCTGACGGCATGCGCTGCAAGCTGGTTGGCGCAAGTGTAGGCAGCCAAACAGGTGCATATCCAGGCCTGTGCGGGCTCGCCCATGGGCGGGGGCTTCGCGGCGAGCCGTACTCAGCCCAGTAGGTGGGCCAAGCCTGTGCGAGCGAAGCTCGTTGCGCCGAGGCCGATGAAGCGATGGGCCCACCAAAACACCCCTACGGCAATGGCAATGCCCAGCTGGGCTGGCCTTAGAAATTCGCTGGGAACCAGCTGCTGGCGGCCGGTCAATATCGCCCTAAATGGAAGGATCGAGGTGCTAGCCCTCAGCTCCTCAAAGGCGCTACCGAAGCGCTTGGCCAGGCGCCGGTCGCCGTTCCAGATAGCGAAGAGATGGTGGGCTATCAGGCCGGCGCAGGTGGCCACCATGAAGCTGCTGCCGATCCAGAGCAGGTGGGTGGCGCACCAGAGGACCTGGCCCACGGCCTGGGGATGGCGGCTGATGCGGATGATGCCGGTGGCATAGAGCCGCACCTGGGGCTTGAGCACCGCCGGGATTTCCAGCAGGTTGTAGGTGGCTGGATAAAGAAACAAAAAGCTGATAGCGGTGCCGGCCCACACCACGGGCACGATCCAGGGCTGGTCCTGGAGATTCCAGAGGCGCACCCCGTCGTAGCGATGGGCCAGGAAGTAGCCGATCACCACCACGGCTGAGGGGATGCTCACCGCGGCAAACAGCAGCCGCCAGGCCCGTTCGCCAATTTTTGCTGCGCCCCACACCCGCAGCGAGGCTCCGCCGCTGTGAACTATGGCGAAAGCCAGCAACAGGGCGAGCATTACCCAGCTGCTGTGGTGCGAAGAGCTGGGGGGCACGGGCCGGATGGGGAGTTGTGAAGCTCTCGATTCTCGCTGCCAGGCTTCCCCCTTAGAGTTTTGAACTAGCCAGCTGGCAGGCTCCGGCCGATCCAGGCAACCCAATGGCAGACCTGCCTTTCACTCTTGATCAGCTCCGCATCCTGCGGGCCATCGCCTCTGAGGGGAGCTTCAAGAAGGCCGCAGACAGCCTTTATGTGACTCAGCCGGCTGTGAGCCTGCAGATTCAGAATCTGGAGAAGCAGCTCAGCGTCAGCCTGTTTGACCGGGGCGGGCGCAAGGCCCAACTCACCGAGGCCGGCCACCTGCTGCTCAGCTACTGCGACCGAATCCTGAGCCAGTGCCAGGAGGCCTGCCGGGCTCTAGAAGACCTGCACAACCTGCGCGGCGGCTCGCTCATCGTTGGCGCCAGCCAGACCACCGGCACTTATTTAATGCCGCGAATGATTGGTCTGTTTCGGCAGAAGTACCCCGAAGTGGCGGTGCAGTTGCAGGTGCACAGCACCCGCCGCACGGGTTGGAGCGTGGCTAACGGCCAGGTGGATCTGGCGATCATCGGCGGCGAGCTTCCAACGGAGCTTTGTGAGCTGCTGCAGGTGGTGCCCTATGCCAGCGATGAGCTGGCCCTGGTGCTGCCGGTGAAGCATCCGCTGGCCCGCCTGCCCGAGCTCACTAAAGACGACCTCTACCGGCTGGGCTTTGTCTGCCTTGATGCCCAGTCGACCACCCGCAAAATGGTCGATCAGCTGCTGGCCCGCTCCGGGCTGGATGTGGGCCGGCTCAAGATCGAGATGGAGCTCAATTCCTTTGAGGCGATCAAAAACGCCGTTCAGTCGGGTCTTGGGGCTGCCTTCCTGCCGGTGGTCTCAATTGAGCGGGAGCTCTCTGCTGGCAGCCTGCATCGTCCCCATGTGGCCGACCTACTCGTGCGCCGCCAGCTGAAGCTGATCACCCATCCAGCCCGCTATTGCTCCCGGGCTGCCGATGCCTTCCGCAAGGAGGTTCTGCCCGTGTTTGCCAGCCCCGATAGCCCCCTGCGCCGGCCGTTGCAGCAGCAGGAGGCTCTCACTCAGAACTGATCTGCTTCAAAATTGATCAGCTTCAGGCGTGACTCCCACCGTGTCATCAGCCACGCCCTTGGTAAGGAATTTGTTTTGGCTGGTGTCTGTTTGGTAGACGCAGCGCACGATTGGCTTGTCTTTCACTGAGCCGATGTAGGCGAAGGTGTTCATGCGCTGCTTGCACTGGCGCATCTGTTCGTTGGTTACGGCTCCTTCCTTCTGCAACACGCTCCAGTTTTCCCGCCGAATAACGCAGCCGGCCTTGAGCTCCGGCTGGGTCACGAAGCTGGAGCTGGGGTTCATGGTGGTGTAAAGCTCCACGTCCATCACGAAGGCACTGGCGCCCCACTGGCGACAGAACTCCGGATCAGGCACCGCCATGTCGAGCTGCTGGCTGCTGGCGATGTTGCCCTGGTCGCCCTGGGTGGTACTGGAGATGGCGGTGCCGATGCCGATGCCCACCACCAGCACTCCAGCCAGGATCGCCAGGGTGCCCACGTTGAACTGAAAGGGGCCTGTGCCGCCAGGGCCATTGCCACCAGGACCAGGGCCACCAGGACCGCCTTTATTGCCGCCCCCGGCCGGCCGCCTGGGCTCATTGCGGCGACCGCCCCGCTCATAGGCATCATCTGCGTACCGCCCTCCGGGGGGACGACCCTCATCCGGGCGCTCACCGGCGTAGCGATCTGAGCTGTAGCGGGAGCGGCTCACAGGCTTTCGGTGCTGCGGGGCAGGCCCATGGAGTAATTGAGCACCCGGGCATCGGGGTTGTAGCGAAGCTCGCCGGCTTGGAGCAGCTGGCGAATTAGCCCTTCCAGCTCCGAACCGATCTGGCGCAGGTTGTATTCGGTGAGGTCGGCGCCGGCTTGGGCGGCCACCAGCTGGCGGAAGTGGTCTTGCACCTTGGCCAGCACCGGGGCGTCCCAGAGGAACTCGTTATCGGGATCCACATCCATGGTGAGCTGGCTGGGATCAGGCAGCAGGTTGCCGTCCTCCACCCGGGCGGTGAACAGCCGCACGTGGCGGGTGGTGGACTTCAGCAAGATCTCTGCAGGGCGGGATTCGGCAGGGAGTGAGTCAGCGAGGCGAGGGTCAGCCATGGGGAGGGGATTGCGGGCACCCGATGCACCAACTCTAGAAACCCCCCCCAGCCGCAGGGGTCAGTCGCCCCCTTTAAGGTTGCATCTGGATTTTTGAAAGTTGGTATGCGCGTCGTCATTGCCGGAGCAGGGCTCGCCGGGCTGTCGTGCGCGAAGTACCTCTGTGATGCCGGCCATACGCCGGTGGTGGTGGAAGCCCGCGATGTGCTGGGCGGCAAGGTGGCGGCCTGGCAGGACGAAGACGGAGACTGGTATGAGACCGGCTTGCACATCTTTTTCGGCGCTTACCGCAACATGCGCCAGCTGTTTAAGGAGCTGGATATCGAAGACCGTCTGCAGTGGAAAAGCCACTCGATGATTTTCAACCAAATGGAGACGCCAGGCACCTACAGCCGCTTTGACTTCCCCGACATCCCCGCCCCCTTCAATGGTTTGGCGGCCATTCTCAGCAACAACGACCTGCTCACCTGGCCCGAGAAGATTGCCTTCGGCATGGGCTTGGTGCCGGCAATTTTGCGCGGCCAGCAGTATGTAGAAGAATGCGATAAGTATTCCTGGACCGAGTGGCTGAGGCTGCACAACATTCCCGAGCGGGTAAATGACGAGGTATTCATCGCCATGGCCAAGGCGCTGAACTTCATCGATCCCGATGAAATTTCCAGCACGGTGGTGCTCACCGCCCTAAATCGCTTCCTGCAGGAGGGTGATGGCTCCAAGATGGCCTTCCTTGATGGCAACCCACCGCAGCGCTTGTGCCAGCCGATCGTCGATTACGTCGAAGCCCGTGGCGGGGAAGTTCACCTGAATTCCCCGTTGCGCCAGATCGAGCTCAATGCCGATGGCACGGTGAAGGCTTTCCAGATTGGTGGCATCAAGGGCCAGGAGCCCCGCACGCTTACGGCTGACGCCTACGTGAGTGCCATGCCGGTAGATCCCTTCAAGCTGCTGCTGCCTGAGGCTTGGAAGGAGATTCCCTATTTCAAGAAGCTCGACGGCCTCAATGGGGTGCCGGTGATCAATATTCACCTCTGGTTTGATCGCAAGCTCACCGATATTGACCACCTGCTGTTCAGCCGGAGCCCGCTGCTGAGCGTCTATGCAGACATGAGCAATACTTGTAAGGAATACGAGGATCCGGAGCGCTCGATGCTCGAGCTGGTTTTTGCCCCAGCCAAAGACTGGATTGGTCGCTCTGACGAGGACATCGTGGCCGCCACGATGGAAGAGCTCAAGCGCCTATTCCCGATGCACTTCACCGGCAACGACCAGGCCACTCTGCGCAAGTCGATCGTGGTCAAAACACCGCTGTCGGTTTACAAAACCGTGCCTGGCTGCCAGCAACTGCGGCCCGATCAAGCCTCGCCGATCCCCAACTTCTTCTTGGCCGGCTGCTACACCATGCAGCGCTACCTGGCCTCAATGGAGGGGGCGGTGCTTAGCGGTAAGCAGTGTGCCCAAGCGATTGGTACGGCGGTCTAGTCGTGGTGGTGTCCTCGCTCCCAAATTTGGAGAAGGCTTATGAGGCCTGCCGGCAGGAGACGGCCGAGTGGGCTAAGACCTTTTATCTGGGCACCTTGTTGATGCCGCCGGCCAAGCGTCGGGCGATTTGGGCGATTTATGTGTGGTGCCGCCGCACAGATGAGCTGATGGATAGTGCGGAGGCCCAAGCCCGTCCTGTGGCAGAGCTGGCAGATCGCCTAGATGCCTGGGAGGAGCGCACTAGGGCCCTGTTTGCTGGCGAGGTTTGCGATGGCCTTGATCTGGTTATGCGGGACACGATGGAGCGTTACCCCCAGCCCTTGCAGGCTTATTTAGACATGATCGAGGGGCAGAGGATGGATCTGCGCCTGCACCGTTACCCCACCTTTGAAGATCTAGAGCTCTACTGCTACCGGGTGGCAGGCACCGTTGGCCTGATGACTCAGGAGGTGATGGGATTGGATCCTGCCTACACAAGCGCCCCTTGGAGTGATCGGCCGGATACTTCCCACGCAGCTGTAGCCCTCGGCATCGCCAACCAGCTCACCAACATTCTTCGCGACGTGGGCGAAGATCGTTCTAGAGGGCGTATTTACCTTCCCCAGGAAGATCTGGAGCGATTTGGTTATAGCGAAGCCGAATTACTTGCCGGCACTGTTAACGACAATTGGCGTGCTCTGATGCGATTTCAGCTAGAGAGAGCTCGAATGTGGTTTGCCCGCTCAGAGGCAGGAGTGCGCTGGCTTGCTCCCGACGCTCGATGGCCCGTATGGGCATCGCTGCGGCTATATAGGGGCATTCTTGATGTAATTGAGGAGCACCACTACGACGTTTTTAACAAGCGAGCCTTTGTGCCTAGGGCTGGCAAGCTATTCGATCTACCTTTTTCCTATCTGGTCGCTCAGGTGCGCTGAGTAGCGCCGCCTTTAATCCACTCCAGCAGAATTGAATTCACCAGCTCAGGTGCTTCGTCGTGGGGGCAGTGTCCAAGCCCCGGCAGCACGCGTAGATCCTGAATACAGGAGTATTGATCTGCCCAGCGGCGTGCCTCAGCTGGATCCTCCCAGGGATCAGCTTCCCCCCAGATCATGCGAACCGGCAGCGGCGGGATGGCGGCACTTAGGTCGGCCAGTAGCTCGGGGGCTAGGTGGTCGTTAAACAGGTTGACGAAGCCGCGAAAACTTTCCGTGGCACCTGGATTGGTGCTGGGTCGGTGCAGCAGGGCTACCAGCTCGTCGTCGATGTGGGCACCACTCGGGTAGGCCCGCGCCAGCACGCTGCGAATGAAGGCCGGCTGAGCCAGTAGGCGAAACAGGGGTGCGATCACCCAGCGCTGCCGCACCAGCTGCTTCACCAGAGGGCGACTGGCCCGTTCCCAGCCCGGCAGCTTGGCCGCCCGTTTGTCGTCGAGGGTGCGCTGGGCGCAGTCGATCAGGATCACCTGAAAGGGTGGGAAACCCTCTGCCAGTAGCAGCCTGGCGGCGGTGAGGGCCACCATCGCGCCGATCGAGTTGCCCACCAGGTGCACGCGGGGCTGGGCTGGGCCGCTGCCAGGTTCGGTCAGAAGCAATTGCCGCACCGTGTCGGCTACCTGGCGGCCCCAGAGGTCGAAGCAGTACTGAACAGCGCCCTGCCTTGGCGGCTCTTGAGCTAATCGCGAAACAGGCTTATCGCTGGCGCCAAAGCCCAGCAGGTCGAGGGCGATCACCCGGGCATGGGGAGCGAGGGCCGGCAGGTTGTGGCGCCAATGGCCCACAGACGCCCCAAAGCCATGGATAAGCACAACCCGGTCGGTGCTGCTCGGCGAGCCCGCTGCAAGCAAGTGGATCCGATGTCCCTGCCAGTTCAAGACGCTGGGGATCGGATCCGTATCAGTAAGTGCTTGGCTCAGACAGCAGCCTTCTGATTAGCCAGCAGGTCCTTGAGCTTGGCCAGTTCGCCGGCCCAGCGGGGATCGGGAGCTTCGCTATCGACGTTGTCGGCGTGCACAACCTTGTTGACGGCCTTGCGGGCAGCGGTGGGAGCCGCGCCGCCGGGGCGACGCTCGCCGGGGGCAGGGCTGCGGCTGTCCTTGCGCTCAGAGATTTCGATGCGCATGGCATTGCCGCCGAAATCCTTGCCGTTGAGCTGCTCGATCACCGTTTCGGCAGTCTTTTGATCTTCGACATTTGCAAAGCCGAAGCCGCGGCAAGCGCCGGTGTCGCGGTCGTTGACGGCTTTGAAACGCACTCCTTCACCCACGGCACTGAACAGAGCCTCGAGCTCCTTGGCATCAAAGGTCTGCGGCAGGTTGCCGACGTAGAGGCGAATGCTCATGGGGAAGGAGGAAGAAAAACTTTCTGCAGGCGAAGAGAAGCCTCTCGAAGCGCCTTTACATCAGAAAGTTAATCACGCCGCCGGTCCTCGCCTCCCTCCCGTGCGTGTTGCTGCCACCAGCTTTGTGCCGCCGCCAGCACTTCTGCGCGGGCTTCTGCATGGGCCTCAGGCCCTGCAGCTAGTCGCCCGAAAGCTCGCTCGAGGGTTAGGTGTGCGAGCAGGCGCCCCAGCAGGCGGCCTGGGGGAATCGCCAGCTCCTGCTGCAGGCTGAGGCCATCTAGGGGCGGCGCTGGATGGAACAGGGGGTCGCTTGGCAGGCGCCAGCGCTCCAGTAGGCCCGCCGCCGACTGGGGGAGCAGCAGCAGCAGGGCGGGCAGATCGGCCTCCAATGCGTTGCATAGGGCCAGGCGTCCAGCCTCCGGTAGCCCATCCCAGCCACCCACTGAGCCCAGCTCCTGGCGCCAGTGGCGCAGGGCCCGGCTGCGTTGCTGCAGCCTGCGGCTGCTGCGCAGGCCGGCCAGGGCTTCGGGGGGCAGCAGGGCAGTTAGGCGCGCAAGAGGCAGGGCCCAAGAGATTTCTTCGGCTTCCAGGCCCCGATCCTGGGCTTGATCCAGGCCCAGTGCGCTTAGGGCGGCGGCACCCGTCTCAGTTGTACCGGTGATAGTGGCATCGGCGCCCCAACTCCCTAGTAGGCCGCATTCCAGGGCCAGGGCCAGGCCCGTTTCTCCGTAGGCAGCGCAGGCCAATTTCTCCAGCTCCGCCAGCACCCGTTCGCCGGCTACCTGGGCGAGCTGGCTGGCATGGGATTCAATCCAGCGGCGGCTGGTGGGGTCTAGTTCGAAGTTCAGGCAGCAGGCCAGGCGGATGCCTCGCAGCAGGCGCAGGGGGTCGGCGAGCAGATTTGCTTCGCTCACCGCCACCAGCTGGCGGCTGCCCAGGTGACTGAGACCGCCGGTGGGGTCCACCAGGGCTGCCGCAGCGGCGCCGGCGGCGGGCAGGGGCAGGGCGATGGCATTGATTGTGTAGTCCCGGCGCCCCAGGTCTGCTTCCAGGCTTGTACCTTCCTGGCGGGCCAGGTCGAGGCTCCAGCCCCCCAGCACCAGCCGGGCGATGCTGCGCTCCGCATCCAGCACCACGCAGGTGCCCCCATGGTCCCTGGCTAGCTGGCGGGTCAGGGCTAGGGCATCTCCAGGCACAACTACGTCCAGGTCCGGCTGGCGCTCCAGGCTCCCCAGCAGACCATCGCGCACGGCGCCGCCCACCAGGGCCGTGCCAGGTGGCAGGGCTTCTCGGGGCAGGGGCCAGGGCTCGGCCAGCAGGCGCTGCCACAGCTCTTCTGCCACCTCGCCAGTGGGGCGGTGAGCCGTCACAATGGGCTTCTGGCTCAGCCTGGGCAGCATGTGCATCTGCGTGGATTGCCACTGGGTCGACCGCTGTCAGGCCTACCACGCGGTGGAGCGCCAGCACGGTGCACCCCACCTCTGCCTGGAGCCCGATCTCAGCCCGACCGAGCCACGCATTCACGTGCAGGTGCAGGATCTTGCCGCAGGTGGGGTGGGAGTGGAGTGGGACGTGCGCGCCTGCGGCAGTTTTCAGCGGGATGCGGGCCGCTGGCAGCGTCTCTGCCCAGGCGCAGCCCTGCCGCGATGAGGACAAGCTGATGGCTGCTGTTTTGGCCTTGCACAGCTCCAGTGAGGTGCTCGGCGTAGGAGTTCGCTGGCTTGACGGGCCAAGCGCTCTGGCGGGCCGCACTGTGGTGCGCGCCTTTCCCCTCGGCCGAGAGCTCTCCAATCAGCTGTTCAGCTGCATTGAACAACTATTGCCAGCTGAGCAGTGGCCCCAGCTCAGCCGCCTGGCGGTGGCCACTGGTCCAGGCGGGTTCACCGGCACCCGGCTCACGGTGGTGCTTGCCCGCACCCTGGCCCAGCAGTTGCAGTTGCCCCTCGACGGGGTGGGCAGCTTTTTGCTGGTGGCCCGGCGGCTGGGGATTGGCGAGCCAACCTGGTTGGTGCAGGAGCTGCCGCGCCGCGGCGTGGTGGCTGGGCTCTATGCCCCTGCTGGCCCAGATCGCGCCATCATCGAGTTGCAGGCGCCCCGGCTGTTTGCCCCAGATACGCCCTTGCCGCCGGGTCCCCAGCTGTCCGCCGCGGCCCTGCTGCCCAACGACGTTGAGCAATTGCTTGAGCTAAGCGTGCAGGCGGCAGATCAGGGCCTTGCAGCCCCCTGGCAGCCCGTGTTGCCCTCCTACCCCACTTCGCCGGTTGCGGCGCTCTGATGGTGTCCCAACCCCATCCACGGCAGCGCCCTTCCCTTCGCCCTGTTCAGGGGCGCTCCCGCAAGCGGCGCTCTCGCCGGCCTCGCCCCAGCCCCTGGGGGCTGGTGGCGCTGCTGCTGGCAGGTGGTTTTCTTTGGCTGTCGCGCGGTTGGTGGTGGCCGGCGCCCCCGCCAGCCCAGATGATCCTGGTGCTGGGCGGCGATCTGGCGCGGGAGCGGGAGGCGGCGGCTTTGGCGGCCCGCCGGGGGTTGCCGGTGGTGGTCAGTGGCGGCAGTAATCCTGAATATGCCCACTGGTTGTTTGAGCAACGCCAGGGATTGCCTTCCCACCAGGTGCAGCTTGACTACCGAGCTCGCGACACCCTTTCCAATTTCACCTCCCTGGTGGACGATCTGCGCCAAGCCCGCATCCGGCACGCCCTGCTAGTCACCAGCAGTGACCACATGGACCGGGCTCTGCTGGTGGGAAAGATCGTGGCCGGCAGCCGCGGCATCCACCTCACTCCGGTGCCGGTTTCCTGTGGTGATCGCTGTCAGCCGGAGGGGCGGCGCAAGGTGTGGGGCGATGGACTCCGGGCTGCCTTGTGGGTGCTGAGTGGCCGAGACCTCAAGGACTGGGCGGCAGCTCGCCTGCCTGGCCAGCTGGGCCCAGCTGGCGGCCATTGATCAAACCCTGGTCGAGCAGAGCATTGATCTGGGCCTGACAGGCGGCCGTGGCGACGTCGAGGTCGGCTCTCCGCCGTGAGGCGGGTGGTGCAATTGGCGTGCCAATGCGGATGTGAATGGGCAGTAGCCGTGCCCCCGCTTGCCCAGGCCCCAGGGCCCGGTGGCTGTTGATGATCGCCACCGGCAGCAGGGGCACGCCGGCTCGGGCCGCCAGCAGGGCGGCGCCAGCCTGGGGATCATTCACCCGGCCATTGCTCTGGCGGGTGCCGTCGATGAATACGCCGGTGGCCCAACCCTCGAGCAGGCGGTTGGTGGCGGTGCGGATGGCCTCGCGGTCGCTGGCACCTCGGGACACCGGGTAGGCGCCGCAGGCCCGGATGATGGCGCCGAGTATCGGCACCCTGAACAGCTCTGCCTTGGCCATGAAGGCCACTGGCCGGCCAAGGGCGTGGCCTAGTAGGGGGGGATCAAGGTGGGAGCCGTGGTTTGCCACCACCACCAAAGCCCCTTGCCTTGGCACGTTGCCATTGCCAGCGGTGCGCCCGCGAAACAACAACCGGTAAATCGGAAACACCAGCAGATAGCTGATCAGCCGGTAGGTGAGGCTCGGCGGCGGTGTGCGGATCAGGGCCGGCGGCTGGCTTGATTGGCTCATAGCGCCAGGTCGGCGGCGCTGCTGATCTGGGCGGTTTGGATGCCCGGGCAGCTGCGTTTGATTAGGCCGCTGAGCACGGCTCCAGGTCCAATCTCCACAACGAGATCGATGCCCAGAGCCCCGAACTGCGCCATGGTTTCGCGCCAGCGCACGCCGGTGGTCATCTGACGCACAAGGCGGGCCTTGAGCGCGGCGGCGTTGGTTTCGGGGCTGGGATCGGTATTGCTGAGCACTGGGATCGCCGCATCGGCGAAGGCCACCGATTCCAGCTCGGTGGCAAAGGCGGTGGCTGCTGCCGCCATGAAGGGGGAGTGGAAGGCACCGCTAACGGCCAGGGGAATCGCCCGTTTGCACTTCAAGCTGCTGCTGACGGCTGCCACCGCCTCGGCGCTTCCGGAGAGCACCACCTGGGCGTCGCTGTTGTCGTTGGCAACAACCACCCCTTCGGTGGCTGCCACCAGGTCATCCAGCTCGCTGCGCTCGAAGCCCATCACCGCCGTCATGGCGCCGCCGCCGGCAGCGGCCATCAAGGTGCTGCGGCTTTTCATCAGCTGCAGACCGGTGGCGAAGTCGAACACCCCCGCCACATGCAAGGCGACCAGCTCGCCCAGGCTGTGGCCAGCTACTAGTTGGGGCACCCGTCCCTGGGCCTGCAGGGCTTCTGCCAGCAGGCTTTCAATCACAAATAGGGCCGGTTGGGTGTTGCGGGTGTCGTTGAGATCGCTTAGGTCGCCGCCACCCCCCGTGCCTGAGCAGATCGCCAGCAGGTCACGGCCCAGCAGGGCTGAGGCTTGCTCGAAACGCTCCCGGGCGCCAGGCAGCTGCAGCACCGGTTCTGCCATGCCCACTTTCTGCGAGCCCTGGCCAGGAAACACCCAGGCAATGCCCATACCTTTACCGTCTAACTAAGTCGGCAGGAGATTAGGTCTCAGTCGGTGGGGCCCTGCCAGCGCAGGAGAGCTGCACCCCAGCTAAGGCCGGCGCCAAAGCCGCTGCTGGCCAGCAGATGGCCAGGTTGCACCCGGCCGTCCTTAACGGCCTCATCCAGCATCAATGGGATCGTGGCGGCCGAGGTGTTGCCGTAGAGGGCCAGGTTGCTCAGCACCTGGCTGTGGTCTATGGCGAAGCGGTCGGCAACGGCGTCGAGGATGCGCTGGTTGGCCTGGTGCAGCAGCAGCCAGTCGAGTTGCTCGGGGGCGGTGCCGGTGGCTTCCAGCAACTCGCTGAGGATTGCCGGCACCTCTCGCACCGCAAATTTGTAGACCTCTTGGCCGTTCATCTGGATCGGGGCAAAGCCGCCCCGCTGGGCCGTGAGCTCCCCGAGCAGGGGTGCGTGTTTATCCAGCTGGGCAAGAGTTAGGCAGCCGTTGCGGCTGCCGTCGGAGCGCATGCGGAAACCCAGTAGGCCGTTGTCTTGCGCTCCGCAAGCCTCCACTGCCACGGCGCCGGCACCATCGCCAAACAGCACGCAGGTGCTGCGGTCGTCCCAGTCGACCCAGCGACTGAGCTGGTCGGCGCCGATCACCAGAGCCCGCTTCATGGCTCCGCTGCCCAAATACTGGCTGGCGGTGATCAAGGCAAACAGAAAGCCGCTGCAGGCTGCGGTGAGATCGAAGGCCACCGCGCGTCTGGCGCCTAAGGCCCCCTGCACCCGCGGCGCTGTGCCGAATAAGTCGTCGGGGCTTGAGGTGGCCAGCAGGATCAGGTCGACATCGTCTGGGCTCCAGCCGGCATGGTCGAGGGCGGCCTGGGCGGCGCGGCTGGCTAGGCAGGTGAGGGATTCGCTGGGGCCTGCGATCCGGCGGGCACCAATGCCAGTTCGAGTGCGGATCCACTCGTCATTGGTGTCAACCCTTTCGCTGAGTTGCTGATTGGTGATGCTGGCGGCTGGCACTGCGCTGCCGCATCCAACTAAGGCCATGCCCAGCAGGCCCGTTGCGTTTAGCTCTGGTGTGTTGACTCCGCCGAGCGACACCGGGAAAGGCTCACAGTTGGCTCAGTCAATCACAGGCGACTGGCGCTTCGGGGCTGCCCGCTTCGCTGAGGGCGAGGAGGTTCGCCATCACACCGTGGCTGGCGGCGGAGTGGGCCAGGCGCAGGGCGCTGAGCACCGAGAGAGCCTTGCTGCTGCCGTGGCCGATTACGCATACCCCATTAACCCCGAGCAGTAGGGCGCCGCCATGTTCGGCATGGTCGAGTCGTTTTTTAATGCGGCGCAGGTTATTGATCAGGAAGGCCGAGCCCACCTTGCCGCGGCGGCCTCTGGGCAGTTCCTCTTTGATCACATCCAGCAGCACGCTGCCCACGGATTCCAGGAACTTCAACAGCACGTTGCCGGTGAAGCCGTCGCACACCACCACGTCGAACTGGCCCGAGAGGATGTCGCGCCCTTCGCAGTTGCCGGCGAAGGTGAAGCGCTCTTCTTCTGCCAGCAGGGGGTAGGTGCGCAGGCAGAGCTCGTTGCCCTTGCACTCCTCTTCGCCGATATTCACCAGGCCGATGCGGGGCTCGGCCACCTGCAAGACATCGCGGCTGTAGATGTGTCCAAGCAGCGCCCACTGGTGCAGGTAGGCGGGCTTGCAATCCATGTTGGCGCCCACATCGAGCACCAGTACCTGCTGTTCTGTGTCTTTGGTGGGGAATAGGGCGCCGATGGCTGGGCGATCGATGCTTTTGAGTCTGCCCAGCCGGAATATCGCCGCAGCCATCACGGCGCCGGAGTTGCCAGCGGAATAGACCGCCGTGGCCTCGCCCTGCTTCACCAGATCCATGGCCTTGTTGATGCTGGCGTCGCGCTTCTTGCGCACCACCGTGGCCTCTTCGTTCATGCCCACTGAGGGGCCGCTGGCCACAAGCTCGATCAGGCCGCGAGCCACGGCTTCGTTGAGTTCGTCCTGGAGGCTCATGGCGGTCACGGCGGCCTGTAGCAGGGTCGTTTCGGCCACGAAACGCACACGCAGGGGCAACAATTCCACGGCCCGCAGGCAGCCCTCCAGAATTGGCCCAGGGGCGTGGTCCCCACCCATGCCATCCACCGCTACCCAGAGGCGGTCGGAGTCGTTGATCGGAGTGTCTTCGCCCGGTCCGCCCAAGCCCCGTTGCAGGCGGCGTAGGGGGTCGAACACCAGCGGCTGCAGCACCGTGTTGGCCATGTTGCCGGCCACGCTGGTGGCGGTGCCAGCCACATTGCCAGCAGTGTTGGCGGCGGAGCTGGCGGCAGAAGTGGCGCTATCCACCAGGCTGGTTACCGCCGCGTTGCGGCGATACCAGATCACCAGCCGGCGGATGGCCCGGCTGGGCTTGGCGCGCTTTTCAGGTCCCTTCGGAGGCAACGGCGTCAACGATGCGTTGGAACAAATAACCGGTGCCGCGAGCTGTGAGGATCAACTCGGGGTTGGCCGGATCATCCTCCAGTTTGGAGCGCAGACGGGAAATGTGGACATCCACCACCCGGGTATCCACGTGACGCTCCGGGGTGTAGCCCCACACATCCTTGAGAATTTCACCCCGGCTGAAGGGTTCGCCGCTGCGACTCACCAGCAGCTCCAGCAGGCTGAATTCCATGCCGGTGAGGCGGATGCGCTCATCACCTCGATACACCTGCCGCTTGTTGGTGTCGATGCGCAGTTCGCCCACCGTGATCACCCCGGAATTGGGAGAACCGGCGATGGAGTCCTTCTCCACCCGGCGCAGCACGCAGCGGATGCGAGCTTCCAGCTCCTTGGGGCTGAAGGGTTTCACCACGTAGTCGTCGGCGCCGAGCTCGAGGCCGGTGATGCGATCTGCCACATCGCCTAGGGCGGTGAGCATGACGATCGGCACATCCGATTCCTTGCGGAGCTCCTGGCAGACGCCATAGCCGTCAAGCTTCGGCATCATCACGTCGAGCACCACCAGATCCGGCTGAGTGGTCTTGAACAATTCCAAGGCCTCGATGCCGTCGCAGGCTGTGACCACCTGATAACCGATCATCGATAGCCGGGTCTCCAGGATCCGCCGGATGCTGGCTTCGTCGTCGACGACAAGGATTATTTCCTTGCCGTGATTGTTCCCGAGGGTGGTGGTTGGGGCGGATGCCGTCATCACTGCAGCCGGGCTGCTACATCAGATAGCCCCCACTGAAAAGGCGGGAGGGGGCGAAATTTATTCAATGCCACCTTTCTTCATACAGCCCTCTCTCCTCCGCCCTTAGTTCGTGGCCAAGCCCAGCACTTTTTTTGTATGCACTAGCTGCGGAGCCCAGGCCCGCCAGTTTTTTGGCAAGTGCGCCAGCTGCGGTAGCTGGAACACATTGGTGGAGCAAAAAGCTGCTCCGGCGGCCGACAGTCGGCGCCGGCGGCCGGTGGCCGAGGCTGCTGCCGCTGAAGCCGTTGTCGCCGGCCAGCCGCGACGCTCCGAGCCGATCCAAGCGGTGGGCGAGCGGGCCTTGCAGCGGCTTAGCAGCGGCTACGGCGAATTCGATCGGGTGCTGGGCGGTGGCCTGGTGCCCGGCTCCCTGGTGCTGGTGGGCGGCGACCCGGGAATTGGTAAGAGCACCCTGCTGCTGCAGAGCGCCCGCGCTATGGCGGGTCGGGCGTCGGTGCTCTATGTGAGTGCGGAGGAGTCGGCCCAGCAGGTGAAGCTGCGCTGGCGTCGCCTGGCCGAGGCGTCTCCTGTTCAACCAGAAGCTGGCGAACTCGAAGCTGGCGAATCCAAAGCTGGGGCTGATTTTCAGCTGCTCGCCGAAACCGATCTGGAGCTGGTGCTGCAGGAGCTGGAGGCGTTGCGGCCAGCGGTGGCGATCATTGATTCCATCCAGGCCCTCCATGACGCCGAACTGGGTAGCGCCCCTGGCTCGGTGTCCCAGGTGCGGGAATGTGCCGCCGCCCTAGCCCGCATCGCCAAGCGCCAGGACACTGCCCTGCTGCTGGTGGGCCACGTGACCAAGGAGGGCGCCCTGGCGGGTCCGAAGGTGCTCGAGCATCTGGTTGATGCGGTACTGACCTTTGAGGGCGACCGCTTTGCCAGCCACCGGCTGCTGCGGGCGGTGAAAAACCGCTTCGGCGCCACCCATGAGCTGGGCGTTTTCGAGATGCGTGATCGGGGCCTGGCCGAGGTGACCAACCCCAGCGAGCTATTTCTCGGCGGCGATGAACCCAGCGCCGGCACCGCCACGATCGTGGCCTGCGAGGGCACCAGACCCCTGGTAGTGGAAATGCAGGCCCTGGTGAGCACCACCAGTTACGCCAGCCCGAGGCGCAGCGCCACCGGCATCGCCGTTAATCGCTTGCACCAGATCTTGGCCGTGCTCGAAAAGCACCTGGGCCTGCCCCTGTCGCGCTTTGACTGCTATCTGGCGGTGGCCGGTGGGCTGGAGGTGGAGGAGCCCGCGGCGGATCTCGGCGTGGCCGCGGCGGTGGTGGCCAGCTACCGCGACCTCACCCTGCCGCCCGGCACGGTGCTGGTGGGGGAGCTGGGCCTGGGCGGCCAGCTGCGGCCCGTGGGGCAGCTGGAGCTGCGGCTGCAGGAGGCGGCGCGGCTGGGCTTCACCAGGGCGGTGGTGCCGAGGGGCACGGGCCTGGCCAAGGCGGCCGCTGGGTTTGGTCTGCAGCTACTGGAGGCCGGTGGCGTGGCTGAGGCGCTGGTAGCCGCCCTGGGGGTGAATCCGGCCGACGACCGGGGTTAATCCGGTTCAGAAATACACGTCGACGCTGCCGCGGCCACTGGTTTTGAGCCAGTTCTGGGCTTCGATGTAGTTGTTTGGTGCCAGCCGGATCGCCTTGCCCCAAAAGTCGGCGGCCTGATCGAAACAGCGGTCAGCTTCATCGGCATCGCCGCTTTCCTCGGCAATTGAGCCGAGGTGGTGGTGAATCACCGCCATGTTGTTAAGGGCCTGGGGCATCTTGCTGTTGAGATCCAGTGCCTGGCCGTAGAAGTCAAGCGCTTTGGCGTGGTCACCATTTGAGGCAAACACCAACGCCATGTTGTAGAGGATGAAAGCCTTGTCGTTGGGGTCGTCCTCGAGGGTTAGCGCCTCCTCGTAGTTCTCAAGGGCTTCTGCGTATTCGCCGTCGGCCTGGGCGCTCATGCCGTCGCGGTAGTAGGCGAAGGCCTCCTTGGAGCGACGGTTGGTGGGCAGCACCTTGAGAATCAAGTCGGCCATCACCGTGAAGCTCTTATCGATGAAGTTGTCGTTGCGCTGACTGCGGGGCACGGGCTGGGTCTGCGGACTTCGTGGGCCCATCCTGGCGGATGTCCCTAGCCTGGGCCGACTCCTTTACCTGCTTGGCCTTGCACTCGCTCCAGGAGCCGCCTCTGCTGGAGCCCCTCCTGCTGGAGATCGAGGGGATGAAGTGCGGTGGCTGCGTGCGGGCCGTGGAGCAGCGCCTGCTGGATCAGCCCGGGGTGCGCCAGGCCAGCGTCAACCTCTTAACCCGCACTGCCTGGGTCGATCTCGCCTCTGCGGAAGCGGATCAAGGGAACCTGGTTGAGGCCTTGGCAGAGCTGGGTTTCCAGGCGCGACTGCGCTCCAGTGAAGTCGAGTTGTCGAGTCGTCGGGAGCGCTTGCGGGCGCGCAGCTGGTGGCAACAGTGGCGCCAGCTGGTGGTTGCCCTAGTGCTGCTGCTGGTGTCCGTGCTCGGCCATCTGCCAGGGGCGGGGCTAGGTGCCCTCTGGATTCACGCCTTGGTGGCCACTGCAGCATTGGCAGGGCCCGGGCGGCCGATTTTGGTGCGGGGAATCCAGGGAGCTCTGGCCGGCTTGCCCAGCATGGACACCCTGGTGGGGCTGGGGGTATTCAGTGCCTATGGGGCCAGCTTGGTGGCCTTCCTTTGGCCCCACACCGGCTGGCCTTGCTTTTTCAATGAGCCGGTGATGCTGCTTGGCTTTGTGCTGCTGGGCCGCTTTTTGGAGGAACGGGCCCGCTTTCGCACCGGCCGTGCCCTCGAGCAGCTCGCTGAGCTCCAACCTGACACCGCCCTGCTGCTGCTTGGTGATGGGCCTCCGCGTCCGGTGCGGGTTGGCGGCCTGCGCCCCGGTGACCGCCTTCGGTTGCTGCCCGGAGACCGGGTGCCAGTTGATGGCGTGGTGCTGGAGGGCTGCTCGGCGGTGGATGTTTCAGGCCTTACCGGCGAACCGCTGCCCCTGCAGGCCGCTGCCGGCAGCGAGCTCGCTGCCGGCAGCCTCAATTTGGAGGCGCCCCTGGTGCTGGAGGTGAGTCGCTGTGGGGCCGATAGCGCCATTGCCCGGATCATCCATTTGGTCGAGCGGGCCCAGGCGCGTAAGGCGCCAATTCAGGCCCTCGTAGACCGGATCGCCGGGCGTTTCACCCTGGTGGTGCTGGCTCTAGCGGTGGCGACGCTGCTTTTTTGGTGGCTGCTAGGCACCGAGATCTGGCCCCAGGTGCTCAACTCCTCCCATGCCGCCGGTCATGCCGGGGGCCACGCCGGCCATGGGGTGCTCGGCACCAGCGCCGAAACCCCCTTTGCATTGGCCCTGCAATTAGCAATTGCGGTGTTGGTGGTGGCCTGCCCCTGCGCCCTGGGCCTAGCTACCCCCACCGCCATCACGGTGGGCACCGGTAGGGCGGCCCGGGAGGGTTTGCTGTTTCGCGGTGGTGATGCGATTGAAACCGCTGCCCGCCTCCAGGTTGTGCTGTTCGATAAAACCGGCACCCTCACCCTGGGGCGTGCCTTGGTGGCGGCGGTGGAGCCTCTCGCTGATCTTGATGCCGATCGGCTGGTGCAACTGGCTGCCAGCCTTGAAGCGGGCAGTCGCCATCCCCTGGGCCAGGCCTTGCTGCAGGAAGCCCAACGCCGTGATCTGGCGCTGTTTGAGCTGGGTGATTCCCACACCACAGCCGGTGAAGGCGTGGCGGGCTTGGTTGAGGGCAGGCGGTTGCGGGTTGGACGGCTGGCCTGGGTGGAGCCGGCGCCCTCAGCTCCATTGCTTGCCCGCCAGGCTCTGCTCGAGTGTCAAGGGGCCAGTGTTCTGGCTTTGGCCGACGACCAGCTGGGCCTGCTCGGATTAGTAGCAATCAATGATCAGCCCCGCCCGGACGCGGCGGCGGTGCTGGCAGCACTGCGGGGCATGGATCTGGAGCTTGGCCTGCTCAGTGGCGATCGGCGTGAGCCGGTGCAGCAGCTGGGCAGCAGGCTGGGTCTGGTTGAGGCCGAGCTGGCCTGGGAACTGCGGCCCGAGCAGAAGCTGGAGCGCATCTTGAATCATCCGGCCTACGGCGCCCTGGCGATGGTGGGTGATGGCATCAACGACGCCCCTGCCCTGGCTGCGGCAGACCTTGGCATCGCCGTCGGCACGGGCACCCAGATCGCCCAGGACAGCGCCGATTTGGTGGTGATGGGCGAGCAGCTCGACGGCATTGTGCGGGCCCTGCTGCTGGCCCGCCGCACCATGGCCAAGGTGCGCCAAAACCTTGCTTGGGCCTTTGGTTACAACCTGATCGTGCTGCCCCTGGCAGCCGGCGTGTTGCTGCCCGGCTTTGGGGTGTTGCTCACCCCGCCGCTGGCTGCCCTGCTGATGGCCCTTAGCTCGATCACGGTGGTGGCAAATGCCCTGTTGTTGCAGGATGGGAGGGACCATGACAGCTGATTTCCAGGTGTCATGGTCGGCAGTGGCTCCCCAAGGCAGGTTCGTGGTGCTTGAGGGCATCGATGGCTGTGGCAAGAGCACCCAGATCGAGGCTCTACGCCGCTGGTTGCCCACCAGTGGCTTGCTGGCCCCCGGGGCCGAGCTGCTGGTGACCCGGGAGCCGGGTGGCACTGCCCTGGGGGCCGCCCTGCGTCAGCTGCTTCTGCACCCCCCGGGTGAGGCGGCGCCGGAGCCAATGGCCGAGCTGCTGCTCTACGCCGCCGATCGGGCCCAGCATGTGGAGCAATGCATTCGGCCGGCTCTGGCGGCCGGCCATTGGGTGCTGAGCGATCGCTACAGCGGCTCCACGGCGGCCTATCAGGGCTATGGCCGCGGCCTCGACCTGGCCCGTATCGCCCAGCTGGAGGAGCTTGCTACGGGAGGCCTGGCCCCCGATCTCACCCTGTGGCTCGAGTTGCCCCTGGCCGAATCCCTGCGCCGCCGCGGTGAGCGCACTGCCGACCGCATCGAGGCCAGCGGTGAGGCTTTTCTGCAGCGGGTTATCGAGGGTTTTGCGGCCCTGGCTGCAGGGCGGGGATGGCGGCGGGTTGATGCCACCGGGGCACCGGAGCAGGTGGCGGCAGCCTGCTGCGGCTTGCTGGCCGAGCTTGCGGCTGGTTCGCCCCGATGACGGCCCTGTTTGAGGACCTGCTTGGTCAGACCAGGGCCGTAGCCCTGCTTGAGGCCTCCTTGGTTAAGGGGCGGTTGGCGCCGGCCTATCTGTTTGCCGGCCCAGATGGCGTCGGGCGGCGGTTGGCGGCGTTGCGCTTTTTGGAGGGTGTGCTGGCAGGGCTTCAAGGCGATGCCGGTATCCGCCGGCGTCTGCAGGAGGGAAATCACCCCGATCTGCTCTGGGTCGAGCCCACCTATCAGGACAAAGGCCAGTTGGTGCCGGCTTCCAAGGCCGAGGAGCTGGGTTTGGCGCGGCGGGCTGCACCCCAGCTGCGGCTTGAGCAGATTCGCGACGTTTCGCGCTTTTTATCCCGCCGGGCCGTGGAAGCCAGGGGCTGTGTGGTGGTGCTGGAGGACGCCGAGGCGATGGCGGAGGGGGCAGCCAATGCCTTGCTCAAAACCCTGGAGGAGCCCGGCGAGGGCCTGTTGATCCTGATCGCGGCGAAGCCAGAGCAGCTGCTCACTACGATTCGCTCCCGCTGCCAGCAGATCCCCTTCACCCGGCTCAGCTCCGAGCAGCTGGCGGTGGTGCTGGAGCGCTGCGGTGAGCCCGCCCCAACGGCCGATCCCCCTGAACTGCTGGAGCTGGCTGCAGGTTCGCCGGGGGGCCTGCTGCGTTGCCGCCAGGCCTGGGCAGCCCTGCCTGAGGGGCTGGCGGCAAGGTTGCTGGATTTGGCAGCAGCTGCGGAGCCCCTCCAGGCCCTGGCCCTGGCAAGGGATCTGGCAGAGGCCCTTGATGCTGAACAACAGCTATGGCTGCTTGGCTGGTGGCAGCTGGCGTTATGGAGGCGGCAGGCCCCGGTGGCCCAGCTCCAGCGTCTGGAACTCCTGCGCAGCCAGCTGCGCGCCTACGTGCAGCCGCGGCTGGCCTGGGAAGTGGCCCTGCTGGAGTTGGCCGGGATCTGATCAGCTGGCCTTGGCTTGGCTTTCGCTGGGTAGCTCCAGGCAGTAGCCGGCGCCGTACACCGTTTTGATGAAGCGGGGTTTACGGGGATCGGGCTCGAGCTTGGTGCGTAGGTGGCGCACGTGCACCCTGATGGTCTCGATGTCGTCGTCAGGTTCGTAGCCCCACACCTCCTTGAGGATCAGGGAAGGGGCCACGGTTTGGCCGTGGCGCTGCAGCAGGCAGTGCAGCAGTTCGAATTCCAGGTGGGTGAGGCGCACCGGCTCGTCAAACCAGATGGCTTCAAAGCGCTCCGGCACCAAGGTGATGCAGCCGTAGCTGAGGATTTCGTTGTGCTTGGTGGATAGGGGGGCATGGTCGCTGCGGCGCAGCAGCGCCTTAACCCGCACCATCAACTCCTCGAGATCGAAGGGCTTGGGGAGATAGTCGTCGGCGCCGGAATTGAAACCGCTCACCTTGTCTTTGATACTGCCGAGGGCCGTGAGCATCAGGATCGGAATCTTGGCAGTCCGCTCATCGCGCCGTAGGCGCTGGCAGAGGGTGAGGCCATCCACCTTGGGCAGCATCAGATCCAGCAGGATCAGGTCAGGGCTGTATTGCAGGGCAAGGGCCTGGCCCTTGATGCCGTCTTCAGCTCGCTGTACGTCGAAGCCGCCATGCTCTAGGTGGCCTGCCACCAGCTCGCGCATGTCGCTGTCGTCTTCGATCAGCAGGATGCAAGGCTTCATGGAATGAGGTGGTGGAGCAATCGCTACTGCCGCAGCGAACTTCAGCGCATTTTCTCCGTTTTTGCCCGAAAGGGCGAGTTCCGGCGCTTATTTAGGGCTTGCTGAAACGATTTTTTTGGGCTGATCGAGCCGGATCGCACTCTTTCGCCTGACTCAGGCCAGTGGCGGCAAGCCCTGAAGCGGTCATCTTCGGCAGGAATCCTAAGGATTTCTTCCTGGTTTTTTGTTGTGGCAAGGCCATTAAAAAACCGCAACCCAAGGGCTGCGGTTTGGTGAATAAGCTCCCCGGGCGGGATTCGAACCTGCGACCAATCGATTAACAGTCGATCGCTCTACCGCTGAGCTACCGAGGAATAAGCCGGATCAAACCGGTCCGAAGACCTTACCCTTCGGCCCTGCCGCCCTGCAAGGGGGCCAAGCGCTGGGCTAGCTGCTGTCCGTTCTGCCAGCCCCCCACGGAGCCGTGCTCCATCAAGGCGGCGCCATCGCAGTGCTGCAGCTCCTCAAGCCGGTGGGTGATCCAAAGGGCAGTGAGTGGGGCTGCGGGCCGGTGGGTGAGCTGCCAGAGCAACTGCAAAACCCCGTTTTGGCTGTCGGGGTCTAGCAGGGCGGTTGGTTCATCCAGCAGCACTAGATCGGCGTCGCTGGCAAGGGCGCCGGCTATGGCCAGGCGCTGCTTCTGGCCGCCGCTGAGGGTGTGGATCGGCCGCTCTTCAAAACCGCCTAACCCCACTTGGGCAAGGGATTCGGCCACTCGGGAGCGCCGTTCATCGTCGCTTAAATCTGCTGACAAGCCTAGTTGCAGGTCGCTGGCGCAGCTGGGCAGCAGCAGCTGATGATCTGGGTTTTGAAAAACGAGTGCGGCCTTGCCGGCAGCGTGAATGCGGCCGCTGCGGGGCTCCAGCAGCCCGGCGATCAACCGCAGCAAAGTGCTTTTGCCACTGCCATTGGTGCCCACCAGCATCCATAGCCCTGGCCTAGGGATCTGCAGGTTGCAGTGACGCAGGGCCGGGCGGCCATTGGGCCAGGCGAAGCTCAGGCGCTCAACGGTTAGAGGAGTCGTCATGACCGGGTGGCTCCAGCGCGATGCCGTGGCAGCTCAGCTGTCGAAGCTGAAACCGGGGCGCTTGCCGCCACTACCCGTGGCTGATTTCTCGTACAGCTGCACCGCAACCACTTCACTGCAAAGCAAGGTGATCCGCTTTTCCTCCTCCTTCTCGCAAGTGAGTTCCAGCAGTCGGGGGCCATCGCCTTCGAGGACCTGCCGCACCTGGTTGTAGAGGACCTGGGCATCGTTCAACTCCTTGCGCTGAACGGCAACAGGCATGGGGCTGAGCTTGAGGGAGAGCTCGACTACGTACATGGAAGGGGGTTGGGCTGGCCCCACTGTGGCGAATCCCGTCCCCCATGGTGCAAGAAGCGACTTGGGCAAAACGCAACTGGCGGCCCCTAGGTAAATCTGCTCAGCGTTGCGGTGGGTTTGCGCACCTGACGGTTGTGACCCGTAGTATTCCGATGTAACGCTTCATGAAGCCGCTCTCATGACGATCGCCTTAGGCCGCGCGCCGCAGCGGGGATGGTTCGACATCCTCGATGACTGGCTCAAGCGCGACCGCTTCGTATTTGTGGGGTGGTCTGGTCTGCTCCTGTTCCCCACGGCCTATCTCGCCCTGGGTGGCTGGCTCACCGGCACCACCTTTGTCACTTCCTGGTACACCCACGGAATTGCCAGCTCCTACCTAGAGGGCTGCAACTTCCTCACCGCCGCCGTCAGCACCCCTGCTGATGCCATGG
>NZ_JAGQBS010000010.1:0-95053 GCF_024345755.1 Cyanobium sp. L1E-Cus | reverse complement strand
CTGGTTCCACGCAGAAGCGCCTTGGCGCTGCTGAATAGTGGTTGTCATGAGAACGAGAAGAGGGTGTTCCAGAGGAACGGGTATGGAAGGTGGCAAGCCACCAGACGGAATCCCGTCGAGCGCAAGAACATTGCGTAACAGGACTGTAACGGAAGATTGCGGGATTAGTGAGAAGGCCGGCCGGGAGGCGCCAAAGCCCTGCTGATGAATCCCATAAGCACCGCTTATGTTGGGGTGCGGCGGCGGCAATCCGTAGCCAGCAGGCCAGCCCACTGCTAAGCAGAGGACATTCAGGATGCGTCTCCGGCATGGCCCTGCTTGTTCGATTTAAAGCCGTGCCTCTACGGGCCAGCCTGGCCACAGCAACCGTGGCCGCAGCCTGCCTGTTCTCTGCTGGCTGTCAGCGCCAACCCTCGGCCGAGCTGCAAAAGCTGCAGCAGCGCCAGGAGCAGTTGGAAGTAAAGATTCAGCAGCTAGAGCAAAAGCTCAACGCGGCGCCCGCCGCGAACGGCGCCGACCCAGCTGGCAAGCCCCCGGCTGGAGCGATCAAATCCCTGACGTACCGCAGCGGCACTTCAGATGATCGCCTACGCGTTTATTGGGCTGATGGCAGCAAGAGCGACCTGCCCTGCACCAAGGAGCAGGCCACCTTGGTGTGTGGTTAAGTCGCCTTGACACTGACAGAGCCGCTGCGTTGAGCTGGATCTGTCACGTCGATAAACCCATGGGTTCACCTTTTGCTTCAGCAGCGGCGTTGTTGAGTCCGCGACTGCTGGCGGGTGGCTTGTTGGTGGCCAGTTGCCTGGGCGCTGGCAGCCTTTCATTTGTGAATGCGGCGCCGGCCCGAGCCCAGGCGGAGGCACCCGTCCCATTAAGCGCCGTGCGGGCCCTCAACTTGGCTCGCAACACCGCAGTGCAGAGCAACGGGGGCTTGGGGCTCTACCGACCAGACAAGTGCATGTTTGAAACGGCTAGCGCCGGCAACAAATGCCTGATCAGCTCAACCAGCGATGGCTATCTCTTTCGCTTCCTAGGCGGCGCCCCTGGCTGGCAGCAACTAAATCTGGCGGCTTCGGTGGAAACCGAAATCCGCATCTCCAGTGACGGGAGCACCGTCCTTGGCATCGACTACAACGGCGCCCCGCGTTGAGCCAACTGGGAGGAAATGTCTGTTAAAGCCAGCAACCAGTCAGGCCCAACCGGCCAACACTCCCTGCGAGTGAGGCTTAGGGCAATGCCCTTTTCGCCGTAGGCGGCCTCATTCACAAAGACGGGCCAAACGGACTCCCCCGCCAAATCCGGCGGTAGGGCCAGGCCAATTTCCTTGCCGCAGGGATCGATAAACACCGGATCTCCCGAACGCAAGGGACGCCAGTCGCGATGCTGTAACTCCGGATGCAGGCAAGCGGCAGGTGAACCATCTGGATGGCGCGGCAAATCCAAGCTGCCCAGATGGCAATGCACCACCAGCTCAGCCGGCAGCCTCAGGCGGCCTCGCTGGGCTGCCGCCAACACGGCCAGGGCCGCCTCAACGCCGAGCTGGCTTTGACGGCAGATCTGAGCCTGGATAACCCCCTGGGGCACCGGACCCACCTCGATAACCAGGCCACAGGGCCAGCGCTCAACCAAAAAACCCGTTTGGGAAGCATCGGCCTCGTGCAAGTAAATCGGCAGCCCCAGCTCCCCCTGCAAACCCGCCGCCAGAGCTAGATCGGCCGGCCTCCGGCCATAGAGCACCAAGGAGTTACCCATAGCGCTGGTGGTGCTGTGCAGGTCGAGCACCACCAACGAAGGTGATTCAGCATCAGGGCCATGGCAAGCGAGCAGCTGGCGAGCGCGCTGCAGATCAGCTTCGTTTCTCGAGGAATCCGCCAGCAGCTCGGGAGCAAAGCAGCGATTTAAATCCCGCTCCAAATAGCGCTGATTGGCTTTGTGGGCAGCTGGGTTGCCAAGCACCAACGCCACATCAAGGCCGTGGCGCTGCAGGGCCTCGGGCTGGCGGCGCCAGTGCTCCAGCAGCCAGGGGGCGTTGCGTTCATTGCCGTGGGTGCCGGCCACGACCAGCACCTGGGCCGGTTTGACGATTTGGCTGATCAAAAAGAAGAAGGCCAGAAATGGATTTCGGCCCCAGCCTGACGCAGATTCAGAGCTCTGCCGCCCCCCGCAACCATGCCTCCCCCCGCCCCCTTGGTGCGCACGGCCCGCGCGGTCTGGCACTGGCAATGGCAACAGTTAATGGGTGGCCTGGGACCGGCTGATGCCGAGGGCAACTACCGCCGTCCCAGCGGAGCCTTCACGGCGCTGCCGCCCCTGCCCAGCGAAGCCGGCGCGGCTGATGGGCACGTGTTGATTGTGGGGCGCAGCTGCCCCTGGGCCCACCGGGCCTGGCTGGTGTGGAGCCTGCGCCAACTGGGCAGCAGCATCAACCTGGTGGTGGTGGACCCCGATCCAGCCGAGGGGCGCTGGCGCTTTGCCGAGCCCTTCAACGGCTGCGCCAGCTTGATCGAGCTCTACCAGCAATCAGGCTCTGATCCGGGGCAGCGGGCCACGGTGCCGGCGCTTTATTCCCGCAGTGAGCGGCGGATCCTGGTTACGGAGAGCGCCAGGCTGATCGAGCTGCTCAACCGCTGGCCCGCACCAGCAGGGCCCGATCTGGAGCCCCATAACCAGCAGGAAGCCACAAAGAAGTGGCGCACGCGGCTGCAGGACGACGTCAACGACGGGGTGTACCGCTGTGGTTTCGCCCGCACCCAGGCTGCCTACGACCGGGCCGAGACGGCCTTGTTTGCAGCGCTCCTGGACGCCAATGGGGCCTTGGAGCAATCTCCCTGGCTAAGTGGGGCCCAACTGAGCCTGGCCGACATAGGGCTTTTCCCGACCCTGATCCGGCTGGAGCTTGTTTATGCACCCCTGTTCGGTTGCAGCCGCCTACCCCTTTGGCAGCTACCAGCCCTATGGGACTGGCGCCGGCGCGTCTACAGCCTGCCCGGCGTGGCCGAGACCTGCTTCCCGGAGGCCTGGCGCAGCGATTACTTCGGTGCCCTCTTTCCCCTCCATCCCTCGGGAATCATCCCGGCCGGGCCGCCACTCGCCACACTGGTGCAAGGCCGTGCCCATCCATGACTGATCCGATATTTGAAGGGGTGTACGGCACCTACACGATTGACGCCACCGACCGGAGGGAGGTGCTCGGCTACCGCCTTGCTCTCACGGCGGTGGCCGTTGGCCAAGCAGGCCTGCTAGTGCAGTGGCGGCAGCTGGGAGCCGACCAGCTCTGGCCCTGGATGCTGCTAATGGCTGCGGGGCTGGGACTAGCCCTGCGCTGGATTCACATCTACTTGGTGCCCTTGCACCGGGCCCTGCAGCTTTTCTGGCTACTGGGCTGCCTGGGGGGCCTGGCATTGGCGATCCGCAGCGGCCCCGGCGCCATGCTGCCGGCCCTAGCCAGCCAGCCCCTCTGGATCCTGGCCATTGGCCCCTTTTTCGCGGCCTTGGCGGGGGTTGGCTTCAAGGAATTTTTCTGCTTCAGGCGACCGGAGGCGATCGGCGTGACCCTGCTGCTGCCTATCGCCCTGCTGGGCCACCTCAGCGGCTTGCTGCCAGGAGCGATCACCACGGCCCTGCTGGCCCTGGAGAGCGGGCTTTTGCTGGTGCTATGCCTGCGCAAGTTTCCCATGCCCGCCGCGGCAGATGTGGGCGACAAGAGCGTGTTTGCTTACCTCAAAGGCCAAGCTGGCACAGCTGAGGAGGCTGCACTTTGAGTTTGATCAGCCTGGTGGAAGCCAGTAAGGACTTCGGCATCCGCACCCTGTTTGAGGGCCTCACCCTGCACATCGGCGAGCGGGAGCGGCTCGGGCTGATAGGTCCCAATGGGGCCGGCAAGAGCACCTTGTTGAAGGTGCTTGCGGGCAATGAGCCCCTCGGCAGCGGCCAGCGCCGCTGCGCCCCCCGCACCCGGGTGGTGCTCGTAGACCAGGAGCCCGAGCTAGACCCCGAGCACACCGTGCTGGAGCAGGTGTTTGCCGGTAGCGGCGAGAAGATGGCTTTGCTGCGGCAGCACACGGCCCTGAGTCAGGCCGTGGCTGATGGCCCCGACAACGCCATCGCCCTGGCCCAGCTAAGCGACCTGCATGGCCGCATGGATCAGCTCAATGCCTGGGGGCTGGAGCAGCAGTGCCGCGAGGTGCTGGAGCGGCTAGGCATCGCCGACATCGAACGCAAGGTGGGCGACCTCTCCGGCGGCTATCGCAAGCGGGTCGCCCTGGCTGCAGCCCTGGTGGCCGAGCCGGACGTGCTGCTACTGGATGAGCCCACCAACCACCTCGACGCCAACGGGGTGGAATGGCTGCAGAGCTATCTGGAGCGCTTCTCCGGCGCCCTAGTGCTGGTGACCCACGACCGCTACGTGCTCGATCGGGTCACCCGCCGGATCGTGGAGGTAGATCGGGGCCTGGCCCGCAGCTACGACGGCAACTACGCCACCTATCTCACCCATAAAGCTGAAGAAGAGGCATCTGAAGCGGCCTCAGCCGCCAAGTTCAAGGGCACGCTGCGGCGGGAACTGGCCTGGCTCAGGCAGGGTCCCAAAGCCCGCAGCACCAAGCAGAAGGCCCGTATCCAGCGAATTGAGGCGATGCGGGAGGCACCTCTGCGGCAGGGCCGCGGCCAGGTGAGCTTGGCCACCACCAGCAGGCGGCTCGGCAAGCGGGCCATCACCGCCGAGGACCTGGAGGTGAGTGTGGGCGAAGGACCCGAGACCAGGGCCCTGCTGCGTGCCTTCAGCTACGACTTCAGCCCGGAAGACCGGGTTGGCATCATTGGCCCAAACGGGGTGGGCAAGTCGAGCCTGCTTGAGGTAATCGCCGGCCGGCGCCAACCCAGCAGCGGCAGCCTGGAGCTGGGCTCGACCGTGAAGCTCGCCTACTTCGACCAGCACAGCGATGTGCTGCTCAAGCCCGACCAGAAGGTGCTGGAGGTGGTTCAAGCTGCCGCCAGTCGGGTGGCAGTGGACGGCGAGGAGCTGAGCGCCTCCCAGTTGCTGGAGCGCTTCCTGTTTCCACCAGCCCAACAGCACCAACCGGTGGCCAAGCTCTCCGGCGGCGAACGGCGGCGGCTCCATCTCTGCCGGCTGCTGATTGAGGCCCCCAACGTGCTGCTGCTCGACGAGCCCACCAACGACCTGGACGTACAGACCCTGAGCGTGCTCGAAGACTTCCTTGAAGACTTTCGCGGCTGCGTGGTGGTGGTCTCCCACGACCGCTACTTCCTCGATCGCACCGTGGATCGGCTGTTCTGCTTTGAGAATGGCGAGCTGCAGCGCTTTGAGGGCAACTACAGCGCCTACTTAGAAGCGAGCTCTACCCGCCAGGCCGCACCCAAGAACCCCAAGAATCCAGCCCCGGTAGCGCCCCAAGCCAGCAAGGCCCAGACGCGGCGGCGGAGCTTTAAGGAGAGCCGGGAGCTGGGCGAATTGGAGGTAAACCTGCCGGCCTGGGAGCAGCAGCGCCGTGACCTGGAGCTGGCCCTGGCCACTTCAGGCAGCGACTACGCCGCCCTTGAGGGACTCACCCAGGAGCTCGCCGCGTTAACTGAGCGCATCCATTGCGGCGAGGAGCGCTGGCTCGAACTCAGCGAGCTGGCGGGGTGAAACGGGGGCCGCAGCCAGGGCTGGCAGCAGCGCGGAGAACGCTGGACGCACATTGTTGTCAATCCAACACATCACCAAAGCTCAGCTCCCGGCGCCATTGGGAGTGCTCAAAGAGTTAGCAGTGCATCTTCGGGGCGTCGATCCAGAACAGGCGCCCGTAAGGTGATCGGCGACGAGCTCCGGTACCTAGTGACCGGTATCTGAATGAAAAGCATCGACGAGCACATCCAGAAAGACCAGAGCGAGATCGAGGCCGCCAAGGCCGCTGGCGACCTAGGCAAGGTCCGCCACTTGGAGGAAGAGCTCCAGGGTCTCAAGGAGTTCAAAGAGCACCATCCCGAGGACAGCCACGACCCAACCCCACTGGAAGTGTTCTGTGACCTGAACCCTTCTGCCCCCGAGTGCCGCGTCTACGACGACTGAATTGCCTAGGGCTGGATGATGCCGAGCTGCTGCCACACCGCGGCCAGCAGCTGCGGCAAATTTTTGGAGGCAGCAGCTGAAACAGCCAGAACGGGCAAGCCGCCACGGGCCTGCACCTGCAGGCTCACCTTCTCTACCAGCTCTTCAAGGCTGGCTGGATCGAGCAATTCGATCTTGTTGAGCACCACTAGGCGGGGCCTCTGGTCGAGCCCATGGCCGTAGGCCGTGAGCTCCCCCTCGACCACATTGAGGTCGGCGACCACATCCTCAGCGCTGGAATCGATCAGATGGATCAGCAGCCGGGTGCGCTCGATGTGGCGTAGGAAGTCGTGCCCCAGTCCTGCTCCCTGGGCCGCTCCAGCGATCAAACCAGGAATATCGGCAAAGACGGTGCCGTCACCACTGGGACGGCGCACCACCCCCAGGTTGGGTACCAGGGTGGTGAAGGGGTAATCGGCGATCTTGGGCCGAGCTGCCGAAAGCACCGAAATCAAGGTGCTCTTGCCGGCATTGGGCAAGCCGATGATGCCAACCTCAGCCAGCAGCTTGAGCTCCAACTGCAGCAGCCACTCCTCTCCCTCCCGGCCCTCGGTGAACTTCTCCGGGGCCCGGTTGCGGTTGCTGAGGTAGTGGGCATTGCCCAGGCCGCCGCGGCCGCCAAAGGCCACCAGTAGCTCCTCACCTGCATCGGTGAGATCACCTAGCAAAATTGAGGTGCGGGCATCGCGAACCACCGTGCCGCATGGCACCTTGATCACCAGATGGTTACCGCTGGCACCGGTGCAGCGGTTGGGGCCGCCCCGGCGACCATCGACCGCCAAAAACTGCCGCTTGTACTTGAAATCCAGCAGGGTCTGGAGGTTGGCGTCAGCCACCAGCAGCACGTCGGCACCACGGCCGCCATCGCCGCCGGAAGGGCCGCCGGCTGGCACATATTTCTCGCGGCGAAACGCCACGATTCCGTCGCCGCCTCGGCCGGCCTTGACCGTTACGCGGGCTTGATCGATGAATTGCATTGGAACAAACCTAGGATCGCGCCGTCTGAAGGCCCGTCTTGGCAGAGGTTCGCTTCCAGCAGGTCAGCAAGACCTACCCACCCCGGCGCGGTGGTGATCCGGTGCAGGTGCTGCGCCAGCTGGATCTACAGATTCAGGACGGCGAATTTTTGGTGTTGGTTGGGCCCTCCGGCTGCGGCAAAAGCACCCTGCTGCGCCTACTGGCTGGCCTAGAGCAGCCCAGCCAGGGGGAGATCTACGTGGGCAATCGGCCCGTGAGCTCGCTGCGCCCAGCCCAACGGAACGTGGCCATGGTGTTCCAGAGCTATGCGCTCTATCCCCATCTCACGGTGGCCGGCAACATCGGCTTCGGCCTGCGCCGCAGCCGCAACCGCACGGCCCTTGAGCAACTTCAAGACAGCCTGCACCTGGCCACCAGGCGGCTGCCAGGGCTCTTGCGGCTGCGCTCACGGCGGGAGGAGCGCATCGCCCAGCGCATCGCCGAGGTAGCAGAAACCCTGGAGCTCGACCAGCTACTCGATCGGCTGCCAAAGGAGCTTTCCGGCGGCCAGAAGCAGCGGGTTGCCCTGGGCCGGGCCATCGCCCGGGCGCCAGCGGTGTTTTTGATGGACGAACCGCTCAGCAACCTCGACGCCAAGCTGCGCACCGGCACCCGCACCCAAATCGTTGAACTGCAGCGACGCCTGGGCACCACCACCCTGTACGTGACCCACGACCAAGTGGAGGCCATGACCATGGGGCACCGGATCGCCGTGCTCAATGCCGGAAGGCTGCAGCAGCTCGGCACACCGATGGAGCTCTATCAGTGGCCCGCCAATTTGTTTGTAGCCCAGTTCATCGGCAGCCCGCCCATGAATCTGCTGCCGGTAACCGCGATAGGTGCGGGCCTGGTGCAGCTGGGCGGCCGCAAGCTGGCGGTTGAAGGTCCCCTGGCCGATGTGCTGGCATCACGGGCAGGGGAGGCGCTCACTGGCGGACTGCGGCCCGAGCACTTCCAGCTAGCTCCCGCCACCAACCGCAACCTGCGGGCCGAGGTGAGCCATGGCGAAGCCCTGGGCAACGAACAACTGCTCACCTGCCGCCTGGAGGAGTGCGGTCACCTGGTGCAGGTGCGGGTCGGCCCTGAAACAATCCTGCCGCCGGGGGCCAGCCTGAACCTCGACATAGATCCCCGCGGCTGGCGCCTGTTTGATGCGAGCGGCGAGGCCCTGCCCCTGCCCCCTGAGCCCGCAAGCGTGGAGCCGACCCTGCCCTATTTCACGTAAATCACGCTGCAGCCAGCCCCGCCGTCGCCCTGCTCGGCGTCACTCACACGCTCCACGTAGGGCACCGTTGCCAACCAGGCCCGCAGGCCGCGCTTGAGCTTGCCAGTGCCGATGCCGTGGATCACCCACACGGGACCATTGGCGGCGCGCAGCCGCTCCTCCAAGGCCGCCTCGGCTTCATGCACCCGCAGGCCACGCACATCAACGGTGTTGCGCTCGGAGCGCACATCCGGGCCCTGCCCCCCCAGCCCCCGCTGACCCTTCACCTGCACGCGCACCTCAGGGGCTGAGGGTTTTTCGCCATGCAGCCCCTCGATGCCAGCCAGCTCCAGGGTCAGCCGCATCACCCCACAGCGCACCGTGAGTTCCCGGCCGTCATCGGCGATGGCAAGCACCTCACCGGCCTTGCCCAGCGATAACAGCCGCACCCGATCACCAACGGCGGGCATCCAGCCCCGGTGCTCGCGCCGCTCCGGGGTGGGGCGGTGCTGCTGCTCCAGCGATTTCAAACGCTGGCCGGCCTGGCGGGCGGTTTCGCCTAGGGCAGCGCTGCTGGCCTCCCCCCCATCAGGTCCCTGGCGCAGCCTCCTGATGATGCGCTTCACCTCGTTCTGTCCCTGACGAATCGAGCGCTCCAACTGCTGGCGCCGCTGTTCCTGAAGCTCGGCGCTCTGCTGGGTCTGCTGCTGCCAGCGCAGCAGCAACTCCTCGTGCAACAGCTCGGTGCGAGCCAGTAGGACGGCTGCTTCCTCGGCGGCTTCCTGCTGGCGTTGACGCTGATTTTCGAGGCCGGCGATCACCTGGTTCACCTCGCCCTCGCCAAGGGGCTCCAGCTGGGCGGCGGCGAGCTCCAGCACCGGCTCCCCCAGCCCCAGCCGGCGTGCAATCGCCAGGGCGTTGCTGCGACCCGGGATACCCCACTGCAGCCGGTAAGTAGGCGAGAGGGTGTCCACATCGAAGGCCACCGAAGCGTTCTCGAAGCGTGGATCGGCATATTTGAGCGCCTTGAGCTCACCGAAGTGGGTGGTAGCGATCGTGAGCCTGGCCCGATCGGCCAGGTGCTTGAGCAGGGCCGTGGCCAGGGCCGAACCCTCGAGGGGATCGGTGCCGGCTCCCACCTCATCGAGCAGCACCAGGGAGGCGCCGCCAGCAGCGCCAGGCCCAGGAAGAGCTTCGAGGATGCGGGCGATGCGGCGGATGTGGCCGCTGAAGGTGGAGAGGTTTTGTTGCAGCGATTGCTCATCGCCGATATCGGCAAGCACCTGGGCGCACCAGGGCAGGCGGGGCGTGCCGCTGCAGGGCAGAAACAAGCCAGCCCGGGCCATAAGAGCCGCCAAGCCAACGCTTTTGAGGGTCACGGTTTTGCCACCGGTGTTGGGACCCGTGATTGCCACCACCCGCAACTCCGCTGCCACCAGCAGGCTCACGGGCACCACCGCATGACCTCCCTGACGCCGCTGCTGCCAAAGCAGCAGGGGGTGGCGCAGCTCACGCAGCTCGAAGGGGGCGCTGGGGTCGTCTGCCAGCTCCGGGCGTACCGCTCCCAACCATTGGCCATAGCGCGCCCGAGCCACCCCCGCATCCAGGCGCACCAGCACCTGCTGGAGTGCGGCCAGAGCTTCAGCCTCCTCGCCCACCTGGGCGCTCAGGGCAGTAAGCACGGCCCGCTCCAGTTCCCGCTCGCGCCCCTCCAGGTCGCGTATGCGATTGCCCAGGGCAATCACCGCCTGGGGTTCGATGAACACCGTTTGTCCCGAAGCCGAGCTGTCGTGCACCAGCCCTGGCAACTGAGCGGCAGCGCCAGCCTTCACAGCCAGCACGGGACGGCCGTTGCGCTCCGAGATCACCGTGTCCTGGAGCATGGCGCCGCAGCGGCGCATCAGCTCCTGCAGTCGATCACGCCGATCTGAGCGGGCCCCAAGCAGCTGGCGCCGCAATCCCTCCAGGGGCGGACTGGCCCGATCCGCCACCCGGCCGCCCTCTTCAAGGCAAAAATGCAGCCGCTGCTCCAGCTCCGGCAGGGTGCGCAGCTCGGCCACCAGGGCCGTACAGACCGGCCGCAGCTGGGGATCGTCGATCTGGCGCCGCAGCCGGCGGGCCGCAGCCAGAGTGGTAGCCAAGGCCAGCAACTCCTCGCCCGGAGCCGTGCCGCCCTTGGCGCAGAGGGTCACCAGCACCGCGATATCGGCAACTCCCTGAAAACTCAGCCCCCCCTCCAGCAGCCCGTCGAGGCCCAGCAGCTCGGTGGTTTCAGCGAGCAGGCTGCGGCTGGCAGCGAGGCCAGCGGGCAGGGCCAGCGCCAGGCAGGCACAGCGGCCCGGAGCTGTGCTTGCAAAGCTGGCCAGCTGCTCAGCGAGCCGCGGCCACTCGAGCAGCTCCAGGGCCTCCTGCTGAATTGGGGCCAATGGGGCGGTGACGTCGTTCACCCGGGCAGGTTGGAGGGGATGCCGCCAGGGGGCTCGTAGAGCATCTCTAGCCAGTTGCCTTCCGGATCTTGGAGATAGAAGCTGGCAGTTCCGTCACGGTGGTCATGCACCGGGCCGCAGGAGCGGCCGGCCGCCACAAGCTGGGCGTGCACCGCATCCACCTCTGAGCGGTCGCGGAAATGGAAAGCAAAATGGGGCCCGGCAGCTTTGTAACTAGGGCTGAGCAGGGCCAAGCCCGTGTCGGCCCCAGGCCACTGCAAATAGGCCCAATCGGGTGCATCCCAGCAGAGCTGCAGGCCCAGGGAGACATAGAAGGCCTTGGCCCGCTCCATGTCCTGCACCCGCAGTGCCACATGGCCAAGGTGATGAACAGCAGCAGGAACCATGGCAACTGAACCGGGTGAGTTCATTGTGGGTTACAGAAACGGATCTTGAGGATCTGATCGAGCTTCACCACCAAAATCAGCCAGGTGGTGCCGGCCAAGGTGAGGAGGGGATAGGCGAGCGTGGGTGCAGGAATTAAGAAGGGAAGCAGGGCCAAACCGAAGGCCGGAGGACAACGAAGGCGAGCCAACCTGAGTAGCAACGCAGTAACCAAAACAGCCAAAAACGCGGCCAGCGGACTCACCCCTAGAGCCAGCACCAATACAGTTCCAGCCACAGCCGCTCCAGCAGTAACCACCAGGACGGCTAAGGAGCGGCCTTGCCAGGGACACTCATCAGCATTAGCCAACATCTCCCAGGCAATCACCAGCAAAGGGGGATACAAAACCAAGTGGGATCCCAGCAGCTGAACCATTACCAGAGCCCCCAGCAAGAAAACAGCCAAAGGCAGCAGCCAAGGAACCCTTTGCAACCAGGACTTAGGAGCAACCAAAGTTGAGATAGTTGGCACCGAGGGGGAGACTTGAGCCCGAGCCAGCGGCGGCATCAATTGAGAGCGAAGCATGACGATTAGGGCCAGCCCACCTGTGCCCACCAGAATCGCCACCGGGTACAAAAAACTCGTAATTCCCAACACTAAGGGCAATACCCCGGCCGAAATTGCCGGAATAACCGGCGAGCGTAGAAGCCGGATCACAAGCAAGCAGATCGCCAGATCCAATATCAGCGCGGTGGGGCCATAGGGCAGGGTGCGGGTGACCAGCACTCCAGGCGCAGCAGTTAATACGGGTGTCAGAGCCAGGAGTTTTGGGGAACGGGCCCAGCTACTGAGCGGATCGGCAAGCACAACAGAGGCGAGCGCCCCCAGCTCTGGAAACAACAGATAACTGATGCCACTAGCCCTGGCCAGCGCAGTCATCAAAGCGATGTAAGTAGCTGTAGCCAGACAAGGCCAAATCCAAAAATATCGGGAATTAATAAAATTACCCCTGGCGCAGCCACTGCGCAGCATCACAGGCGTGATAAGTGAGGATCAAATTAGCGCCAGCCCGCTTAAAACACAGCAGGGTTTCCAGCACCACGGCCCGCTCGTCGATCCAGCCCTTTTCAGCGGCGGCCTTCACCATGGCGTATTCACCACTTACGTTGTAAGCAGCAATTGGCAGCTCGGTTTCGCCACGCAGACGGTAGATGATGTCTAGGTAGGCAAGGCCAGGCTTAACCATCAAAATATCAGCACCCTCCTGTTCATCGAGCAGGGCTTCGGTGAGCGCTTCACGTCCATTGGACGGATCCATTTGATAGGTTGATTTATCATTCGGAATTGGCTTGCCCGCGCCAACCCGAGGGGCCGAATCAAGAGCTTCGCGGAAGGGGCCGTAATAAGCGGAAGAATATTTAGCTGTATAGCTAATAATGCCGATATGCTCGAACCCCTCCTCATCGAGGGCTTCGCGGATAGCCCCAACTCGTCCATCCATCATGTCGCTGGGGCCAATCAGATCCGCCCCTGCCCGAGCTTGGGCAACGGCTTGGCGACAGAGGATCGCCACCGTTTCATCGTTGAGCACTATCCCTTCATCGCTAACGATGCCGTCATGGCCGTCACAGGAGTAGGGATCGAGGGCCACGTCCGTCATGATCGCCATCTCGGGGTGTACCTCCTTAAGCCGGCGAATAGCTCGGGGTATCAGGCCACCTTCGTTGAAGCATTCGGCGCCGTCTTCGGTTTTAAGGCCATCGGCCACCTTGGGGAACAACACAACGCAGCGGATGCCCAAGTCCCAAGCGCGGCCCACCTCCTGCACCAAGCCTTCGAGGCTCCAGCGCATAGCTCCTGGCATGGCACCAATTGGCTCGTTGGTGGCGCCTTCGTGCACGAAGAGCGGATAAATAAAGTCGGCAGCACTTAGGTGATGCTCCCGCACCATCGCCCGCAAAGCCGGGGTGCGGCGCAATCGGCGGGGACGGTAGGTGAGCTCCATGAAAACGGCCTGGCTGGCCCGGATCCTAGAGACGGGCCGCCTGAATCCAGCCAGAGCGGGGATCGGCGCTGCGGGCAGCACGCAACTGCTCCAGCAGCTGGCGCTCCTCGGCGCTGAGCTGCTCGGGCAACTTGAGCACCGGCGTAAGCAGCAGGTCGCCGCGGCCGTCCTTGAGGGGCCAGCCCTTGCCCTTGAGCCGCAGGCTGCGGCCCAGGGTCATACCAGGCGGCACTTGCACGGAGGCCTCACCGTCGGGGGTCGCCACCCGCACCTCGCCGCCGAGGGCCAATTCATCGAGGCTGAGGGGCAACTCAGCGCGCAGCTGGTCGCCATCGAGCTTCCACACCGGATGCTCCTGCAGTTGCAGGTTGAGGTACAGGTCGCCGCGGCGGCCGGTGCCGGGCTGCAGGTTGCCCTTGCCCTTCAGCCGCAGGCGGCTGCCGTGCTTCACACCGGGCGGAATGCGCACCTGCACCCGCTCGTCGTTGACGGCCAAGGTGCGCTCGGAGCCGCGGAAAGCATCGGCAAAGGAGAGGCTGATGCTGGCCTCAGCATCAAGATTGATCGGGGCGCTGCGGCCGGCGCCGGGCATGCCGCCAGCAAAGCCACCAGGGAAGCCTGAACTGAAACCAAAACCGCCCGGGGCACCGCCGGGGGAGGGGCCGCCAAAACGACCTAGCAGGTCGTTGATGAAGTCGTCGAAGTTGCCATAGCGGCCAAAATCAACATCAACGCCGCCACTGGCCGAGCCACCGCCCGCCTGGCTCCAGTACTGGCCAAATTGCTCGTAGCGCCGGCGTTTATCAGGATCGGAGAGCACTTCATAGGCCTCGCTCACCTCTTTGAACTTGGCCTCAGCCCCCGCATCACCGGGGTTCACGTCCGGGTGGTACTGACGGGCCAGCTTGCGAAAGGCGCGCTTGATGGCGTCGGCATCAGCGCCACGCTCAACCCCGAGGACACTGAAGTAATCGCGGTAGCCGTTCGCGCTCATCGACCCCAAAACCACCGCACCTGTTTAGTGTCTCAGCCGCTGGGAACTTCCGCTGGGCCAAGGAAGGGCGGAAGGCCGAACGCGGCGCGGCCATCGGCTGTGTTTTGCCCACACACACAGGCAAAAGCAAGCAGCGGAACTAGTTTTGATTGTTGCTTCTGGAAGCTGATGCCCTGGTTTGGCTCCCTGCGCTCCGGCCTGCTTATCGCCCTCAGCACGGTGCTGCTTGGCTTTACGGCCACTGCCAGCGCCGGTAGAGGCGCCACAACTTCCGGCAGCTCCACCACTGCCACCTTGGGGGAGGCCCTTTCTGCTTCTACGCCGGAACAAAAAGAGCTAAGTGCCCACCTGCGCGCTAAGGGAGCTGTTTTTTATGGCGCCTGGTGGTGCCCGGCCTGCTTCCAGCAAAAAAACCTGTTTGGCAAGGAAGGGGGCAATTCCCTTCCCTATGTGGAGTGCGACAAAACTGACGATGGCCGCAGCCGCTGCATGGCCGCCCAGATACGGGCTTTCCCCACCTGGGACCTGGCGGGTAAGGAGCGCCGCGAAGGGGTACAAACAATTGAAGAGCTCAAAGTGTGGAGCGGCTTTAGCGGAGCTGCCAAGCCAAGCCAGCCTTGATTCCTAGTCGCCTCTCAATATGTCTTCGAATCTGCTGAAAGCCGCTCTCGTTGCGGCCGTCGTTTTGCCAGCCGGCAATGCAATAGCCCAAGGATTGGCGCCCATGGTTGGAGCCAGCGCTATTCAAGGCACCCTGCAGGGCTCCTCCATGCCTGCTTACACAGGTGCGGTCGATAAAGCCCGCAACACCGTTAACAGCGCCACCACCCAGCAAGCTGCAGCAGGTTCAGGCTCCAGCCCAGGCCCTTCCTCCGCTCCGCTTAGCTCAACTCAAAAAATGGCTAGCGGTGCGTCCAGCGGCGCTTCGGTAAACGGCCAGGCGATTCCGTTGTGCTCCCATGGCGGCCTATGCCAGGGCGCAGTGATGCGGGCAATCGGGCGACCCTGAAGCAGCCGCCGTGCAAACTCTGCGGTCCCTGGGGTATCTCTGAAGCGCAAGGCTCAGAACAATCCTGGGGTTCTTAGTTGCGAGTTAGGGGCGAGGCGCTCGAGCGGCGCAGTGAATCTGAGCCGCTGCTCGTCCCAGGCTGCCAACAGCGCAGCCAATGCCAGCAACGCAACCAGGCCAATGCCTAAAGACAGACCTGGGCGCCTCGATCGGGAGCGCCGCTGACGCCGGGGCGCCGGGGCTGCCCCCAGCGGCCTGGCGCAACGACCACACACCAGGCGTCCAGCCAGGCTGCGATCCGCCTTAACCGACCAACTGCCGCAGTGGGGACAGGCCATCGCTCGGGCGAGCTGCAGTGGGAAGGCCCCTTCCAGGGCCCATGGGTCATTTGGGTGATAAGGCTGACCTCACCCCATCTCCCTTACAGGGTCAGGCAGCCACAGGGGCGGTCTGACGGGAGAAAGCAACGATGTTGTTCGCTGTTACGTGTGTGCTCTTACCGAGCAGGCTTCAGTCACCCTCCTTATACCCCGTCGAAACCATTGCAGCCCCGGAAAGGGGGAATGGAGCTGAGCGGAATCGAACCGCTGTCCGAAGCACTGGTGTGAGCCACCTAGTCAGGCCGAAACCTAACTGGTTCATTGTGGCAGCAAGCAAGGGCAGAAGCAGGGGTGGGCATCACCGAACCAAACAGCACATCAATCAGCGGCATAGCGGTTGTGCCACCGGGGCTCGAAGAAGCCGCGGCAGCTGAGCTCACGGCCTTGGGCTGCCAAGCCGCAGCACGCCTACGCCGGGCCGTGCGCTTCCAAACAGACCTGGCTGGCTTCTACCGGCTGCACCTGCAAGCCCGCCTGCCCTTCCGGCTCCTGCTTGAACTGGCTCAATTTCCCTGCCGCAGCAAGGACGAGCTCTACGACGGTGTGCAGCGCGCCGTCGACTGGAGCCGCTGGCTGCCTCCTGGCGCCACCTTCCGCGTCGATGCCACCGGCAGCGCTCCTGGCCTCAACCACAGTCACTACAGCGCCCTGCAGGTCAAAAATGCCCTGGTGGATCTGCAACGCCAGCAGTGGGGCGCCCGCTCCTCCGTTGACCTAGACGATCCCGACCTCTCCATCCATCTGCACCTTGGCGGCGGCGAAGCAGCCCTGAGCCTCGATGGCAGCGGCGGCAGCATGCACCGCCGCGGCTACCGGGCTGCCATGGGCCTGGCCCCGCTCAAGGAAAACCTCGCCGCCGGCCTGATCGCCCTCACCGGCTGGGATGGCTCGGTGCCCCTGGCCGACCCCCTTTGCGGCTCCGGCACCCTGCTGATTGAGGCGGCTTGCATGGCCCTGGGCCGGGCGCCGGGTCTGGGCCGCCGCTTCGCCCTGGAGCGCTGGCCAAAGTTCGACTCCCAGCTCTGGCAGCAAGAGCGGCAAGCGGCCAGCTCCCTGGCCCGAGAGACGCTCCCCAGCGGAGAAGCTCTGGCGCCGATCGTTGGCAGGGAGCAAGATCCCGGCGTGCTTGATCAAGCCCACAGCAACGCTGAGGCTGCCGGCATCGCAAGTGCCCTGGAACTGAGCCTGGGCGACTGCCGCGACTTCGTGCCTCCGCCAGGGCCGGGCATCTTGGTGTGCAACCCGCCCTATGGGGAGCGCATCGGCGAGCGTGATGCTCTGGAGCCTCTCTACGCCGACCTGGGCCGCATGGTGAAAGAGCGTTGCGGCGGCTGGAGCCTGTGGCTGCTCAGCGGCAACCCGGAGCTCACCGGCGCCCTCAAAATGAAGGCCAGCCGCCGCATCCCAATCAGCAACGGAGGCATTGACTGCCGCTGGCTGCACTATGAGGTGCGTTAACGACCCAAGATTGCGCGAGTGGTTTTGCTGAGACCGGCGGTGGTCTGGGGCAGGTAGGGCCCCTTGAGTAGCTGGCCGCCCACCCGCACGAACACCCCGGCCAGCACCAGATCCAGAGCTGCCACCACCAGGGCGGCGTGGATCCAACTGAGCCCCTGGGCGTCGTGCAGCCACAGCAGCAGGGCCAGCTCGGCGCCGATCAGCGCCAACAGCAGCAGCGCCAGGCCACCGCTGAGCAGCAGGCCACCGCTGATCAGGCGCCGCTTCTCCCGGTCCACTTCCTGCAGGGCGATGCGCACGTGCAGGTCCATCACCGAGGTCATCAAGGCACCGACCCGGCCGGCCGCCACCCGGGCAGGGCCTGGCGAGTTCGGATCCGTCATGAGGAACGCCGGCCCGAGGCGAGCAGCAGACCGAGCAGCACCCCGACGCCGGTGGCGATGCCGATCGCCATCAGCGGACGCTCCCGCACCGGCTTCTCAATGCGAGGCCGCAAGGTGGTGTTGAGCTCATCGAGCAGGTTTTCCAGCTGGGCCTCCAAGGGCGCCAGGTTGTCCGCTAGGCGGCTGGTCTGGTCCCCGGCCACCTCGAGGAGGTCGAACAACTGGTCCTTCACCGCACTAGCGGTGCGGCCGGTCTGGCTGGAAATCACCTCAACCACTTCATCAAAACTGCCCCGGGTGGCCTCCAGGGTCTGGCGGGCAACGGCCGGCCACTCCCGCTGAATGGTGGGGATCAGGGTCTCAAAACGGTCGCGGAAGCCCTCTGGGCTGGCGGCGCGGGGAGGCGTTTCAGCGGTCATGGCAGTTCTGCGGTCATGGTGAGAGGGGGCGACTGCGAAGCTCAGACCACAAGGTAAGGAGGGGGTTGAGCTTTCGAAACCCTCCGCTACATTTCTGCTGCTCGGCGCACGGGCCTGTTGGTTCACATCAATCAGGTCGAGCTCACCCACTTCAAGTCCTTTGGCGGCTCGATCACGATCCCGCTGCAAGAAGGTTTCACGGTGGTCACGGGCCCCAACGGCTCCGGCAAAAGCAACATCCTTGATGCGGTGTTGTTTTGTCTGGGCCTGGCCAGCAGCCGCGGCATGCGGGCAGATCGCCTGCCGGATCTAATCAACAGCGCCATACTGCGCGAGGGCAAGGCCGCCGAAACCTCGGTGAGCGTGCGCTTTGACCTCAGTGAGTGGCAACCCGACCAGGCCGAAGCTGGCCTGGAGCCGCCCGAAGAAGGGCCCTGGATCAAGCCAGGCCAACAGGAGTGGACGGTGAGCCGGCGCCTGCGGGTTGCCCCCGGCGGCACCTATGCCAGCAGCTTCAGCGCCGATGGGGTGAGTTGCAATTTGCAACAGCTCCAAAGCCAGCTGCGGCGCCTGCGGGTGGACCCCGAAGGCAGCAATGTGGTCATGCAGGGAGACGTCACCCGCATCGTCTCGATGAGCGCCCGGGACCGGCGCGGCATCATCGACGAGCTGGCTGGTGTCGCCCTATTCGACAGCCGCATCGAACAGAGCCGCGGCAAGCTTGATGAGGTGCAAGAGCGTCAGGAGCGCTGCTCAATCGTGCAGCAGGAGCTGCTCAGCTCCCGCCAGAAACTTGAGCGCGACTGCGCCAAAGCCCGCACCTATCAAGACCTGCGCCAGCGCCACCACAACGGCCGCCTGCAGGAGCAGGTGCTGGCCTTTGAAGCAGCCCAGGCGAACCAGGCTGCCCTGCGGCAACGCAGCGCCAGCCTCGCCAGTCAGCAACAGGCTGAACGCGAGGCGATCAGCGAGGGAGAAACGGGCCTGGCTGCCGCCGCCACCGTGCTCGAGCAACTCCAAGCTGAGGTAAAAGCCTTAGGTGAAGATCAGCTGATCGCCGTGCAGGCCGAGCTGGCAGGCCTTGAGGCCAGTGGCCGCGAACTAACCCGCCAGGCAGGCAAACACCAGCTCGATGCCGAGGCCCTGCAACGCCAGCGCCACGAGCTGGCCCGCACTCAGGGCGAGCTGCGCCAGCAGCAGCAGGCCCTCGAAGCCAGTTCCGACCAAGCCGCTCTCAGCGACGCCGACGCCGGCTGCCGCGATGCCGAAGCCGCTGTGGAGCTATCGCGCCGCCGGCTCGGCGAGGTGGCGGGGCGCTCCGGCAGCTGGTTGGAGGAACAGCAGCAGCGCAGCCGCGCCCGCCAGCAGCTGGGCGAGCAGATCAGCCCCCTGGAGGCCGAGCGGCAGCAATTACAGGAGCGGCTGCGGCAGCACCAGGAGCGCCTGGCCGAGCTCGGCGCCGAAGAGCAGCAGGAAGGGGCCAGCCATCGCAGTGCCCAGCAGCAACTGGAGGCCACCGAAAGCAGCTGGCAGCAGGTGCTGGAAGCCACCCGCCTGGAGCAGCAGCAGGTGCAGGAGCTAGCCGAAGCCCTGGCCCTTCAGCAGCGAACCCGCAGCCGCCTCGAGCAGGAGCAAACCCAGCTCGAGCGCGAGATCGCCCGGCTAGACAGCCGCCGCGAAACCCTTCAGGAAAGCCGCGGTACCGGCGCCCTGCGGGTGCTGCTGGAGGCTGGCATGGACGGCATCCACGGGCCGGTGGCCCAGCTCGGCGAAGTGGAGGAGCGGGTGCGCCTGGCGCTGGAAGTGGCCGCCGGCGGCCGCCTCGGCCAGGTGGTCGTCGACGACGACCGCATTGCCGCCCGGGCGATCGAGCTGCTCAAAAGTCGCCGGGCAGGCCGGCTTACCTTCCTACCGCTCAATAAGATTCGGGGTGGCTCCGGTGGCAGCTCCAGTGGTAGCGGCGGAGCCGCCCTGCAACGCGGGGGAGCTGGCAGCACCGGCCTGATCGGCAAGGCGGTGGATCTGGTGGGTTACGAGCCCGTTTACGCCGAGGTGTTCCGCTACGTCTTCGGCGACACCCTGGTGTTCGACAGCCTGGCCAATGCCAGACGCGAACTGGGCCGCTGCCGGGCCGTGACCCTCGACGGCGAACTGCTGGAGAAGAGCGGCGCCATGACCGGCGGCAGCCTGCAACAGCGGGGCAGCCAGCTCAGCTTCGGCCGCAGCCAGGACGGCGACGAAGCCGCACCCCTGCGCCAGCGCTTGCTGGAGCTGGGCGAGAGCCTGCTGGCCTGCCGCCGCAAGGAAGCCGAGCTGGGCCAGCAGCTCGAGGCCCTGCGCCCCCGGCTGCTCGCACACCAGCAGCGCCAGGCGGGCCTGGAGGCCGAGCGCAGCGCCGCCCAGCGAGCCCTAGCCCCCCAGCTGCAACGGCAGCAGCAGCTGGGCAGTCGCCTGGGCCAACTGCAGGAGGCCTTGCAGAGCGATCTGCAACGCCAGCAGCAACTCGAATCCCTGCTGTTGCCGCTGCAGCAACAACGCATCGCCTTGGAAGAGGCCGAAGCTGCAGTGCAATCATCCGGCGATGCAGCACGCTGGCAGGGGCTGCAGAGCGAGCTGGAGGCGGCCGACTCGGCCCTGGCCGCGGCCCGCAGCCAGCGTGATGGGCTGCTGGCGGCCCGGCGCGAACGGGCCCTGAGCGCCGAGCGCCTCAGCAACCAGCTCGAGGCCCTCAGCGCCGATGAACAGCGGCTGGTGGCAGCT
The DNA here is from genome assembly GCF_024345755.1 of Cyanobium sp. L1E-Cus. Taxonomy (NCBI): domain Bacteria; kingdom Bacillati; phylum Cyanobacteriota; class Cyanophyceae; order Synechococcales; family Prochlorococcaceae; genus Cyanobium; species Cyanobium sp. L1E-Cus. The sequence continues at coordinate 74,504 of NZ_JAGQBS010000010.1, read as the reverse complement.
GTGAACACCCTGGTGGAGGAGCGAGCTCGCTGGAAAGAGCAGCACCAAGCGGATCAGGAGCGGCGAAGCACCTTGGCAGCTGAGCAGCAGCAGCTGCAAACCCGCTTTGGCGAAAGCCGCCGCGCCCGCGATGCCGCCGAAGCCCAGCTGGCCGCCCAGCGCCAGGCCCTGCAACAGCGCCAATGGGAACTGCAACGCCTCGGCGAGGAGATCGAATCGCTGGCCGAACAGCAGCGTGGCGACCAGCTGCGCCTGGAACAACTGGAGCGGGAACTGCCTGAGCCGAGGCCGGAGATTCCCGCAGAAGTGCGGGAGACAGGGCTCGCTGCCCTACAGGCGGAGCTGCGCAGCCTGCAGGCCCGGATGGAAGCCCTCGAACCGGTGAACATGCTCGCCCTCGAGGAACTTGAGCAGCTCGAAACCCGCTTGGCGGAATTGGAGGAGCGGCTCGAAGTGCTCAGCAAGGAGCGCGAAGAGCTGCTGCTGCGCATCGAAACCGTGGCCACCCTGCGCCAGGAGGCCTTTCTTGAAGCCTTCACAGCGGTGGATGGCCATTTCCGCACAATCTTTGAAGGGCTATCCGACGGCGAGGGGCACCTGCAGCTGGAAAACCCGGAAGCACCCCTTGAAGGTGGCCTCACCTTGGTGGCCCACCCCAAGGGCAAGGCGGTGCGACGTCTCAACTCCATGAGTGGCGGCGAGAAATCGCTCACGGCGCTGAGCTTCCTGTTTGCCCTGCAGCGCTTCCGCCCTTCGCCCTTCTATGCATTAGACGAAGTCGACAGCTTTCTCGACGGCGTCAACGTGGAGCGCCTCGCCGCCCTGATTGCCGGCCAGGCAGACCAGGCCCAATTCATGGTGGTGAGCCACCGGCGCCCGATGATCGCCGCCGCAACCCGCACCATTGGTGTCACCCAGGCCCGGGGCGCCCACACCCAGGTGGTCGGGTTACCGCCCGCTGCCTGAGCCGCCCCTACCCCAGCGGAGCAGGTGAGCCACAATGGGCCGACTGGGCCACGGGTACGACCCTTTCATTGACCTCCTCCATCCCCCCTTCCGCTGATCCCGGGGCAACGGCTGCCGCCCCAAGTGATCGCCTCTGGTTGCGCTCCGAGCTGATGGGCACCCAGGTGATCACCCGCGACACCGGCCGCCGGCTGGGCGTGGTGGGCGAGGTGGTGGTGGATATCGACCGGCGCGAAGTGGTGGCGCTGGGCCTGCGCGACAACCCTCTGACCCGCTTCCTGCCAGGCCTGCCGCGCTGGATGCCCCTCGACCGGATCCGCCAGGTGGGCGATGTGATCCTGGTTGATTCCGCCGATTCGCTGGCGGAGGGCTTCAACCCTGACCGTTACAGCAAGGTGATCAACTGCCAGGTGATCACCGAAGCGGGCGACCAGCTGGGCCGGGTGCTGGGCTTCAGCTTCGACATCGAAACCGGCGAGCTGGCCACTCTGGTGATCGGCGCCCTGGGAGTGCCCCTGCTGGGTGAAGGCGTGCTGAGCACCTGGGAGCTCACGGTTGAGGAAATCGTCAGCAGCGGGCTGGATCGAATCATTGTTTACGAGGGCGCCGAAGATAAGCTCAAGCAGTTGGGCTCCGGGCTGCTCGAGAAGCTTGGTATTGGTGGGCCGAGCTGGGAGCAGGAGGAGCGGGACCGATACCGCACCGGCATGGTGCCCGTGGAAAACCAACTGGCTGCAGGCCAGCCGGCAGTGCAGGAACAGCGCCGCATCCAGCCGGCCACCAGCCAGACCTTCGAGCCCGATGAGGAGTTCGATTACGTCGAACTCGATGAGCAGCGCCAACGGGAACCCCTGCGCCAGCGCCGCTACCTCGATGACGAGGAGGAGAGCCGCTACGAGCAAACCCGCTACGAGGAATCACGTTACGAAGAGCGTCCAGCTGAACCCAGTCGCCGCCCCCTGCAGGCCGAACCTCTACCAAGGCAGGTTCGCCCCCTCGAGGCTCGACCTCTTGATGCTCGATCTCTTGATGCTCGATCTCTTGATGCTCGACCAGTAGAAACTCGCCCCCTAGAGAGGCGGCCCGCCCCCACCCCCTACCGCGAACCCCTGGATGTGGAGGCTGAAGACCTGGCCAGCAACGACCTAGAAGATCCCTGGTGAAATAAGTCCAGGATCGAGGCTCAGTAGCCCTCTCAGCTCGCCTTGAAGGCCAGGGACGCCGAATTGACGCAGTGGCGCTGACCGGTTGGGGCCGGGCCGTCGTTGAAGACGTGGCCAAGGTGGGCGTCGCAATTTGCGCAGCGAATTTCTGTGCGCACCATGCCGTGGGCGTTATCGGTGTGGGTGCTGATGGCAGCAGCGCTTACCCCATCCCAGAAGCTGGGCCAACCGGTACCGGAATCAAACTTGGTGGCGCTGCTGTAAAGCTCGGCATCACAGCAGATGCAGTGGTAGCTGCCATTGCCCTTCTGGTTCCAGTAAGCGCCGCTGAAGGCACGCTCGGTGCCGCCCTGGCGGGCAACCCGGAACTGCTCAGGCGTCAGCTGCTGGCGCCACTGCTCCTCGCTGGCCCCGCGGGCCAAGCCACTGTCGAGGCCGCAGGCTGAAGGGTCGGAAGAACTAGCAGCGTCGGCCATCGAACTCAGCGAAATGAGTCGCAAGCCTAGGCAGCTCAGTTGGGGATGTTCAGCTCAAGGGCACTCAGCTCTGGGGGCAGCAGCTCCTGCACCAGGGACGCCAGGCTGGCCACCGCCCCCGGCTGGCCCCGCAGGCTGCGCAGATCGGCGCGCATCTGCTCCAGTCGCTCCGGTGCCGCCAGCCAGTCGGCGGCTTCGGCGGCGATGGCCTCAGGGGTGATCGCCCCAACCCGCTCCGGCACCACCAAGCGGCCAGCGGCAATGTTGGGAGAGGCCAGAAAGCCCCGGTGGCGCAGGCGCCAGGCCGTAATCAGCACCCCAAACAGCCAGCGCAGCAGGGGCAACCGCCCCAGCATTCCGGCCAGTCCATCCCAGGCCTGCATGACGTGTAAGTGCTGGGTTGGCACCAGCACCAGCATCGGCACCCCCAAAGCAGCCAGTTCGGCGGTGTTGGCACCCACGGTGGTGAGGGCCAGGGAACACTGGCTCAAGCTGCCGTAAGCCGGATTCTCCCGAACCAGCCGAATCGTGGTGCCAGCTGGCGTCTCAAGTAGATCCGGAGCCAGCAGGCGGGGCTGACCCGACCGGTAGGTACGGGCGATCGGATTGGCGGGGCCAGCCTGATTCAGCAGCTCCTCCACCGCAGTGGTGGGAGCCAGGGGCAACAGAAAGCGACAACCAGGACGAAGGGCCGCCAGCCGATCGGCCGTCTCCAGCAAAAACGGCATGCCCACACGCAACTTGGCCCGCTTCGAGCCCGGCAGCAGCGCCAACCACTCCCCTGCCGGCAAGGGCGCCTCGCTGCGGGCCGACTCAGAGAGGTCTGCCATCAGGTCACCTACCACCGTGCAGCGGGATGCCCAACGCGGTGCCAACTGGTCAGCAGCCAAGGGGCCCATGGCAGCGATACGGTCGTTCCAGCGGGGCCAGCGGGCCACCCATTCCACATAGGTGAGATGGCGGTAACCCAGCCGTGCCGAGAGCAGCACAGTCCAAAACTGATCACCCCCTAAAAACACCACCAGTCCCTGGCGGGGCCAGGGACCAAACCGCTTGGGGCGCAGTAGCAGTGACCAAAATTGACGAGCTGGCACTATGCGCTCAAACAGGCCCCAAGCGGCGGCGGCTCGATGCTCCTGTCCCGTGCCGTTTGGACAGGGCACAAGCAGCAACTTGAGGCTGCAGGCGGCCGTAGGCACCTCAGGCCGCAGCGGTATCTGGCGATGCAGGCGCTGGGCGAGGGGACGAACCCAGGTAGACAGCTCTCCGGGGCCGTTGCTGACAAGCACGATCGCTGCCGAGGGCCGGATCGATTCGGGCAAGGCCTGGATGGCTCGAATTAAGAAATGCGGATGACGAGACTTGAACTCGTAAGGCCGAAGCCACACGCCCCTCAAACGTGCGTGTCTACCAATTCCACCACATCCGCATGTGGTTCGGATCGCTAAGCGTTCCGGTGCGAGCAATATACCCATCGCCGGCACCAGAATCGTCTGAGGGAGCTGTCCAGGCAGCACTGATACAGTCCGCCTCAGCCCATATCAGCTGAGACGCCGCGGATGCCCATCGGCAAGCTGCTGATCGCCAACCGTGGCGAAATAGCCCTACGCATCCTGCGCACCTGCCGGGAGCTCGGCATTCCCACCGTCGCCGTTTACAGCACGGTGGATAAGAACGCCCTGCACGTGCAGCTCGCCGACGAAGCCGTATGCGTTGGAGAGGCGCCCAGCAGCAAGAGCTACCTCCACATCCCCAACATTTTGGCGGCGGCCACCTCCCGGGGTGCTGACGCAATTCACCCCGGCTACGGCTTCCTGGCCGAAAACGATCGCTTCGCCGAGATCTGCGCCGACCACGGCATCACGTTTGTGGGTCCCTCCCCCGAGGCCATCCGCTCGATGGGAGATAAGTCGACCGCTAAGGCCACCATGGAGCGGGTTGGGGTGCCCACCATCCCCGGTAGTGCCGGCTTGCTGGCCAGCCCGGAGGCGGCTGCGCGATTGGCCGAATCGATGGGCTACCCGGTGATGATCAAAGCCACCGCTGGTGGCGGCGGCCGCGGCATGCGCCTGGTGCCTGGGCCCGATCAACTCGAGAGCCTGTTCAAAGCGGCCCAAGGAGAAGCGGAGGCTGCCTTCGGCAACCCTGGCCTGTACATGGAGAAATTCATCGACCGGCCCCGGCACGTGGAAGTGCAGGTGCTGGCCGATCGCCACGGCAACGTGATTCACCTGGGCGAACGCGACTGCTCGATCCAGCGCCGCCACCAAAAGCTGCTGGAAGAGGCCCCCAGCGTGGCCATCAACGCCGACCTGCGCCGCCAGATGGGCGATGCCGCCGTGGCCGCCGCCCGCACCATTGGCTACGAGGGCGCCGGCACCGTGGAATTCCTGGTGGACCGCAGCGGGGCGTTTTATTTCATGGAAATGAATACCCGGATCCAGGTGGAACATCCGGTCACCGAGATGGTCACAGGGGTAGATCTGATCGCCGAACAGTTGCGTATTGCCGGTGGGGAGCCGATCTCTGTCACCCAAGACCAGATCAAGCTCTGCGGGCACGCCATCGAGGCGCGCATTAACGCCGAAGACCCCCGCCAAAACTTCCGGCCCGCCCCCGGCAAAATCACCGGCTGGCTACCTCCTGGCGGCCCCGGCGTGCGGGTCGATAGCCACGTGTATACCGGCTATGAGATCCCGCCCTTCTACGACTCCTTGATCGGCAAGGTGATCGTCTGGGGCACCGACCGCCCCCACGCCCTCAGGCGGTTGCGCAGGGCCCTATCGGAATGCGCGGTGACCGGCATTCCCACCACCATCGACTTTCACCTGCAATTGCTGGATCGCCCTGAATTCCAGGCGGGCGACGTACACACCAAATTTGTCGAACAGGACATGCTTCCGCAGAAGGGCAGCTAAGCCGGATCTGAGTTCAGCCGATCCCGACGCTTTGGGCCCGAAACAACACCTGACTGACAAGCCCCTGCTGCCCCACCAAAATTTCTCGCACCAGGCTGAGCAGGCCCACCCACACCACCGGCGTCACATCAACGCCACCGATCGGTTTGATCAGCCGACGGGTGAGGGCAAGCAAGGGCTCGGTAGGGGCTCCGACCAATCGCATCGCTCCGCGGCTCAGATCAATCTGGGGGTACCAGGTGAGCACGATGCGAAACAGAAAAAGCAAGGTCCAAAGCGCCAGGCCCAGGGCCAGGGCCAAGTGCAAGCCGGACAACAACGGCAGCCAGGACTGGGGTAGGGAGGGGGCTGCCGTCACAAAGCTCTAAGTAGCTGGGCTCCCAGCGTAGGAAGCCGCCACCACTGCCTAGGATCGCTCCACGAATCAAGCCATAGAGCTGTTCCTGCCATGACGCCATCCCTGGCCAATTTCCTGACCAGCCTGCTTGCCGGCGCCGTGATCGTGGTGGTGCCCATCACAATCGGGCTGGTGCTGATCAGCCAAAACGATCAGCTTGATCGTCGCCTTTGAGCTCCTGCACCTGAGTATCTCCAGGTCTCTAGCTGCTCGGGCTCAACTGCCTACACTGACGAGACGGACTGTCGGGTGAAAAACCGTGGTTAATGCCAGCCTGAATTGGGCCAGCATCGTGGGCATAGTGCTTGCGGTGGGCGGTGCACTGCTTTATTTCATGCGGAGCTTCAAGCCCGCACTCGCCCGCGATTACGACGTCTTTTTCGCTGCAATTGGGTTGCTCTGCGGCGGCATCCTGTTTTTTCAGGGTTGGCGCCTCGATCCAATCCTGCAATTTGGTCAGTTTCTGCTCGCCGGCACCACGGTCTTTTTCGCCTACGAAAGTGTGCGCCTGCGGGGGGTAACCACGGAGCAGGCTCGCCGGTCGTCCTACTTCGACGACGACGAACCAATGCCTGAACCAGGCCCCTACAGGCCCAGGATGGGTGGCCGCGCCTGGGGGGAGGCCTCTACGGATCGCTTTGATGAGCCCGAGCCGCTTAGGCGCCGCATCCCCTCCCGCGGCGAAAGCGATGAGCCAGATGAGGAAGATTTTTACCGGGCACCCCGTCCCAGCAGTAGGGCCGCCATCCCTGAAAGGGCCGCCAGCCGCCGCCCTCCCCAAGAGGATTGGGCATCCCAAAGCTCTAGCCGGCCCAGTATCGATTTCGGAGCCCGCAGGCGTGATCGAGATGGCGCAGTAGAGCCACGACGGGGCAGCAGGCCGACAGCCGCTAGTGAGGCCATGCCTCGCTCCAGCCGCAGGCCCGCGCCCACGGCCCCTGCTTCGGCCTCAGAAGCTCCTAGGGCTTCCCAACCAGCGGGAGTACCCCAAGGCTCACCTATCAGCCCAGCAACCCCAGCCAGCGGCAGAAGCAATCGCCCAGCGGCAAGCGATATCAGTGATGCGGACTTCACCCCCGTGAAACCCTCCAGTCGCCCCGAGCCCAGCCCCCGAGGCATTAGCCCCCGGGACAACAGCTCCCGCTTCGACGACTGAAGCTTTTCGCCGTCAACAGATTTGGTCCCCTAGGGGTGTCTGCCCTGCTGCTGATAACCCTGAGCTTGCTTGTCAGCGGCTGTTCAGGTGGAGCGTGGCTGGCCCGTCGCAGTGCTGGCCCGGTTGGGGTGTTCAACGGCAACAGCCGCCAAGAACCCGCCCTCAGCGGCCAGGGGCGATTTCTTGCCTCAGTGGTTGATCGAGGTGGCCGGGCCACCCTGCTTTTGCAGGAGCAGCCCAGCGGCCGAATCGTGCCCCTGCGCCATTTCCAAAACCGCCAGCCCCACAGCTCCCCCTCCCTCAGCTGGAACGGTCGCTACGTGGCGGCCTTAGTGCAACAGGGAAACCAAAGACTGGCCCTGATCGAAGACCGAGCCAACGGCAACCTGCACCGGCTTCCCCTACCGGCGGACCGCACTGCAGTGCGCCTCAGCCTGTCCCCGGAGGCACGCCAGCTGGCGGTGCAGGTGGCCCAGGCTGGCCAGTGGCGCGTGCAGCTGTTTGATCTGCGCAGCCTGCTTGAGCCAGACCTGCCCGGCGGCCTTGCCGTTCAGGGGGGCGGAACGCAGCCCTCGCCATGAGGAGCTCACTAGCAAAAAGAGCCATTGCAGCAGCAACCGGCCTGCTGCTGGGTGGCTGCCTTGCCCCCATGCCGCAGCCCGTAGTGCCGCTCAACTCCCGGCTGGAAGCCATAGGTGCCAACCGGGATCCAGCCCTTTCAGGGCGCTGGCTGGCCCTAATCAGCGGCAGGGGCGGCCGCGAACAAGTTCTGCTGCTGGATCTGGAGCGCCAGCAGCCCATAGAGCTGCCTGGCCTCAACCGGGCCGATGCCCAACCGGTGAGCGTCAGCGTCGACGCAGCAGGAGAGCGAATTGCCCTGGTGCGACAGCTGGAGGGACGCACCGAGCTGGTGCTCTACCGGCGCTCCGTGCAGAGCCTGCAACCCATACCGATGGTCCCCAGCGGCGTTGCCCGCCAGGTGCAGCTGCAGGCCGATGGTCGCCAGCTAGCTGTTCAGGTGAGCAGGGGCGGGATCTGGCAGGTGGATCTGGTGCAAATTCCATAGGGCACCAGGCGCTCAGGGCACCAGGCCAGACCAGCGCAGAAACGTCTCGCCGCTCAGGGCTTCAATCAGCAACACGGCAAAGAAGCCCACCATGGCAAAGCGACCATTCACCCTCTCGGCGTAGCCGCTCCAACCAAAGGCAGGCACTTCGCCAGTTGTTGCACTAGTTGTTGCACTGGTTGCGGCACTAGTTGTTGCACTGGTTGCAGGGCTGATTTCTGGGGTCTGGTCGGGGCTTGGTTCAGGCATGGGGTCAGGTAGGGGATCAGGTAGGGGATCAGGCGTGGCGGCCCACGTCATAGCCGGCCGCGGGTAGCAGCCGCCAGTTGCCGCTGCCATCGAGCTCGAGCACGGTGTCATGGAAGGCGGTGAGGGTGGGCCTATGACCGACGCTCACAAAAGCCATCTCCCGCTCAGCCAGCAGGCAATAAAGGTGACGCTCAGTTGCCACATCAAGGGCGCTGGTGGCCTCATCTAGGACAACAAAACTCGGTGAATTGAGCAGCAGACGTGCAAAGGCCAGTCGCTGCTGTTCACCTAAAGAAAGCAGGCGAGGCCAATCCTGAATGATGTCGAGATCGGGGTAGCGCCCAACAAGCTCGGGCAGCCGCACCTGCTCCAAAACATGACGCAACTGCTCGTCACTAAAGCGATCTGGTTGCAGCGGGTAGCAAAGCTGCTCGCGCAGGCTGCCAAGCAGCATGTAGGGCTTTTGGGGAATGAACAGCAGATCTCCCTCGCTGGGCCGCTCCACCCGACCAGCAGCCGGGGGCCACAGACCACTGACCATGCGCAGAAAAGAGGTTTTGCCGCAGCCCGATGGGCCCACAACCAGTAAACGCTGATGAAGATTCACCTCAACACTGAGGTCGCGGATCAAGGTGCGATTGGTGCGGGGCGGCACCAAATCGACATGGCTAACCAGGATCGAATTTCCACTGCTACCGGTGCTCGTGGCTGCCAACTGGGCTTCAAGCGCTGCAGCTTCAATGCCGATTGAATCAACCTTGCCCTGAAAACCCTCAAGACGGCTGATCGAAGCCGAGAAGGCCGCAAGACGATCAATATTATTAACAATATAGCTCACCGAAAATAACACCTGACTGAAAGCAATGCTTGCCTGGCCAAAGACTCCAAAATCGACATCTTTAGCGAAATAAATAGGGGCAATTACCAGCCAAGGCAGGAAGCGAGAAAAATAATCATAGGAACGCTGGATGACACTAATGAGCGCCTCCCAGATGATCAAGCGATCATAATTTCTAATAGCCCCTTCCAGCCTCCTGCCTGCCTCACGGCCCTCCTGTTGCTCGCCCCGATAGAAAGCAATGGATTCAGCGTTATCGCGAATATGAACCAGCCCATAGCGAAAATCAGCCTCCAGCTTCAGCTGTTGATAGTTCAAATTCACCAGCTTCCGGCTGGCAAAAACAATTAGACCTGTGCCACCAACAGAGTAGACAAGAAGCACCAAGGCCAACTTGTCGCTGATAGTCCACAATACAATTATAAAACTCACGAAAGTGAGCAGGGCGGATATTATCTCAACCGTGACACTGAGACTGGTGCCAGTAAAACTGGCCGCGTCTTGCGAAATGCGCTGATCGGGGTTATCAATCTCCTCGATTGACTCATCATTCGGATTGAGAACGTAATAAGCCCGATTTGAAAGATATCGGCTCAACAGACGGCCGCTCAGCCACTCGCGCCACAGCAGGCCAAGCTTGGGTATTAAATAACTTTGAATAGCCCTGATCGGCAGGGCTATAACCAAGCAAAAAGCATAAATAGCAACGATCTTCCAAAACTCCTCAGCCTTATAGCCGACTAGAGCATTTTCAATATTGCGAGCTACATAGCTAATCCCCACGTTGATGCCATTGATAACCAGGATCAGCAAGGTGATCACCGCCATCAACAGCCAAGGCAACCAGCGCCCGTGACGCAACTTGCCTCGGAAAGCCACAAAACAGCCCAGCCCTCCGGCCAGCAGCACCATCACCAGCGGCCCGATCGGGCTGTTCCAAATTGCTGCCACCTGCTCGGGCACCCCGGGCAGGAAACGGCTGCGCAATTCGGGAATCACGGCGCCGGTCAGGGCCAAAACCCCAGTGAGCAGCAACAAGGTGCTACCTACGACCACCGCAAGCAATGCCACCACCAGCAGAAGAAACTGCCAGCTCTTGGTGTCGTCTACTGGCAGGAAATAGGGCTGGGCCAGGCGTTGCAACTTCGCCAGTTGACCGCGAAGAGCCTTGAGGGGGTTCATGGGGCAGGTCGGATCAGGTCATTGTCGCGGGCCCGCGGTCAGCCCGGGGGCCAGGCCAGCGGACGCCCACCAATCACATGCACATGCAGGTGAAACACGGTCTGGCCCGCATCCGCACCGCTGTTGATCACGGTGCGGAAGTCTTGGAGCCCCTCCTGCTTGGCCACCTTGGCGGCCACCAGTAGGAGGTGACCCAGCAGGTTCTGGTGCTCGGCTTGGGCCTCGGAAAGCTGGGGGATGGGCTCCCGGGGAATCACCAACACATGGACTGGAGCCTGGGGCGTTACGTCGCGGAAAGCCAGGCAATGCTCATCGGCATACACCTGATCGCAGGGGATCTCGCCGCGGAGGATGCGCCCAAAGATCGTGTCTTGGCTCACAAAAGCAACGGGGGTGGGACAGGGGTGGCACTAACGATTTAGTAGCCCATGGCGTGATGTTGGCACGGTGCAAGACGGCAGCGCTGCAGGGTCTGGAGGCCAGGCCAGTGCTGGTGGAGGTGGATCTGGCTCCCGGCTTGCCGGGCCTGCAGCTGGTGGGCCTGGCCGATGCGGCTGTGCAAGAAGCCCGGGAGCGTGTGCGCTCGGCCATTCGCCACAGCAGCCTGAAGGTGCCGCTGACGCGGGTGGTGGTGAATCTGGCCCCCGCCGACCTGCGCAAGGAGGGGCCGGCTTTTGACCTGCCGATCGCCCTGGGCCTGCTACTGGCCAGTGGCCAGCTGGATGCCGCCAGCAACAACGAGATTTGGAGCGCCGGCGAGCTGGGGCTGGACGGCAGCTTGCGGCCGATCCGGGGGGTGCTGGCAATTGCGATTGCAGCCCGGAACCATGGCGCCCGGGCCTTGGTCGTGCCCCAGGCCAATGCCTGGGAGGCCGCATTGGTGGAGGGGCTGCGGGTGTGGGGCGCCGCCGATCTCGGCCAGGCCTTATGGCGACTGCAGCATCCGCGGGCCCGTCCGGCCGCCCCTGCCCGTACCCCCGCCACCGCCATAGCCCCTGCCCCCGCCCTTAAACCAGCCAAGGCGCCGATAACCGCCAGGCCCGCAGCTGAAGATCTTGCCGACGTCAAAGGGCAGCCCCACGGCCGCCGGGCCCTGGAGATCGCCGCAGCCGGAGGCCACCACCTGCTGCTCTGCGGCCCACCCGGCAGCGGCAAAACAATGCTGGCCCAGCGACTGGCGGGGCTGCTACCCCCGCTCGATCCAGCGGAGGCCCTTGAGCTCACCGCCGTCCACTCGGTGGCGGGACTGCTGGACAGCAGCCAGGGCTTGCTGCAAACGCGCCCGTTTCGCTGCCCCCACCACAGCTGCTCCGGGCCGGGGCTCATCGGTGGAGGTGGCCAACCCAGACCAGGAGAGCTGGCCCTGGCCCACCACGGAGTGCTGTTTCTCGATGAGCTGGCCGAATTTCGCCGGTCCGTGCTCGACCAATTGCGCCAGCCCCTAGAAGACGGCGAAGTCTGGATTCACCGCGCCCGCCAGCGAACTCGCTTCCCCTGCCGCATCACCCTGGTGGCCGCGGCCAATCCCTGCCCCTGTGGCTGGTTTGGCGACCCAGAGCGCAGCTGCAGCTGCGGGGAGGGCCAGCGGCGGCGCTACTGGGGCCGGTTGTCGGGCCCCCTGCTGGATCGCATTGATTTGCAGGTGGTGATGAGACGGCCATCCAGCGCCGCCCTAACGGCACCGTTTAGGGACCAGGGCGGCAGCCCGGCCAGCGACGAATCAACCGCTGAGGTGCGAGCAAGAGTCCGCCGGGCCCGGGCCCACATGGCTGCCCGCAATCCCGGGGGCTGCTGCAACAGCCGCATCGCCGGAGGTCAGCTACAGCAAGTGCTTCAACTGGAAAGCGAAGCCTTAAAAGTGTGGGAGGCTGCGATTCAGCACCGGCAGCTCAGTGCCCGGGCTGGCGCCAGGCTGCTGCGGGTTGCCCAAACGATCGCCGACCTAAACGATCAAGCCAGCATTGGCGCAACGGCAATTGCCGAAGCGCTTACCTACCGGTCGTTTGATCAAGGGATATCTCGCTAAGCGGGAGACCAGATCAAAGCGATCAACGGCGGCGGCGGCGCTGCTGGGCCTTGCGCTTGTACTTCTCAACAGGTGTCTCGTGGTGACGCAGACGCTTTAGGTCAGCGAAGATGCCCGCCTTAGACACCTGGCGCTTGAAGCGACGCAGGGCCGATTCAATCCCTTCGTTTTCGCCGACGGTGACCTGGGTCATGAAGCGCTGCGCTGCTCACAGAGCTTGCCAATGTAGCAACTGCCTTTCCTGGCTGACCACTCCCCCCTGCTTCGAGGTCAGCGCTTGGTGCCAGAGAGGCCTGAAATGGGGCTGGGCGCAACTACCGGCAGCCCAGGCTGGATCGCAGCATCAGGCCAGGTATCGCGGTAGAGATACACGTGGCCCAGATTGCGACCGCCGTAGGCCCGGCGCTTGAGCTGCCAGCCCGGTTCAAACACCAACTGGAGGAAGCCAGCGCCCTGGCCCTTAGTGCGAGCAACTAGCATTTCTGGACCCGCCCCGGCCTTGGTTGGCACGGCCAGAAGCACGTTGTCGCCGCTCTGACGCAGAACTGTTAGGCGGTAACTCGTGGCCAGATCTGCACCGCCGACTCGCACCGAGTAGCCGTTGGCATCGATGAAGCGGCTGCAGATGCCGCTGAAATCAAAAGTTGCAAGAAGGGGGCTCACCGGAGCTGGTGACCCTGGGGCCACGGCAAAACAAGGCCGGGTCGGCTTGACCTGCTCATAGATGTTGAGTTGGGCGCGGACGCCATCGCCGATGGGCGCTGCCACCAGAACAAAACGCTCCTGGCTGAGATCCGCAGCTTGAAACAGGGCGCTGGCCACCGCTGGGGTGGCACCAAATGCCACCCCAGCGGCGAAAGCTCCAGCCGCCAGGGGGAGGGAATTGACACCCAGATGGGGCAATCTCATCACGGCATTGGCAAGCGACATGTGCTTAATCGTATGCACGGTATCCGGCAAGGTCTAGGCCGGCTTATTGATCCGGATGGCCACCAACAGGGCCGCAACCGTGCCGGGCAGGCTCAGACCCAGGATCCAGAGGGTGGTCTGCTGTCCCAGATCGGGGTCGCCGTAGGCGAGCTCAAACACCGAGCCCGTGGAGGCGATGCCAAGTATGCAGGCAAGAGCCAGGAACAAGCCGGCCAGGGGTTTCATTGGCATGGAGAAGAACGATCAGCGGATGGAACGGACATCTGCCCGTTGAAAACCCTTTTCCAGCAGACCTTCATTGAGGCTGAGCTCATCGGTGACCCGGTCAACAAAAAGCACACCTTCGAGGTGGTCCATCTCGTGCTGGATGCAGCGGGCCAGGAGACCATCAGCCTTGACCCGTTGGGGGCGGCCCATCTCGTCGCGATAGCTGACCTCGACCGTGGCCGGGCGAACCACATTCAGGTAAACGCCAGGAATGCTGAGGCAGCCTTCCTCATAAGTCTCGATTGCAGCACCGAAGCAGGCGATCTCGGGATTGATCAAAACCATCGGCGCCGCAGCGGCATTCTCGGGATCAAGATCGATCACCAGTAGCTGCTTATGCACTCCCACCTGGGGTGCCGCCAAACCGATGCCCTTGGCCGCGTACATGCTGCGCAGCATGTCCCGGGCCAGATCTCGCACACTCTCATCAACCTTGCTGATGCGCTTGGCAGGGGTGCGCAGCACCCCATCGCCAAGGGTGTGGATCGTGAGGGGGGACTCCTCAAGGGCATCTTTGGGCACTTGAACGCCGCGGCTGGCCTGAACGGCGGAGCGTGCCATCTGGGCAAAGCTGCCGGCTGAACTGCGGGCCAACGCGATACTTGATCGAACGACATCCACTTTAAGTCGTTATCCCTCGGTGCATGCGGTGGCTGACCCCCCTGGAGCCCTTCCCGCCGCTGTTGTGGTGGGCCAAACCCCCAGCCTGCGGGAGCCACGGCTACTAGACGGGGTGCTCTATTGGCTAGAGCAGCGACCCCATGAAGGGGGGCGCACGACCCTGCTGCGACGCTTGGGGCCAGACCAGCCAGCAGAGGAGCTAACCCCTGGCAGCTGGAATCTGCGCAGCCGGGTGCATGAATACGGTGGCGGCAGTACGGCCCTGGGCCACAGGAGCGATGGCCGGCCAGTAGCAGTGTTCAGCCACGACGGTGACCGCTGCCTCTGGCTGCTGGAGCTCGATGGCAGCGATCGCCAGCCGCGACGGCTCAGCCCACCAGGTGGCTACGGCGGCGGCTTGATCGATGCCGGCCGCGACCGCTGGATCGGCGTGCAGGAAAGCGGCAGTGATAAAGGTGCTGGCTGCGACCAGCTGGTGGCTGTTGGGCTGGAAGGTGGCGAGCCCCAGCCGTTGGTGGTGCCAGCCGACTTCTGCGGCTACCCGGCCCTGAGCCCCTCCGGCGCAGGGCTGGCCTGGGTGGAGTGGCAGCAGCCCTTCATGCCCTGGGAGCGCAGCCAGCTCTGGCTGGGGCACTTCGATGAGGCAGGCCAGCTCAGCGGCCGCCGCCTGGTCGCAGGATCGGGGGTGGAACCAAACCCGAACATTTCGGTGTTCCAGCCACTCTGGTGCGGGCCCCACCTGGTGGTGGCAAACGATCGCTCAGGCTTCTGGAACCTCGAACAGCTCGACAACGCCGAGGGATTCGACGCAGAGACCCTCGGCGCAGAGACCCTGAGCGCAGAGGCGCCGCTTGCCTGGCGGCCGCTGCTGCCCATGCAGGCGGAATTCGGCCTGCCCCAGTGGGTTTTCGGCATGGGCACCCAGGCCTGGGATGGCGAGCAGCTGCTGGCCATCGCCTGCCTGCAGGGGCGCTGGCAGCTGGGCCGCGTGGAGCTGCCGAGCCAGAGCGGAGGTGCCGGCCAGTGGCAGCCCCTGGCCATCCCCTTTGATGATCTGGCTGGTATTTGTGCCGAACGGGGACGGCTGGCCTGCATCGCCGCTTCAGCAACTGAACCAGCGGGCCTGCTCGAGCTGGACCTGGCCAGCGGCAACTGGTGGCATAGCCCTGCTGCCGCCTGCCCTCTGGCGCCGCAGGCGATCAGCCTGCCGCAGGAGCTGTGGTTTGAGGGCCACGGCGGCGCCCGCAGCCACGCCTGGTTTTACCCCCCAGCCGGGGGAGCCCACCGGGAGGCACCCTTGCTGGTGAAAAGCCACAGCGGCCCCACCGCCATGGCCCGCACGGCCCTGAACTTGGCCATTCAGTTTTGGACAACTCGAGGCTGGGGGGTGGTGGATGTGAACTACGGCGGCTCGACCGGCTTCGGCCGCGCCTATCGGCAGCGGCTCGCTGGCCAGTGGGGCGTGGTGGATGTGGACGATTGCGCCGCAGCAGCCCAGAGCCTGGTGGCGGCGGGCCAGGCCGATCCCGACCGCATCGCCATCGAAGGCGGGAGTGCCGGCGGCTTCACCACCCTGGCCGCCCTGTGCTTTACGGACGTATTTCGCGCCGGCGCGAGCCGCTACGGCGTAGCCGACCCCAGCGCGTTGGCGTCTGAGAGCCATCGCTTTGAAGCCCGCTATCTCGATGGGCTGATCGGCCCCTGGCCGGAAGCGCGCGCCACCTACGAGGCCCGCTCACCGCTGGCCCACGCCGATCAAATCCGCTGCCCGGTGATCTTTTTTCAGGGCCTCGATGACAAGGTGGTGCCACCGGAGCAGACCGACCGCATGGCAGCAGCGCTCGAAGCCAACGCCATCCCGGTGGAGGTGCACTGCTTCCCGCAGGAGGGCCACGGTTTCCGCGATGGTGCCACCTTGATCCGCGTCCTGGAAGCCACTGAGGCTTTCTTCCGCCGGCACTTCAACCTGTGATCGCAACCTTGGCGAGCGACCTGCTGCCCAGCTTCGGCTGGTTGGCCCTGGCCCTGGCCTGCCTCAGCCTGATCCTGGCGGTGGGGCGAGCCCTTGGGGCCCGCTTGCAGCTGCGACTCTGGGGCATCCCCGAAGCCCTGCTGGCCGGACTGCTGGGCCTGCTACTGGCCCCGGGCGGCCCCCTGCCGCTGCTGCCTCCTCAGGTGATGCAGCTATGGGCCGATCTGCCGCTGGTGCTGCTCACCCTGGTGTTTGGCTCGCTGTTGCTCGGCAAACCCCTGCCCAAACTGGAGGGGCTGTGGCGGCCGGTGTCGGGGCAGGTGTCGCTGGCGCTGGTGCTGGCCTTTGGGCAATACGTGGTGGGGGGACTGGCGGTGCTGCTGGTGCTGCAGCCCTGGCTTGGGGTGAGCCCGGTGATGGCCTGCCTGATCGAGGTGGCCTACGAGGGGGGCCATGGCTCCGCCGCGGCGATGGGGCCGAGCTATGCGGCCCTGGGCTTTCCCGGCGGCCAGGCTTTGGGATTAGCTATGGCCACGGTGGGGCTGCTGAGCTCCACTTTGGTGGGGGGGCTGGTGGTGGTGCTGGCCCGCAGCCGCGGCTGGCTGCTGGCCGATGCCCCAGGCAGCGCAGCCAGCAAGCCAACCAGCACGGCCAGCGGCGATTCCGGTGGCGTGGCGGCCAGGGCAGCGGCTTGGGCGGTGAACCTGGCCCTGGCGGGCATGGCCGTGCTCACGGGCGTGGCGCTACTGGCCGGATTGCGCTGGCTCACCTCTGGGCTGGGGGATGGCGTTGCCAGCGTTGTTGATGCGCTGCCGGTGTTTCCGCTAGCGATCGTGGGGTCGCTGCTGGTGCGTTTAGCGCTGGAGCGCAGCGGCAAAGCCCATTGGGCCTCTTCAGCGGTGCAAGGCCAGGTGGGCACCCTTTCAGCAGATTTGCTGATCACCGCCGCCACCGCCGGGCTGGATCTGGCCCTGCTCAAGGCCGACTGGCTGCCGCTCACGGTGCTTGCCCTAGGCGGCCTGCTGTGGAACCTGGCGGTGACCCTGCTCCTAGCACCGCGGCTGCTGCCCGCCGACTGGTTTGAGCGGGCGGTGATTGAGTTTGGCCAGGCCACGGGAGTGGCGGCCAGCGGCCTGCTGCTGCTGCGCATGGCCGATCCAGACGACCGCAGCGACGCCCTGCCGGCCTTCTCGATCAAGCAGCTGATGTTGCAGCCCTTTCTGGCCGGAGGGGTGGTGACGGTGGTGGCCCCCCTGGCGGTGGCGGGCTGGGGGCTGCCGCTTTGGACCGGCTTCTGTTTTGCCCTGGTGCTGCTGTTTGGCGGCACCGGGCTTTGGCTGGCGCGGACTCAGGCGCCGGCCCCGTAGTGCAGGGAGCGGAACTGCTGGTGCACGGCGGCCATCTGGGCGGCGCTCAACAGCGGAGGCTCGCCGAGCTGCAGGGCCTGCAGATACATCTGGGCCAGGGTTTCCACCTCAACGGCGATGCGCAGGGCCTGATCGAGGCTGGTGCCGAGTGTGACCTGGCCGTGCTGGGCCAGCAGGCAGGCCAGCCGGCCATCAAGGGCCTGCACAGAAAGGGCCGAAAGCTCGGCGGTTCCAAAGGTGGCGTAGCCGGCGCAGCGGATGTCATCGCCGCCGGCCACGGCGGTCATGTAATGAAAGGGGGGGATGGGGCGGCCATGGCAGGCCAGGGCCGTGGCATGGATCGAGTGGCAATGCAGCACCGCCTGGATCTCAGGCCGGCTGGCCAGGAGATCGGCGTGCAGCCGCCACTCGGAGGAGGGCCGCCGCTGAGCCGCCGGCGCCGCGAGGGGCTGACCGCTGCCATTAATCGCCACCAGGTCCTGCGGCTGCATCTGCTCAAAGGGCAGGGAGCTGGGCGTGATCAGCAGACCACCTGGGATCCGCACCGAAAGGTTGCCGGAGGTGCCCTGGTTGAGCCCGCTGGCGTTTAGGCACCGGGCCACCTCCACGAGCTGCTGGCGCAGCACCTGCTCAGTCATTGCCATAAAGCTCCTGCAACCCAGCCTCGGTGGCCGCTGCCACGCCCCGCTCGGTGATCAGGCCCGTCACCAGCCGCGCCGGCGTGACATCGAAGGCCGGGTTGAAGCCGGCGCTGCCCGTTGGCGTCAGCTGCACGGTCGTGATCGCGCCATCGGCGCCACGCCCCTGGATGTGGGTCACCTCCTCGGCACTGCGGGCCTCGATCGGGATTTCAGCCACGCCATCGCCAATCGTCCAGTCGATCGTGGAGGCGGGCAGGGCCACATAAAAGGGCACGCCGTTGTCGTGGGCGGCCAGGGCCTTGAGATAGGTGCCGATCTTGTTGCACACATCGCCGCGGCGGGTGGTGCGATCAGTACCCACGATCACCGCATCCACCTGGCCGTGCTGCATCAGGTGGCCGCCGGCGTTATCCACGATCACGGTGTGGGGCACGCCCTCCTTAGCCAGCTCATAGGCCGTGAGCGAGGCACCCTGGTTGCGGGGGCGAGTCTCATCCACCCACACATGGATAGGAAGCCCGGCTCGGTGGGCTTTGTAAATGGGAGCGAGGGCCGTGCCCCAGTCCACCGTGGCCAGCCAGCCAGCGTTGCAATGGGTGAGCACATTGAGAGTGGTGCCGGGCCTGGCCGCCACCAGCTGCTGGAAGATCGCCAGGCCGTGCTCGCCGATGGCCTCGCACATGGCCACGTCCTCATCGGCGATCGCCGCGGCCTCCACCTTGGCCGCATCGGCCCGCTCGGCCGACGCCAGCGGCTGCACCTTGGCCCGCACCCGCTCCAGGGCCCAGCGCAGGTTGATCGCCGTGGGCCGGGTGGCATTGAGTTGCTCGAAGGCGGCCGCCAGGGAGGTGTCGCCCGGATCGGCCTGCAGGGCCAGCATCAACCCATAGGCGCCTGTCACACCTATGAGAGGCGCCCCGCGCACCACCATCGTGCGGATCGCGTCTGCCGCCTCATCGCAGCTGCGTAGGGTGCGCGTCGTGAACCGGTGCGGCAGCAGGGTCTGATCGATAACACCGATCGAGTAGGAGCCCAAGCCGCCGTCCGGCTCTAGCCAGATCGTGCGCCAGGCCTTGCCGTCGATGTTCATGGCTGCATGTGGAGCGAAATCAGACCCTGATCATCCCTGGGGGGGTGAATTCAAGCCCCAGGCCAAGGCGCCTCCACCTGCCTCAACAGGTTTTCGACCAGATCGAAGCAGGCCAGCCAATTGGGGGGCTCAACCTCAAGTTCATCGTCGTAACGCAATTGCACCGCAAAGAAATTGAGCTCAGTGAGGCTCTCGTATTCAGCAGTGGCTTTGCCCAATTCCTGCAACAGATCCAACAGCGCACCCAGGTCATGGGTGAAAGGAGCCTCTCCTCCAGCCACTTGAATCCAGGCCTTCAGGGCCTTTTCCGCTGCTTGCTGGAGCAAGAAACCAATGCTGCTGCCACGAAAACCAGAGAACTCCCACATGCGCCGAGCCTCAAGAAGATCGGCCCGTGCAATGCGCAGGTAGCGACTGGCGTCGGCATCAGCCATCGAGCACGATCCCCTCACGGCACGCCACCGTGGTCACCGCCTGACGACAGGAGCTACGAGCAGCCACCTCACTCTGGGAGTACAGCAATAGATCAAGAGGCAAACGGTGGCTTGAAAGCTTTCGGCTCAGCCGACCGAGAACCACAAGCCGACTGTGCTGCGCCAGCCAGGCATCCGGGACGATGATTAACAGATCTGCATCGGAATCTGGACGCCCCTGGCCGCGAGCCCGGGATCCAAACAGGCGCACGTCCGACTGAGGGATCTCAGCCCGAATCGCAGCCGCGATCTGAAGAATTCGAGGATCGACAACAGACGTAATGGCGCTTGCAGTCATTGGATCAGTCTGCCTGCTGCTGCGAGCGCTGCAGCGGCCCCAATCACCTCAAATCAGCCGGTAGCCAAACCAATCCGGCACCTGGCTCTGGCTCAGGCCCTCCGGGTGGGGTTCCAGCTGCACATGCCAGCGCTCGCCGCCCAGCAGCTCCAGCTGCTCGATCGCCAGGCAGTCGTCTACGGCCACCAGATCATCCTTGTGCTGCTGCAGGGCACCGCGCAGCCACTGGCGCTTAGCCGCCGCCTTGGCCGCCTGGGGTGAGCGGGCCACCACCAGGCCGAAGTGGTGCAGCTCCGCTAGGCAATCGGGGCGGTAGGCGCCCAGGTTGACAAACCACAGCCGCTCGGGCCGGGGCGCGGCCGGCTCGCGCCCGAGGCTCACCGCAAAGCCATCCACCGCTCGCACCGCCAGGTAGCTGTCCAGGTGCAGGCCCTCACGCCTCCCGAACCACTGCCGCCGCAGCTCCGGAAGCGCCGATTCGATCGTGGCGCCGGCCACGAAGCGCACGTCGTGGAGCTCGATATGGCAGCCCAGCGCCCGGCCGCCCAGCACCGCCAGAAACAAGTCGGCCCGGCCCGGGCTCTCAGAAATCATCGAAACCCCAACGCCCCTCGCTGCCAAAGCTTGCCAATCTGGGCGCAATGCCCCCGGCCGATCAAGCCATGACTAAAAAGGTGGATGTGCTGATCGTGGGCGCCGGGCTCTCGGGCCTGGTGGCTGCCCGCCGGCTGCAAAGCGCCGGCCGCGCTGTGCGGGTGCTGGAAGCCCGGAACCGGGTGGGCGGGCGCATGCTGAGCAGCACCAGCGCCAATGGCAGCGTCATTGACCTGGGCGGCCAGTGGGGCGGCGCCAGCCACCACCGCTTCGCGGCCCTGCTGGATGAGCTGGCACTCGAGCGCTTTGCCAGCCACTACGGCGACCGCGGCGTCTTCCACTGGCGCGGCAACAGGGTGGAAGCACCCCTGGCAAAAGACTTTGCGTCAAGCCATCTCTTCTTTAACCCTGAGAGCCTCGGCCTGACTGCAGCGGAGCTGGACGCCTTTCAGCTCCTGCAGCGGGCCTTCACCGCCCTGGTGGCCCAAGTGGATCCTCTCCAGCCTTGGCGCACCCCCGATGCCGAGCAGCTCGACCGCCTCACGGTGGCGCAGTGGGCCGAGCGCCACACCACCGTCCCCCTAGCCCGCCTACCCCTCGACTGGCTTTGCCGCATGGGCGGCTCCGGCGGCTTTGAACCCTGGGAGGCTTCGATCCTGCACCTGGCCTGGACCCAGGCCGTCGCCCCCCAGGCGGAGAGCCCGGAGGCCTGGCTGGTGCGCGGTGGGGCCGGAGCTGTTGCCCAGCGGCTGGCCTCAACCCTGGAGGCCCAAGCGCCCGGCAGCCTGCTGCTGAACCGGGCCGTGCAAGCCATCGTTCAAAACAGCAACGGCGTTTGCCTGCTGGACAGCAGCGGGGAGCGGCATCACGCCGCCAGCGCCATCGTGGCCATCCCGCCACCGCTGCGGCTGGCGATCCGCTTCGAGCCGGCCCTGCCCGCAGCCCTTAGCTCCCTGCTGCAGCGCTCACCCATGGGAGCAATGATCAAAATTCTGGCCATCTATGCCCGGCCCTTCTGGCGCGAGCAGGGCCTCAACGGCCTGGGGAGCGGCGATCTGCCGTTCCTGGAGCTCACCGCCGACAGCGGACCTCCGGAAGGCCAGCCGGCCGTGTTAGCCGGCTTCGTCGCTGGCGAGCGCGCCCTGAGGCTTGGCGCCATGCCAGCCCTGCAGCGGCGGCAGCTGGTCATTGACGATCTAGTGGCCTACTGGGGGCCAGATGCGGCAAAGCCGCTTGAGCTGGTGGAGCAGGACTGGAACAAGGAGCCCTGGAGCGGCGGCGCCTTTACCAGCTTCGTGATCCCTGGCACCTGGACGGGCCCAGCCCGGCTAGTAGCTGCCAATCACGGCCGGGTGATCTGGGCGGGCAGCGAGGCTTCCCCCCGCTGGCCGGGCTATTTCGAGGGAGCAATCGAAGCCGGTGAACTGGCGGCCGCCACTGCCCTGGACGAATTACCAGCCAACTAGCTGTGCTCGCGCAGAAAGGTGATCGTGCCCTCAAGCTCCTCAGCGAAGCGGTCGATCTCTTCAGGGGTGGTTGTGAAGCCCAGGCTGGCTCTGGCTGAGCCGGGGAGGCCGTAGAGGCGGTGCAGGGGCTGGGTGCAGTGATGGCCGCTGCGGATGCAGATGCCGGCTGAATCCAGCAGGGCGGAGATGTCGTTGGCGTGCAGGCCATCCACCGTGAATGCCGCCAGGGCGCCGCGATCGGGTTGCTGATCGGGGGTGGGACCCAAGATGCGGACCCCCTCGATCGCCTGGAGACGCGCAAACAGCTGGCGGGTGAGCAGCTGCTCCCAGGCGTGGATGCGTTCGAGACCAATGGCACTGAGGTAGTCGAGGGCGGCACCCATGCCGATCGCCTCGCCGATAGCCGGGGTGCCCGCCTCAAATTTGTGCGGCAATTCGGCCCAGCTGCTGTGATCGAGGTACACGTCCTGGATCATCTCGCCTCCGCCCAGGAAGGGCGGCATCGACTCCAGCAGAGCCTCGCGGGCCCAAAGAAAGCCCATGCCTGTGGGGCCGCAAAGCTTATGGGAGCTGCCCACCAAGAAATCACAGCCCAGCCGGGCCACATTCACCACCAGGTGGGGCAGGCTCTGACAGGCATCCACCAGCACCAGAGCCCCGGCGGCGTGGGCCAGCTCCACCACTTGCTCAATCGGATTGAGGCAGCCGAGGGTATTGCTCACCTGCACCAGGCTTACGAGCTTGGTGCGCTCGCTGATCTGGCCGCGCAGATCCTCCAGATCCAGCTCACCGCTCTCGGTGAGGCCCGCATGGCGCAGCACGCAGCCAGTGCGCGCCGCCAGCAGCTGCCAGGGGACCAGGTTGGAGTGGTGCTCCATCACCGTGAGCAACACCTCATCACCGGGGTCCAGGTTGGCCTCGCCCCAGCTGCGAGCCACCAAGTTGATCGCCTCGCTGGCATTGCGGGTGAACACGATTTCTCGCGCATTGGCCGCACCGATGAAGGTGGCAGTTTTGCTGCGGGCTGCCTCAAAGCCTTCAGTAGCGCGAGCACTGAGCTGGTGGGCGCCGCGGTGCACGTTGGCGTTGTCGTGGTCGTAGTAGTGCTGCAGGGCCGCCAATACCTGACGGGGCTTCTGGCTGGTGGCGGCGTAATCGAGGTAGATCAGCGGCTGGCCAAGGCAAGCCGTTTGGGCCAGCAGGGGGAAATCAGGCCGGGTGAGGGCAGCAAGATTCGGCGTAACCACCTCAAGGCTGGTGGGAGATGCGGTGGTGGTTACTGCTGCGCTGGAGGTGGTGGTCATGGATGCTCCCGCAGCAGCAGCTTTAGCGGATTCAGGGCCGCCGCCGCCGCGGGAAGCTCGCGCAACACCTCCTCGCAATAGCCCCGCAACAGCAACCGTGAGGCTTGTTCAGCGCCAATACCCCGGCTCTGCAGATAAAAAAGCTCGTTTTGCTGGAGCCGACTAATCGTGGCGCCGTGGGCGCACTTGACATCGTCCGCGACGATTTCAAGCTCGGGTTTGGTATCCACTCGAGCCCGATCGGAGAGCAACAGGCTGCGGCTGAGCTGGGTGGCGTTGGTTTGCTGGGCGCTGCGCGGCACACGCACAGCCCCGTTGAACACGCTGCGTCCGGCCCCATCAGCTACCACCTTGTGGAGCTGATCGAGCTGGCCATCGGGGCCTTCAAAACGCACTTGGCTGTGGGTGTCGGCCAGCTCCTGGCCATCCACCAGCTGCAGGGCCCGCAGCCGGGTGTGGGCCGCTCCCTCGAGCTGGCTGATGCAGGGCTCGAGCCGGCTCAGGGCCCAACCCCCAACCGCGGTGGTGACTTGCAGGGAGCTGGCGGGGGCCTGAGTGATCGACAGGTGGCTGAGCAGGCTGGCGCGGGCATCGCCAGGCGCCAGTAACCCCAGATTGAGCTGGGCGCCGCGGCCAAGCTGGGCCACCGCTACCAAGCTGGTGGCATTGGGGCCACTGGAGCCGTGCTGAATAAGCAGCTCCAGGCTGGCGCCCTCCTCAAGCACGAGCACCAGCTGCAGTGCCCGCAGACCCGGCTCCGCGCCGGCGTCAAAATGCAATTGCAACGGATCTGCTGCTCCAGCCACCCGCAAGGCCAGACAGCGGGGCGAAGCGCCTTGATTAAGCCGCACCGACCAAGCATCGGTGCCGCCTGTGGCTTTGAGCACCTGCTGCTGCAAACCCTGCGCCTGATCAGCTCCGATGCGGCTAATGCCAGCGGGCAAGCTGAGTTGGGCGAATGGATCGACACCACTCCAGAGCTCGGGCGCCAAGGCTTCTAGGGCAGCCAGGCCAGTGAATCGCCACTCCTCCTGACTTCGCCCCGGCAGGGGAGCGCCAGCAAGTTGGGTGAGCCAATCGGCAGTATTTGGCATAACCGCAGCTGGCATCACAGCACCTCCGCAGGTTCCTGGCCCAGGCTGGCCAGCGCCTGATCCACCCATTCGTAACCAGTGCGCTCAAGCTCCAAGGCCAGCTCCTTGCCTCCGGTGCGCAGGATCCGGCCCGCAGCCATCACATGGACGTAATCGGGGGTGATCAGATCCAGCAGGCGCTGGTAGTGGGTGATCAGCAAGGTGGCATTTTCGGGGCCAGCTAGTTGATTAACGCCATCAGCCACGATGCGTAGAGCATCGATATCGAGGCCAGAATCGGTTTCATCGAGGATCGCCACCAAAGGCTCAAGTAGGGCCATCTGCAAGATCTCGTTGCGCTTTTTCTCGCCACCGGAGAAGCCTTCGTTGACACTGCGATCTAAGAAGGCCGGATCCATTTGCACCACCTTGAGGCGCTCGCGCACAAGGTCCTCGAAAGCAAAGGTGTCCAGCTCCTCCTCACCCATTTGAGCGCGGCGGGCGTTAGTGGACACCCGTAGGAATTCAAGGTTGCTAACCCCCGGGATCTCCACCGGATATTGAAATCCCAGGAATAAGCCCAAGCGGGAGCGCTGTTCTGGCGCTAGCTCAAGCAGGTCTGAGCCCATATATGAAACCGACCCGGCTGTGACCGTGTAGGCGGGATGGCCGGCCAGCACTTTGGAAAGTGTGCTTTTGCCACTGCCATTACGCCCCATCACTGCGTGGATTTCACCAGCTCGGATCGTGAGGTTCACCCCCTTAAGGATTGGCTGCTCCTCAACCCGCGCGTGCAAGTCAGAAATTTCGAGCAATACCGGGGAGTCTGGGCGAATCACAGCAGGTAAGGAAAGGCGGGAAAGGGGGAACGAACAGATAGAACAGACCGGCGCGGCTCAGCCCACGGATCCCTCGAGCTTGAGGGCAAGCAATTTGTCTGCCTCAGCAGCAAATTCCATTGGCAGTTGATTGAACACGTCGCGGCAAAAACCGCTGACCATCATCGAAACAGCCTCTTCAAAACCAATGCCCCGGCTTTGCAGATAAAAGAGTTGGTCTGCGGAGATGCGGCAAGTGCTTGCCTCATGCTCCACTGCGGCATCCGGTTGCTGAGAGCGGATATAGGGGTAGGTATTAGCGCCAGCCTGATCGCCAATCAACATCGAATCGCACTGGCTGTAATTCTTAGCCCCTACCGCTTTAGGCCCGATTTGGACAAGGCCGCGATAGCTATTAGAAGAATGACCAGCGCTGATGCCTTTACTGACAATGGTTGAGCGGGTCCTCGGACCGACGTGAATCATCTTGGTACCAGTATCAGCCTGCTGATAGTTATTAGTGAGGGCAACTGAATAAAATTCGCCCACCGAATCAGCACCTTGCAGCACACAACTGGGATACTTCCAAGTGATTGCTGATCCAGTTTCCACCTGAGTCCAACTAATTCGGCTGCGGTCGCCCCGGCACTGGCCACGCTTTGTCACGAAGTTATAAATGCCACCTACGCCATGCTCGTCACCGGCGTACCAGTTCTGAACCGTTGAGTATTTGATAGAAGCATCATCAAGTACTACCAACTCCACAACGGCTGCATGGAGTTGATTGGTATCAAACATAGGGGCCGTGCACCCCTCCAAGTAGCTAACCGAAGCACCCTCTTCGGCGATAATCAAAGTGCGCTCAAACTGACCAGTATCGGCAGAATTGATCCGGAAGTAAGTGGACAACTCCATCGGGCAGGCCACACCCTTGGGTATAAAAACAAAAGAACCATCACTAAAAACCGCAGAATTTAGGGCCGCAAAATAGTTGTCATTACTTGGAACGACTGTGCCAAGATATTTCTCTACCAAGCCTGGATATTCTTTTACAGCCTCACTAATTGAGCAGAAAACAACCCCATGCTCTGCAAGCTTTTCACGATAGGTGGTGGCGATTGAGACACTGTCAAAAACAGCATCAACTGCCACGTTGGAGAGGCGCTTCTGCTCACTTAGGGGGATGCCAAGCTTTTCGAAT
Source organism: Cyanobium sp. L1E-Cus (assembly GCF_024345755.1). Classification (NCBI taxonomy): domain Bacteria; kingdom Bacillati; phylum Cyanobacteriota; class Cyanophyceae; order Synechococcales; family Prochlorococcaceae; genus Cyanobium; species Cyanobium sp. L1E-Cus. The sequence goes on along the minus strand of NZ_JAGQBS010000010.1, from coordinate 47,952 downwards.
GTTTCCAGCAGCTTGGGATCGACCTCGTCAAGACTGGCTTTTTTCTCCTGCTGCTTAGGAGCTGCGTAGTAAATAATATTTTGATAATCAATCGGCGGGTAACCCAGTGCCGCCCAATCTGGTGACTGCATATTCAGCCATTGGCGGTAGGCCCGCAGCCGAAAAGCCAATAAAAACTCAGGCTCACTTTTCTTGGAGGAGATCAGACGCACAACGTCTTCACTCAGACCCTTGGCGATCTTTTCAGTTTCAATATCAGTAACGAAACCGTGCTTATACGGCTGTGAAACTAGATCGCCAACGGTTGCAGTACTCATTGAGGTAAACCGACTCAGCTGGCAGTAAGGGCTTTAACTTCGTCTAGGGAAATTGTCTGTTGGTCACCACGGAAAGCATTGTCCTCGGTGAGAAACAGCATGCAGTGGCACTCTTTACGCTCCCGCATGGGCACGCAAGGGCAGTTCCAAAAGGCTTGGGAAACCTCTGCCTGCTTGTCCTCGTAATGACGGCAGGGGCATAGGGCACCACCAAGCTCATCCTTGTGCTTGGCCAAGCCAGCAAGCACCACCGCGGTCACACCGGGATCACTACAAAAGTAAGTACCGGTGCGCTGCGCGTAGGTTTCAGCAAACTTTCGGATCACCTCCAAGCTGTCGGTGTGCGCCGGCGAGCTCCCTGCGGGGCTCTCAGCGGTCGAACTGGCCGGAGTGTCGGACATGGCTCGAAAGGGAAGGTGATCAGAAGGCGGTAGTCAAACAGCACCTCGGAATCCGGTGCCATCGGCAGCTAGCAATCGGATTTGCCGGCAGACCATTACGAAACCAATTTGTTTCGTTAGTGAATGAGCCTAAGACACCAAGGCTGCCAGCGGGGCCCAATCCCCAACCTCCCGCCAGTCGTGGCATCGTTGTCTCAACCGGCCTTTGCCGTGAGCGCCATTCCCGAAATCATTCACCAGCACGCCGATCCGGCATCCACCCGGGATACGGTCCTCACCTTGCTGGTTAGGCATGGAGAGGCCACCGCGAGCGCCCTAGCCGCACACCTGGCGATGTCGGTGCAGGTTGTGCGTCGCCATTTGCGGGGCCTAGAAGACGATGGCCTGGTCGAGGCAAGTCCTTCGGCGGAGGGTCCGGGCAGGCCCAGTAATTATTGGCGCCTTACCGCCAAGGGGCAGGGGCAATTTCCCGATGGCAGCGACCATTTCGCCCTCGGCCTGCTGCAATCTCTGGCTGGCAACCTGCCACCTGAAACCCTGCAGGGACTCCTAGAACTTCAAGCCATTCAGCAGGCTGACGCCTACCGCCACCGCATCGGCGCTGGCTCGCTTCAAGAGCGACTGGAGCAACTAGTGGATCTACGCCGGCAAGAGGGCTACCTGGCGGAATGTTCCCAAGATGCCGGCAACCCTCAAGCCTGGATGCTCAGTGAATTTCACTGTTCCGTGATGCGCATCGCCGAGCAATTCCCCTGCATCTGCGACCAAGAGCTACAGCTAATTCGCTACACCTTTCCCGACTGTCAGGTGGATCGGGTGCAATGGCGCTTGGAGAAGGGTCACTCTTGCGGCTTTCGCCTGACTCCCTGCCGTGACGACTGAAGCACAGCCACCCCAGGCCCAAAGTCCGCTTTCAGCAGCAGAACTGGCGGAGCTGGAGGCCACCCTCCTGCCTGCCTTGGAGCGGCACCATCTGCGCCTTCTGGCCCACAGCCTGCGCAGCCTGCAGGCGATCGCAGCCCACCAGCCCGCAGGGGCCCTGCCAGGCCGTGACGCGATGCGCGCCTGGGCCAGCCAGCAGCCCGCGCTCGCCGACGCCCCCTGCTTCCAGGCAGTTCTGGTGGAGCAGTTAGAGGCGGCGGGCGGGCAGCTGCAGCAACTGGCCGCAACCCTGAACCGGGCGCCATTGACCCTAGAGCTGGGCGACCTAATCGCCGCGGCTTGCGATCATCGCCACAGCCACAGCCCCAGCCCCGGCACGCCAGTGAGCGAAATCCATTCCGAGTCGATCGCCGACGCCCTCAGCTTTTTCCGCCTTAGCTGCGGTCGCTGGCGCTCCCAGCGCAGCAGCCATCACCTGCTGCACCGGCGAGCTGAGGCGGGCGGCTCCTTTATTGAGGTGGTGGAGATCGCCGCGGCCGACCCCCGCCTGATCGCCATCGCCGAGCTCCACGGCGAAAATCCCGCCGGCCTCGCTGGGGGCTGCCGGGTGACCTGGAACGCCTCAATGGCGTGGGATAAGGCAGGAGAAGCCCACGAGGGGGAAAGCGTTTTCGGCTTGATCCCCACCGATGAGCTCGGCCGGTCCGGCCTGCTTTTGCGCGACCGCGGCTACGCCGAAACCGCCCCCGTGGCAGGTCATTTCGCCATGGACGAGCGCGACGGTCTACTGCTCACCACCGGCTACGAAACCATGGCCAGCCTGGAGCGATTCAGCTTTGCCGGCCCCAACGTGCGTCTGCGCACCAGCACGGTGGAGGGCCTCTCCAATACGGCGTCCTTCTGCGTCGAGACACGGCTGCTAGACAGCCCGCAGCCTGGGGCCAAACCCCCAGCCCAAGAGCCCGTTTCCGAGCAGCCCCTGTCTCCCCTGGGATGGTGACGAACGTTACGGACTGTGAGCCCTGTCTCGGCCAGCCGAACCCGGCCGCGGCTGCACTTCTACGATCAGCAACGACGGATGATGAAGTTGTGTGGCCCTGCCCCTCCTGAAATACGCGCCCACTACCCAAAACTCGCGGGTTGACCCGCTTCGGGTGGGTTCGGATGAGGACCCCAAACCCATGTCCATGGACAGGGCAATGGATCCCAAAGACCTAAATCTGGTCATTGAGTCGTGTTACCGACAGATTTTCTTTTATGCCTTCAAGGTCGACCGCAACTCGACATTGGAGAGCCAGCTGCGCAACGGCCAAATGAGTGTGCGGGATTTCATTCGCTCCCTGTGTCTCTCAGACACCTTCACCCGCAGCTTCTACAACCTGAACAGCAATTACCGAGTGGTGCGCCACCTGGTGGAAAAGCTGCTGGGTCGCCCCACCCACGGCAGGTCTGAGGAGATCGCCTGGGCGGCCGTGCTGATGACCCGCGGGGTCAAGGGCATGGTTGACGACATCCTCAACGGCCAGGAATACCTGGACGCCTTCGGTTACGACACCGTTCCCTTCCACCGCAACCGCGTGGTGGGCTCCCGCGATCTGGGCGAAACCCCCTTCAACATCACCACTCCGCGATACGAGGCCTATTACCGCGGCATCTTGGGCTTCCCCCAACTTGTGTACACCGGCACCGCCAAAACGATCCCCGCTCGCTCCGGTCAGCGCCGTGGCGGCTTCCCCGAGGACTACCTCCCCTGGGTGCGCAATCTGCCTGCAATGCGCAGCCAAGGCGCTGCATCCGGCAGCGTCAGCATGGACTATCTGTCCAAGGTTCCTTACCGCAGCATCGGCCGCTGAAGCCAGTCTCCAACTAAATCCCCGGGCGGTCAAAAGGCCGCCCTTTTTTATGGGCCATCAGCACCCAGGCCGTCAGCATCTACTGACGGCTCTAGATCGAGCTACCCGAGTCAGGAGAAACTCGTCCACACTGATCCCAAAAGAAATCTGTTGCTGTGACTCAAGCATTCACCGCATTGGCACGCATGACCCTGCGTCAGCTTCGCCAGGTCGCTAGCGACCTTGGGGTGGGCTTGTACAGCCGTAAGTCCAAGGATGAACTCCTGGCAGCCATCAATGATCGCCAGGATGAGGAGGACACGCCTATCAGTCTCAAGGCAATCGAAGCAGAGCTACCCCCAGCTCCCCGCCCCAGCTCAGCAAATACCAGCGTCGTATTTCTGCCCCGCGATCCCCAGTGGGCCTACGTGTTCTGGGATATCTCCCAAAGCGATCGGGCCTCAGCCCTGGCAACTGGTGCCTCCCAGCTTTGTCTGCGCGTCGCCGACGTAACTGGCCTGCCCGGCGGCTCAGCCCACCCCCACACCCTGCAGGAAGTGGTGGTCGACAGCCATGCCACCGAGTGGTACTTGCCAGTGCCCCTGTGCGATCGGGATTACCGGGTGGAACTCGGCTACCGCAAAGGCGGCGGCGGCTGGATATCCCTGGCCTTCTCTTCAGTGGCACGGGTACCGGCCCAGCACCCCAGCGAGCAAATACTCGATCAGTTCGTGCCCTTTTCGCTGGACACGGCTCCAGCCATCCTGCCGATGCCGGTGGAGCCAGCCGATTCAGGACTGCACGAACGCCTATATCAAACAGCTACAGCCCGCTGGCGCAGTCTTGGCAGGGGTTCTGAGGCTTTCCATGAGCTAGAGGCAGCCGGCCTAGACACCAGTGAACTCAACACCTCTGGTGCCGGCATCTGGGCCAGTGGCCGCAACGCCTCCGGCATCGGCGGGGTCGCCTCCCGTCAACGCTCGTTCTGGCTTGTGGCTGATGCTGAGCTGATTGTCTATGGGGCCACCGATCCCGCTGCCCGCCTCACCATTGGCGGTGAGGAGGTGCCCCTTTCCGCCGATGGCACCTTCCGGGTGCAAGTGCCCTTCCGCGATGGTCAGCAGCTTTATCCGATCGAGGCGGTCGCCGCCGATGGCGAGCAGAAGCGCAACATCACCCTGGAATTCAGCCGCTCTACCCCTGAGGACAACAGCAACCCAGCCGAAAAGGCCGTAAGCGAATGGTTCTAAATCGAGCCTTGGCGCTGAAGCGCTCAGCCGTCGCCCTCACACCGATGGCAGGAGCCTTGGCATTTCCGCTGATTGTGCCGGTTGTGTTGATGCGCTTCGGCCTGCCAGCAGCCATGCTCAGCGCTGTGTTGATTGGTACTGGTTGGTTCGTGGTGATGCTGCGGACCGCCGAGATGCCCGGCCACCACTAGATAAAGCCCCAGATTGATCCGATGTGGGAACCCTGGGTACAACCGCCCAGGGCTGCAATGGCCAACCTTTCGCCGCGCCACCCCTTCGCCTGGGCAAGCCTTGTGAGCTTGGCTTTAGCTGGCTGCAGCGCAGACGCCCAGCTACTGGGCCAGTCAGCCCAGCCCAAGCCCCTGCCCAAGGGGATCGAGCTGGCCTTCAACCACGCCGAAACCAGCCGCTACCGCAGCCCGATCAACGGTCAATGGCGTCAGGGCGACGATCTCGAGGCTTTCGTGCTGGCAAGTATTCAGTCGGCGCGGCGGGAAATCCTGGTAGCGGTTCAGGAGCTGTCGCTGCCGAAGCTGGCCGAAGCGCTGGCGGCTAAGCACCGCGAGGGGCTGACAGTGAAGGTGGTGCTGGAAAACACCTACAGCAGCCCCTGGAGCGAAGAACATCCGGCCGATCTGGCCCCACACCAACGCACCCGCCATGAACAGCTCAAGGCCCTCGGTTGGGGAGACGCTGTGGCGATCCTGCAGCGGGCCGGCGTGCCCCTGATCGATGACACCGCCGATGGCAGCGCTGGCAGTGGCCTCATGCATCACAAGTTCATGGTGGTGGACAGGGCGGTGGTGGTGACCGGCTCAGCCAATTTCACCCCCTCCTGCATCCACGGCGATCCGGGTGCAGACCGCAGCCGCGGCAACGTCAACCACCTGCTGCGCCTGCGCAGCCATGAGCTGGCCAACTCCTTTGTGGCCGAGTTTGAGCGGATGTGGGGCGACGGCCCCGGCGGCCAGCCAGACAGCCGCTTTGGGCTGGGCAAGGGCGGCGGAGCCCCCCAAAAGTTGCTGGTGGGGGCAACGCCGGTGACGGTCCTGTTCGCCCCCCATCGTCGTAGCGATCCCCACCAGGGTCTGCTGGTGTTGGAGAAGTTGCTCTCCGGCAGCCGCAAGCAGCTGGATCTCGCCCTATTCGTACTCTCTGAACAACGGCTGGCCGATGTCATGGCCCGCCTGCAGGCGCAGGGGGTGGCCATCCGGCTACTGGCCGATCCCGGCTTTGCGAACCGCGCCTTCAGCGAAGTGCTCGATCTGCTCGGCACCCAACTGCCCGATCACCGCTGCGGCGTGGAGGCGGCGAACCGCCCCTGGCAGCGCCCCCTGGAGAGTGTCGGCACACCACGCCTGGCCAGCGGCGACAAACTGCACCACAAGCTGGCTGTGATCGACAACCGCACCGTGATCACCGGCTCCTTCAACTGGAGCCCCTCAGCCGCCCACCAGAACGACGAAACCCTGCTGGTGTTTGAGTCCCCCCTGCTCGCCGAGCACTTCACCTCTGAAATCAATCGGCTCTGGAAAGGCGCTGAGCTCGGCATCACAGAGCGGCTGCAACGCAAGCAAGAACGGCAACGCACCCGCTGCGGCAGCGGGGTGCAAAGGGGATAAGCGGGAAGAAGTGGGAACAACAACAAGCTCGCTCGGCAGCAGCTCCTGACCAGCGCCTGGATGACCCTGCGGAGGGGTTACTCGTTCGGCAGTAGCTAAGCCGAACTCAAGGCAAGGACGACTACTGGAGTCGCAAGTGAGTCTGCTGCTGAAATCGCAGCATCAAGGGAACTTATCGAAAATATTTTTTACCTAAGGAGACTCTGGTCAACGAGGGTTTGACGCCGGCAACACAGACCAATTTTGAGGATGGGTGGATTTCGGGGTGATCCAGCTCCAATTCACCTTCTTCTTACTCTTTGAAAGCAACTTTGTGCCTGTTTTGGGCACAAATTGAGCCCATTAGGCACACCAATACTGCGCCTATCCCGTAGCCAGAAGGTACCCGCGAGCGAGAAACAGATTCGTCAGAGCTGCTAGAACATTGACTTTGCAGTGGTTCTTGGCCATTCCGCGCAATCTGGTCTTTCTAAAGCCAAACTGCTCCTTGATGACACGAAATGGGTGCTCAACCTTGGCCCTGATGTGCGCCTTGGCCGTCTCTACTAAATCAAGCAACCTTCCGTCTGGCGTATCTGGCAAGACCCTCCGCTTTCCAGGCCTCATGGCAACACGAAAAGTGATGCTCTTGTTTGCAATCTCAGCCCGCTTATCAATCCCTTGATAGCCGGCATCTCCATAGACCACCTCTTCCTCTCCATGGAGGAGCTGGGCTGCTCGGGTGATGTCATGCACATTGGCCGAGGTGGTTTCTACTGAGTGGATGAGGCCGGAGTCCTTGTCAACCCCTATATGGACCTTCATCCCGAAATACCACTGGTTGCCCTTCTTTGTCTGGTGCATCTCTGGATCCCGTTCACCGGTTTTATTTTTGGTGGAACTGGGAGCAGAGATCAAGGTGGCATCAATGATCGTGCCTTGCTTCATGGCCATGCCTCTCTGCTTGAGGTGGGCCTTGACCGTCTCAAAAATCTTCTGGCCGAGGTCGTGCTTCTCAAGCAGATGCCGGAATGCCAGGATCGTTGTCTCATCAGGGATCTTGTCGCTGATCAGTTCGATGCCGGCGAAACGCCGCATGGTGGGTACTTCAATCAGTGCATCCTCCATGGCTGGATCACTGAGGCTGTACCACTGCTGCATCAGGTGAATCCGGAGCATTGTGGCCAATGGATATGACGGGCGGCCTCCTTTGCTGCTGCTCTTTGGGTAGTAAGGCTCAATCAGATCGACCAGTGCCTGCCAAGGGACTACTTTCTCCATCTCGGCCAGGAACTTCTCACGCTTTGTGCGCTTTTTGGCGGTGCTCTGCTCATAATCAGTAAACCCGAGCTGCTTGCCGCCCATCACCTCAGTCCTGGCCTTGGTTTATGCCCCTATTCTCGCTCAGATGGCCTGCGTTTTCCAGAGTCTCCCTAAAATGCAACCAAAATTGAAGCCAGCATCTAGGGTGCAGGAAGGCAAACATTCGCAGCACTAATCCAGGCCTGAACGGGTACCAAACACAAAGGCAACAATATTCTTGCTTTTTGAACCCGACCTTTTATTTCTAGCCTTTTTTGATCCCTAAGGCAGGCTATAAACCATGTCACTTCAGGTCAACAGAACAAATATTCAAATTCGACCGGACCCTTCGCGGGTGTTTTTAAGGGCCTTCGAACCGAGTGGCAGGGAACGCATTCAACGAATTGTTGCTCGGGTCATGGCACTAAGCCGCTCCGAGGCGGAGCGCGAAGCCGCCATCATGCTGGAGAGCTTTGAAGGCCGCCATGAAAAGTTGCAGGCCTTTCTGCTCACTCGTTTCGGCCATGTGAGCGAGCATCTGATCACCGATCGGCCCCTAAACCACTGCGAAAGGCTGCTGATCGGTGCCTATTTCACGCTGGAATATTCCCTTGAAGCGGCGGCTCTCTTCAATCCGTCAATCGTGCGGCATCCGGATCAGTCGGGAATCGATGAAGGCAGCATGCGCTTTCTCCTAAGCCTACGGGCGACGGGCGAAGGCCATATCTCCTCAATTGTTTTTCGCACTGGCGTTATCAACCGAGAGGGAGGCATCGCCCTTGATCAGCCGAGCCCCTTTGTGGCAGCTGCTGATGTGCATCCAAACCCAAGCTATGAAAAGCATCTTTTCGAGCGAAAGCTTGTTGAAATGGGCTTGCTTACGCATCTTGCTCAGCGCCTAATGGACCAGCTACCTGATTTTTTCAGCTTTGAGGAACTCAAGGAGTTAACCAACCAGGCCCTGCGCAGTGACCGTCTCGCCAATACAGACAGCATGCATATAGCGGAGAGCGTACTATCGCTGGCACGCGCAAACTACGAGCTAAGCTTCGACCCAGGTGATGATTGCTCAGAGCGAGCTATCTTCCCCACCTCTCCCACCGAAAGTCGTGGCATTGAAGATGCTCGATTTGTTGCTTTTGAAGAAAACGGGCAGACTACCTATTATGCGACCTATAGCGCCTATGACGGTCAGCTTGTCTTCCCCCAGTTGCTGGAAACTAAAGACTTCACCCAGTTCAAGATAAGCACCTTAAATGGCCCTGAAGTGGCAAATAAGGGCATGGCCCTATTCCCAAGAAAACTGGGAGACTCATACGCCATGCTTTCCAGGCAGGATGGCGAGAATATCTATCTGATGTATTCAGACCAGCTGCACTTCTGGTACGAAAAGCGTATTTTGATGCGGCCCACCTACCCCTGGGAGTTCGTTCAGATTGGCAACTGTGGCTCGCCTATCGAAACCGAAGCTGGCTGGCTGGTACTGACCCATGGCGTTGGACCAATGCGTAGATACACCATAGGTGCGATTCTGCTCGACATTAACGATCCAAGCCAAGTGATCGGCCGCCTCAAGGAGCCCCTGCTAGAGCCAACCAAGGAGGAGAGAGAGGGATATGTTCCGAATGTTGTCTATAGTTGCGGATCACTAATCCATGCCGATAAGCTGATCGTACCTTACGCCATGAGCGATCAGTCAGCCACTTTTGCCACCGTATCCGTTAAGGAGTTATTGCGAGAATTGAAGGCCAACCCTCTGGAGAAATATCCTTGAAGCCAAGATCTACTCGAAAAATTGCAATCATTGGCGACTATCTGCCAAGGAAATGTGGGATCGCCACCTTCTCACACTCGGTTTATCGAGCTCTCTCCGACGACGCAGCCGACAACGAATGCTTCATCGTTGCGGTAAACGACGTTCCCGAAGGCTACGCCTATCCACCGGAAGTTCGTTTTGAGATTGCGGAGCAGGATTTAAGCAGCTATCGCCGCGCTGCCGATTTCCTGAATCTCACCGATACGGATGTCATCTGCCTCCAGCACGAGTTTGGCATCTATGGCGGCCCAGCTGGCAAGCATATCTTAACGCTTTTGCGCCATGTCCATATCCCTGTGGTTACCCAACTCCATACGATCCTGGAGGAGCCCAGCGCAGAACATCTGCATGTGATGAAAGAGCTCGCCGCACTTTCAGCACGGATCATTGTGATGAGTGAACGGGGGCGCCGAATTCTTGAGGAAATCTACGGGTTGCAAGCAGATCATCTAGACGTGATCCCCCATGGTGTGCCAGACATGCCGTTTGTAGATCCCAACTATTACAAAGATCAGTTTGGTGTTGAGGGCAAAAAAGTTCTTCTTACTTTTGGGTTGATCTCGCCAGCCAAGGGGATAGAAAACGTTATCCGGGCCTTACCTGAGGTGGTCAAGGTATTCCCCGAGGTCGTCTATATCGTATTGGGTGCCACCCATCCCCACCTGCTACGAGAGCAGGGCGAAACCTATCGCTTAAGTCTTGAAAGGCTTGCCCTTGAGCTTGGGGTTAGAAAGCAGGTAATCTTTTATAACCGCTTTGTGAGCGCTGAAGAGCTCAAGGATTTTCTTGGTGTTGCGGATATTTATATCACTCCCTACCTCAACCGTGATCAGATAACTTCCGGCACCCTCTCCTATGCCTTCGGTTGCGGCAAGGCGGTGATCTCCACTCCCTACTGGCACGCAGAAGAGCTGCTTGCTGAAGACCGGGGCGTGTTGGTGCCCTTTCGCAACAGTGATGCAATTGCCGAGGCACTGATCGGTTTGTTGATCGATGAAGTGCGTAGACATGCCATGCGCAAGCAGGCCTACCTACTGGGTAGGGGCATGATCTGGAGCCAGGTAGCTGAACTTTATGCCAGCTCATTTGAGCGAGCCAGGCTAGAGCGTGGCAACGGAGTGGTGCTGCACTCCCCAATCAAGCCCCTGGAGCAGGAACCGCGCGAGCTGCCGGCCTTAAGGCTTGAGCATCTGAAGAGAATCTCGGATTCAACAGGTATTTATCAGCACGCCAAATTCACATTTCCCAATTTCAAGGAAGGATATTGCACGGATGACAATGTTCGCGCTCTGCAATTGCTTGTAATGCTCGAAGAATCGGGCGATGCCACCCCGGACGTTCAAGCATTGGCTACTTGTTATGCATCGTTTATTAACTATGCCTACATCCCGGGAACTTGCCGATTTCATAACTTCATGAGCTTCGAGCGCACCTGGCTCGATGAAGATGGCTCCGATGATTGCCTGGGCCGCACCTTGCTAGCCCTGGCTGCCTGTGTAGGCAGATCCCGCCGCGATGATTTGCGCCACTGGGCAGTGGATCTGTTTCAGCTGGCGCTGCCCTCGGTCACCAAAACAACGAGTCCACGGGCCTGGGCCCTTGGACTCAAGTCTATCCACGAGTATCTGCGCACGCTGAGTGGTGATCGAACCGTCGATCTGATGCGCGATACCCTCACCGATCAGTTGCTGGTGGCCTTCGATCAAAACTCCAGTGATGAATGGCCCTGGTTTGAGGATGTGCTCAGTTACGACAATGCTTCCCTGCCGCACGCCCTGATCCTCAGTGGCCGCTGGTCGAATCGAAGCGAAGCCCTTGATGTGGGTCTGCGCAGTCTGCGCTGGTTGATGGCAGAGCAAACCGCTGAAGCTGGCCATTTCAGGCCAATTGGTTCCAATGGCTTCTACCGCCGGGGCCAGCAGCGGGCCACCTTCGACCAGCAACCACTGGAGGCCTGCGCTTCAGTGTCGGCTTGCGTTGAGGCCTGGTCAGCTACGGGCGATAGCTTCTGGCTCCGCGAGGCCTGGCGAGCATTTGCCTGGTTCCTAGGCGACAACGACCTGCACCTGCCGCTCTATGACGCACGCACTGGCGGCTGCTTCGACGGTCTTCAAGACGACAGCGTCAACATGAACCAGGGTGCCGAATCAACTCTGGCTTTCCTCCTGGCTCTGCAGGAGATGCGACTAATCGAACTCGCTCGCCATTCAATCCCCAAGCCATGAATAAGATCCGCATCGGCGCCATTGGAGCAGGCGGGTTTGGACTGTTTGCTCTCCAACAGTTTCTACAAGTTGAAGGGGCGGAGCTGGTGGCCATGGCTGGCACCCATCGAGAGGCGGCCCTCGCCATGGCCCGCCGTTTTGGAGTTGCTGAAACCCTTGAAGTGGAAAGCCTGCTCCAACTTGATCAGGTTGACCTTGTTTACATCGCCACGCCGCCCTTTCTCCATTACGCCCAGGTGCGTGCAGCCCTGGAGGCAGGCAAGCATGTGATCTGCGAAAAGCCGCTGGTGCTAAGCCTGGCCCAAGCTGATGAGCTGTTGCAGCTGGCCCGCTCCAGCGATCGCCTCTGCATCGCCAACCTGATGCAGCGCTACAACCCGCTGTTTGAGGCCGTGCGCCAACTGATCGATTCCAAAGTGATCGGCGAGTGCCTGCATGGCTGGTTTGATAATGCCGCCGGCGATGAGGGGCTTTCAGCCGAGCACTGGTTCTGGGATCGCAGCAAAAGTGGCGGCATCTTCATTGAACATGGCGTGCATTTCTTCGATCTGTTCGAAGGTTGGCTGGGGAAGGGAGAGGTTGTCTCCTCCCAGCGGACTCTGCGCCCAGGCTCCGGCATTGAGGAGCAGGTGCAGTGCGTAGTGCGCTACGGCAATGGTGCCCTAATCAACTTCTATCACGGCTTCACCCAGCCGGCGCGGCTGGAGCGTCAGGAATTTAGGCTGCTATTTGAACACGGTGAATTGACCCTGGAGGAATGGGTACCTACTCGGGTGCGGCTGCGGGCCGTGATTGATGAAGATCAATCGCGCAGGTTGATGCAGATCTTCCCTGACGCCAGGCTTGATGTTCTCGAAAGCTATAGCGGCTCTAAGCGCCTGGCCCGTGGACGCCACAAAGACTTTGACACCTATCAGAAGATCGATCTTCATGCTGGATTGGAGGCCGAGAAGATGCGCCGTTATTGCGAGCTGCTGCGGGCACTGTTCGCCGACCAGATTGCCTGGATTGCCGATCGTTCCCATCAACGGCTGATCACTGAGGAAAATGGCCGCAACTCCCTTGCCATGGCCTGCGCGGCAACGCAACTAGCTGAGCCTGGCGGATGAGACCCCGTTTATTTAGCAGCTGCCTGCTGACCCCTGAGCAGCTCGCCCCCTCCCAGGACGACATGCGGGTTGTTGGGGCCTTCAATCCAGGCGCCGTCACAACGGAGCAGGGAGTTGTGCTACTTATCAGGGTTGCCGAGGCGCCTAGGCAGATCCGGCCGGGTTTCGTGGGTTTGCCGCGCTGGGATCTGGAGGCAGGAAAAATAGTTATCGACTGGCTGGCTGAGCAGGAACTGATTGTTGAAGATGCCAGGGTGGTGAAGATCAGGGAAACGGGCCTGCTGCGGCTCACTTCCACCTCCCATCTACGCGTGGTTCGCAGTGCCGACGGTCGCCAGATCGAGCCCAGTGAGCAGCAAATCCTCCGGCCGAGCCTCGGCTGTGACAGCTATGGCATCGAGGATCCCCGCATCACGCCAATTGATGGTCATTTTTATATCACCTATGTAGCCGTATCCCCCCACGGTGCGGCAACAGCTTTGGCCTCTACACTTGATTTCAGCTCCTTCAAGTTCCACGGGCCGATCTTCTGCCCGGAAAACAAGGATGTGGTGCTGTTCCCTGAGCGTATCGGCGGCCAGTATTTCGCGCTGCATCGGCCCACCACTGCCCATGATTTTTCCCGTCCGGAGATTTGGCTGGCCTCATCACCCGATCTACTGCATTGGGGCAAGCACCAGCCCCTGCTGGGCTCTAGTGCAGGCTGGGATTGCGGCCGCATCGGCGCGGGCACACCACCGATCCGCACAAGGGAGGGATGGTTGGTGATCTATCACGGCAACGATAAGGGCGAAGGTGAAAGCGGCATCGGCAGCTATGGGGCTGGAAAGCTGCTTTTGGATCTCGATCAGCCCTCGAAGATTCTCAGCGCAGGAGAGCAGATCTTGACACCAGAAATGGAGTACGAATGTCTGGGATTTGTGCCAAATGTGGTGTTCCCCACTGGCATCATCCAACAGGAGGATTCACTGCTGATCTACGCCGGAGCCGCTGATACCGCCACCTGCGTAGTGGAACTTGGTCTCACTGATCTGCTCATCAGCGACTCATCACCAGCTGATGTAGGCCCGAAAATCTGAACCGGGCCTTCTGAGAGCTTCCCTGCCAGCCAGATTTAGAGGTATGGCACCGCCCCATCGGCGCATGAACAATGAACCTGAATTCATTGCCCATGCCTTGAAGGAGTGGTGCACAGGCAATGGTTCGGGGCAGCTGTGTTCAGAGGGGGCTTAGAAAGCCAACCAGAAGAACAGGGATCGCTGAGATGCACCACCAATACTTAAAGCCAGGTCTCTATGCAAGCTATGCATAGAACACTCCAGAGTTTTAACCATTGCCTGGCGACAAGACATTACACGCGCTACACTAAGACGGCACACAACGGCGCAAACGATTAAAATATAAACCATTTAAATTCTAACTTCAGCGCATCTCCATCGAGCAGTTCGAGAAATTGCGACTAAAGACTCAGGCACAAGAGCCTATTAGCCTGATCACGATTGACATTGACAACTTCAAGTTAATCAATGACAACTTCGGACATGCAAGAGGAGACGAAGCCCTGAAGCGGGTTGGAGCTGCATTATTAGCGAAACCAGGAGATCAGGCATTTGCTGCAAGATTTGGCGGCGACGAATTGTTATCGCCATTCCTGCGCAGTTGCCCGATGAAACCATAAGTTGGCTCGTCGCCATTCAAGATGGTCTCCGAAGCCAAGCAAAATGAGCCTCTGATTTCCCCGAAGGCATCCTAATGAGTGTAGGCATACTTTATTGCGCCTCTGGCGTTAAACTCATTTTTGAAGACGTGATTCAAGAGCTTGACAAGTTGCTCTATGAAGCAAAAGCGAGAGGTCGCAATTGCTTCATCAGCAAAGAAATATCGGAATAAACGTCCTACCCCCTTGATCCGAGTGGAACGGGCAAGGTCGCTCGTCTGGCGAGAACAGAGCTGCTGCTGCAGACCGGGGGTTCAACGCAGCCGAGTCGGGACGGGCGGGCTGATGATGGAGGGCTCTCCAACCACCATATATGGGCCGTCCGGTAACCCCAAGCACCACATCTAGTGATCTGCACCTAAAGTCCATTTGCTCGGATGGCCAAGTACGCCGATGAAGACCCTGCTGAAGACCGGCAGCTTGGCGAAGACCGGCAGCCTGATGAAGTCGTTGGCGAGCTCCCTGGTGTTGCCAGGTGAGGACACCACCCCCGCTGCGCCAGTGGTCTACACCACTGCCATCCGCTGCGACGGCAGTCTGGCCAAGTCCCTCGCCGGCATCAGCCTGCTGGCCAACCAGCTCGGCTTCACCCACGCCCCCGAAACCCTCTACGCCGTTGACGGCCAGAGCGCCGCTTTCCATGCCGACCATGGCGCCAGGGCAGTGAGCCTGGCAGTGGAATGCAACCCCCGCCAGCAGACCGTCTCCCTGGCGGTGAGCGGGCTGGATCACCAAGACACCTTTGAAACATTCCATCAGGTGTCCAGCACCCTGTTTGGCGACTGCTGATCGGGAGCAGTGATCCAGGCGGCCCCCCTCCTACGCTTAGCCTTCCCCTCAATGCTGTGGCCATGGTCAGTGGAACGGAGCGTGCCTTGAATGCCCCGCCGGCCTCCCGCAACACGTCGGCCACCCTGGATGCCATCCAGCTGATGCTGCGCGACCTGCACACCCGGCACGATGAAATACGCCACCGGGCCGCATTCCGCGGCTGCACCAATGAATTGTTGGCCGTTCAGCAGGAGCTGGTGGAGTATTTGCTCAGCAAGAAAAGCCAGTTGACGGGCCATGTCGACCCGGTGAGCGGCGGCACTCGCAACTACAACTCCTTCGTTTGAGTGGCCCCTTGAGCCACCGCCCCAAGGTGGTTGTGGTGGGTGCCGGACCGGCGGGGGCGAGTTTGGCCCTACTGCTGGCCCGTGGCGGTATGGCCGTAACCCTGGTAGAGGCCGGCACCAACCTGGAGCGTCAATTCCGCGGCGAAGCGCTGATGCCCTCCGGGCTGGAAGCCCTGGCGGCCATGGGGCTGCTAGAGCTGATTCCAGGCCTGCCCCACCGGCCCCTGGTGGAATGGCGCTTCGTGGTCAATGGCCAGGAGCTATTCACCGCCACCGAGCCCCTCGGCGGCGATCCGAGCCGGCCCTGCACCCTGGTGAGCCAGCCGGCCCTGCTGGAGGCCCTGCTGAAACGGGGCAGCACCTACCCCTCCTTTGCGATTGAGCGGGGCCAACCGGTGGTTGACCTGCTGTGGCAGCAGGAGCGGGTGGCGGGGGTGCAACTGCGCGATGGCAGTCAGCTACCTGCCGACCTTGTCATCGGCTGCGATGGCCGGGGCTCCCTGGTGCGCCAGAAGGCAGGGCTAGCGCTGCAGAGCAGCCCCAGCCCGATCGACTTGCTCTGGTTTCAACTGGCCAGTCCCGCGGCCTCGCCCTTAGCTGGCTCCTTCACCACCCTGGTGGGTCCCCAGGGGGTTTTCAGCGCTTTCGAAAGCGCCAGCGGCGGCGTGCAGCTGGGCTGGGTTATAGGCAAGTCTCAAGCCACACCCGAGCTCAGCAGAGAAGGCTGGATCGAGCGGATGGCAGCATTGAGTCCGCCTCAGCTAGCGGCCTGGCTACGGCAGTGGCGCGACGGATTGGGGGCGCCCAGCCGGCTGACGGTGCAGGTGGGACTAGCGGAGCGCTGGTGCCACCCGGGCCTGCTACTGCTTGGCGATGCGGCCCACCCGATGGGACCGGTGCGAGCCCAGGGCATCAACATGGCCCTGCGTGATGCCTGGGTAGCCGCCATGCGGTTGTTGCCTCTGCTCAGCAGTGGCTGCAGCGGCGCTGCCCTTGATGGGGTGGCCGTCCAAATTGAGGCGGAGCGGCGGCCCGAAATCATCAGCATGCAAACCCTGCAGGCTGCCGAAGCAGCCCGGGGAGAGCAGTTGCGGCAGCAGGGTTGGTTGCGGGGGGCTCTGGCGATCGCCGCACCCCTTGTGGGTCCCGCGATCGCAGCCCACTGGAGACAGCAGCAACAACCGCTGCGCCAGGGACTAGCCCAGCTGCCAGGACCGCCATGATGGGGGCAACCCCGGTGGAACCATGGCCGCGCCTCGGATTGATCCCGCACTTGCCCTTGGCCTGATCGCCCTGCTGGCTGCACCCGTACAGGCAGCACCCAAGGACCCTCCGTACCCATCCATGGAACTGTTGCGCGAGCTCCAGCTCCAAACCTTCGCCTGCGGAAGAGACAACACAATTGAAGCCTGCGGCAAGGCAAGCACCATGGCCGATCCGCTGATGGATCACCCCCGCCTTGGCGCCACCTGCAAGGACGCCATCTGGACGATCCGCGAACGGGCAAAGCCAGCTACCACAAACACTTTTGAAAGGCGCGAAGCTCTCAACCGAGCCGGCCAGGACGTGATCCCCTTCTGCAAACAGCAGACCCGCTCGGTCGCCCCGAGCAAAACCGACACCAAGCCCAAGGAGAAAAAAGGTGTGTTCAACCTAATTCCGGGGTCCTGATCCTGATCCTGGTCCTGATCCTGATCCCGGCTGGCTCTCAATAAGGTTCAGCACCTGCTGGGCAGTGCTGTCCATAAAAGCCAGCGACCAGCCGACCTGCACCACCGCCTGATCGGCCAAGGCACAGAGACCATCCTTCTGAGCGGCAACTTCACAGCTGGCAGACAGGCCCAGTAAGGCATTGGTGAGCTTGCCGCGCAGGCAGGTTTCCTTGCCGCGTCGCTGGATCACGGCTTCAGCTGCCAACCGACTGCGCTGCACCGCCTCCGCCAAAGGAAGGGCGCGGGCTCCCCCCATCACTGCCGCCCGGCCGGCTTCTGTGGCCGCTAAGGAGCTGGCTGTTAGCGCCAAGCCAGCTAAGCAAGCCACTCTCCAAATGTGCCCGCTGGCAAACCTGTTTTTGGCCAACACCCCTGTCCCCAATCAACTGCCTTCCCTTGGAAGCTAGTCAGTTCTGGAAAGGTGACAAGCCAAGGCTAATTTGGTGCCCCAGTGTCCCTGTGGATTCGGCCGATGACCAGCAGTAATCCCGTGAGCATTCGGCAGATTTCCCTGGCTCAGCCTTTCAGCGACCAGAAGCCCGGCACCTCCGGCCTGCGCAAGAGCAGTCGCCAGTTCCAGACGCCCCACTACCTGGAGAGCTTCATCGAAGCGAGCCTGCAGGTGCTGCCAGGCGTGGCCGGCGGCACCTTGGTAGTGGGAGGTGACGGTCGCTACGGCAACCTCGCAGCAATCAACGTGATCGCCCGCATGGCCGCAGCCCATGGCGTGGCCCGGCTGATTACCACCACCGGCGGCATCCTCTCCACCCCAGCCGCCTCCCACCTGATACGTCAACACGGCGCCGTGGGCGGGGTGATTCTCTCGGCCAGCCATAACCCCGGCGGCCCCGATGGCGATTTCGGCGTCAAAATCAACGGCGCCAACGGCGGCCCCACGCCGGAATCGATCACCGACGCGATTTACGCCGCCACCTTGGAACTAGGCGGCTATCGGATCTGCGAAGGCGGCAGCGATCCCGACCTCTCAACGCCAGGGCTCAGCAGCATTGGCGACCTGCAGGTTGAGGTTATTGATGGCGTCGACGACTACGTAGCGCTGATGCAGCGCCTGTTCGACTTCGACCAAATCGGCGATCTATTGCGGGGCGACTTTCCGATGGCCTTCGATGCCATGCACGCGGTGACCGGCCCATACGCCAGCCGGATCTTCGAAGAATTGCTTGGCGCTCCCGCGGGCACGGTGCGCAACGGCATCCCCCTGGAAGATTTTGGCGGCGGCCACCCCGATCCCAACCTCACCTACGCCCACGACCTGGCCGAGCTGCTGATGGGCAGCGATGCCTACAAATTTGGTGCCGCCTGCGATGGCGACGGCGACCGCAACATGGTGCTGGGAACGCGCTGCTTCGTGAACCCAAGCGACAGTCTGGCGGTACTCACCGCCAACGCCACCTTGGCCCCGGGCTACGCCGATGGCCTAGCCGGTGTGGCTCGCTCGATGCCCACCAGCGCCGCCACCGATGTGGTGGCAAAGGAGCTTGGTCTGGCCTGCTTCGAAACGCCAACGGGCTGGAAATTCTTCGGCAACCTGCTCGATGCGGGGCGCATCACCCTTTGCGGTGAGGAAAGTTTCGGCACGGGCAGTAACCACATCCGCGAAAAAGATGGCCTCTGGGCGGTGCTTTTCTGGCTGCAGATCCTGGCCAGGAAGCAGGCACCAGTGAGCAGGATCATGGCCGAGCACTGGAGCCGTTTCGGCCGGCACTACTACTCGCGCCACGACTACGAAGCCATCGCCAGCGAGGCCGCCCATGGCCTCTACAACCGCATCAAGGAGATGCAGCCCGCACTGGTGGGCCAAAGCTTCGCCGGCCGCAATATCGCTACCGCCGACGACTTCGCTTACACCGATCCGGTGGACGGATCTCTCACAAGCGGCCAAGGCCTGCGTCTGCTGCTCGAAGATGGCAGCCGAGTGGTGCTGCGCCTCTCCGG
The DNA here is from genome assembly GCF_024345755.1 of Cyanobium sp. L1E-Cus. Classification (NCBI taxonomy): domain Bacteria; kingdom Bacillati; phylum Cyanobacteriota; class Cyanophyceae; order Synechococcales; family Prochlorococcaceae; genus Cyanobium; species Cyanobium sp. L1E-Cus. The sequence continues at coordinate 28,714 of NZ_JAGQBS010000010.1, read as the reverse complement.
CACCGGCACCCAGGGAGCCACCCTACGGGTGTACCTGGAGAGCTATGTGCCCCCTAGCGGCAACCTCAGCCAGGATCCCCAAATTGCCCTCGGCGAGCTGATCACGGCAATCGACGGACTGGCCGAAATCAAGACCCGCACGGGGATGGATCGCCCCACCGTGATCACCTAAGCGGTTGTCTCCGGTGTGGATTCAGGCAACCAGCGAGCCTCAAAGTTTTTAATCACCACATAAAAAGGAGGCACAACGCCAAGCGAAAGCACTGTGGCAACTAGCAGCCCCCCAAATATCACCGTGCCTAGGGATTGCTGACTATTTGCTCCAGCGGTGGTTGCCACCACAAGGGGCAAGAATCCAGCCAGAGAGGCGATTGCGGTCATCAGAATTGGACGCATGCGGGACTCAGCAGCAGAAATAGCCGCTTCCGCAAAGCTCATACCATTGGCAACGTGCTGCTCAGCAACCTCAACAATCAAGATGCCGTTCTTGGCAGCCAAGCCGATCAAGGTCACCAGACCTACTTGGGCATAAATATTTAGATCAATTGAGCGGAGGGCTAAGAACACCAGGGCTCCAAGCATGGCCAAGGGGACTGTCATGAGAATGATCACGGGCGTGACATAGCTCTCGTACTGGGCCGAAAGCACCAGGTAAACAATCAAAATACCCAGGCCAAATACCAGCACACTGGCGTTACCCGCAGAAAGCTGCAGGGAAGCCAGGCCAGTGAATGCATAGCCAATATTATTGAAATCAAGCCGCTTAAAGATCTGCTGAATAGCCGTCAAGGCCTGGCCAGAGCTCTTGCCAACCGCCTCCGCGCCCTGTACCAAAATAGTGCGGTAAAGGTTGTAGTGACTAATAACCGGAGGGGCGCTGGTGAGTTCTGACGAAGCAAACTCGCTGACCTGCACTAGTTTGTTGTCGCGATTGCGCACGTAGTAACTGAGCACATCCTCAAGGGTGCTGCGGCCGGACGCCTCTGACTGCACATAGATGTTGCGCACTTGGCCATTTTCATAGGTCAAGCCTGAGTAGTTGCCACCTGCGAGCACGGCAATCGTCTGCATCGCCTGCTGGAAATCGATGTTCAGAGCGCCCATAATTGAGCGATCAATTTTCAGACCAAATGCTGGGGCGCTGGGAATAAACTGGGTGTAAAGGCTTGAAAACTGATCGGATGCCGTGCCAGCTGCCACAAGCTTTTGAGCTAGGGCGTCGAGTTGGTTAAAGCTGTATGCGCCATTACTTAAGTCGTTGAACTGAAAGTAGAAGCCACCCTGGGCCGAGAAGCCAGGAATCGCGGGTGGCTGGGCTGCTATAACTAGACCACTGCTAATTTTAGAAAGCTTGGCATTGAGTCGCTCCACAATTGCCGGTGCTTTCTGATCGGCACCACTACGCTCCTCAAGGGGCTTAAGGCCGAAGAAGAACACACCCTGGTCTGGGCTGGAGCCGTTGAAGCCGTAGCCGCTAACCACCGAAGCTGCCGTGATGTCAGGCTCCTCCTTGAGCACCTTGGCGATCTCCAGGCCAGTCTGCTGGGTGAGACTGAGGGAGGCTCCGTTCTGCAACTGAAAAATTCCCACCCCATATCCCTGGTCTTCCTCAGGGATGAAAGCCGAGGGCAGGGCCGAGAAGGCCAGAGCGGTGAGCACAATGCCGCCAGCAAGGCCCGCAACAACGTATTTGCGGCGGCGGATCAGCACCTCAAGTAAGCGGGCATAACTGCTCTGCAACCAAGCAAAAAACCGATTGAATTGCTCAAAAATTGAGGCAAGCCGGCTACCAGCCAACCCGAACACGACAACTCCGAAGACGTAGGCACCGACACCAAAGGATGCGGCGCTGAAGCGGCCGAAGGCCAGGCCCACAACCACACCACCGATGGTCCAACCCCAACCCTTGGGCTTCGGAGGCTGCTCCGACTTGAGGATCAGGGCCGACATCATTGGCGAGAAGGTCAGGGCATTGAAGGTGGAGATGGCGATCGAAAAGGCGATCGTGAGGGCGAATTGCTTGTAGATGATGCCAATACCACCCGGGTAAAAAGCTACTGGCACAAATACAGCCATCAGCACAAGCGATGTAGCGATCAGAGCACCAGTTAGCTCACCCATACAGGCCATCGCCGCCTTGCGTGGACTCATGCCACTCTCAAGATTTTTAGAAACCGCCTCGATCACAACGATCGCATCGTCAACCACCAGGCCAGTAGCAAGCACCAAGCCAAGCAAGGTGAGCTGGTTTATGGAAAATCCAAAAGCCTTGATGAAGGCGAAAGTACCTATAAGTGAGATCGGGATTGCCAGACTGGGCACCACCGTGGCGCGCCAGTTCTGTAGAAACAGAAACAGAATCACTAGCACCAGCACAATTGCCAGACCAAGGGCATCCGTTACCCCTTCAACCGCAGACTCAATAAACTGACCAATGTTGTAAATCTGCTTAACCGCGATCCCAGGCGGAGTTGACTGGGTGAATTGATTCATCACGGCCACCACAGCTTCTGATACATCTAGAGCATTGCTCTCTGGAGTTTGGAACACCGCAACGGTGATAGACGGGAACCCGTCGTAACTCACCGCCTGCTGAGCAAAGGTATTAAACCCGTAGGTAGCCTGGCCCACATCGCGCAGCCGTAGCAAATTGCCCTGTGGTGACTTGCCAACTATTAGGTCATTGAGCTGATCTACTGACATCAAGTTGCCGTTGTCAGCCACTAGGATCGGGTAGGCGAACAGCTGATCTCCTCCGGCTGGCGGACCACCAATCAGGCCACCAATAGCGATGCTGTTTTGACTCTTGACCGCACTGACGATTTGGTCGGCAGTCAGCTGGTTGGCACTGAGCTTGCTTGGATCAACAAACAGCCAGAAGGCAGGGTTACTACCTCCCAGCAGATTGACTTGAGCGACTCCGGGGACCCGCTCAAGCTGGTAGTAGAGCTGCTCATAAATCAAGCCGTTGATATAGGAAGCATCAAATTGACCCTGGCTAGACGTGACCTGATAGGCAAGCAGAATCGATGGGGTGCTCTGCATCACCGACACCCCCGTTGCCGACACCTGCTGGGGCAACTGAGGCATGGCCAGGGAAACGCGATTTTGAACGTTTACCTGGTCGATGTTGATATCCGTGTCTTCCTCAAAATAAACCTGAATAATGCTCTGACCAGTATTTGAGCTGGTCGATGAGATATAGGCCGCGCCCGGCACACCGTTGATCTGCTGCTCGAGCGGATTGGTAACGGCCTGTTCCGTCACTATGGAATTAGCACCGCCGTAATTAGAGGTCACCTGAATAAGCGGTGGCGCAATATTCGGCAGGTTTTCAATTGGCAGGCCGGGGATCGCAATGATTCCCAGCAGCACGATCAGGATGCTGCAAACGGTAGTAAGGACAGGCCGCTTGATGAAATTATCGGATAGTGACATAACTTTCTCAGTTGCTTCCGCTCGAGAGTTTCACTGGCATGCCGGTACGCAACAGCGCCGTTTTTGAGACGACCACCCTTTCTCCTTTCTGCAGGCCGGAGACCAGCGGGTAGCGATTGCCCTCCAGCTCCCCAAGCTGCACTGGGGTCTGCACCACGATCGGAGTATTGGGCGGCAGGGCCTCAAGCTTCTGCTTCTGCGCCTCAGGAATTTGGGTGGAGGCGCGGATCTTGGCGAGCACCTGGCTGAGTTGCAGCACTCGATAAACAAAAGGCTGTTGGGCCTGCATCATCACTGCCTGCACCGGCACGGAAAGCTGGCGGGTGTTGCCGGTAATAATCCGATTACGCACGTACTGACCTGTTTTGAGCTGACCTGTACCGTTAGGGAAGGAAGCCTTCACCAGCACTGTGTTTGGCGAAGAACTACTGCCGCTCACTCCGTAGTACGGAGAAATAAACACCACCTTCCCCGTCGCAGATAGAGGCGGGTTGCCCTGGGTCACCAGCTGCACGGTCTGGCCAAGCGCCACCTGCGATGAGCGGGTGGCGGGCACATCCATCAGGGTCCACAGGCTTGAGTTGTCGACAATGCCGGTGATCGCCTGTCCCTGGCGCACGTAATCACCCAACTTCACCGTATCGAGATCGCCGATCTCGCCACTGATCGGTGCCGTCACGAATTTGTAGCCCAAGGTGGCCGCATTGGCGCGCACTTGGTCGCGGCTTTGAATCGCCTGGGTGACATAGAAGTCGCGATCCTTGGTGGATACCGCTCCCTGCTCGTTCAAAAAGATGTAGCGCTCCGCGTTAACCAGATCCTTACGGGCCTCGGCCTTGCTGGCATCCAGGTTTGCCGATTGCTGCACGTTGTCGAGCACCAAGATCGGCTGGCCCGCCTTCACCCGCTGGCCCTGGGTCGCCAGGATCTTCACCACCCGCCCATCAACCTCGGGGCGCAGTGCCACATCACTGGTGGAGCTGAGCTGGCTGATCACCTCAATCGAGGGGCTGAAATCAGCCTCGCCGATGGTTTCGGACTGCACTACCAGCGGTTGCCGGGAGGCCTGTTTGGTCGCACACCCCCCTGCGCACAGCAGCCCTAGAAGAGAGGAGACCGCAACCGCTCTGTTCACATCCACTGAGCATCGAAAGGCAAGCTACCGGATGCCTGGCTTTTTGGCCTGCCTCGCAAGTTGCACCGGAGCACCATGGCGCAGGTTGAGCAGGCCAGCGGTAATCAGCCGATCGCCTTCCTGAGCAACACCCTGCCCCCCCCGCTGCAGTGGATAGAGGGTTCCTTGCAGATCTCCTAGCTGCACTGGAGTTTGCAAGGCAAACAGGGTGCCGCTCGGCAACCGGCGCAGCTCGGCGATGGGAGCCTTGCCTGGCCGCTGCTCCAGCTCAGCCAAGCTGCCCACTAAATAGATAAATGGCTGTCCTGCCAACCGGGTCACCGCGGTGAAGGGAACGGCCAACTCCTGGCGCCGATCCAGCACCAGCCGCGTGCGACTGCGCTGGCCGTTGCGCAGGCTGCCCCGCGGGTTAGCAAACGACGCCTTCACCAGCAGCGTCTGAGTTGGGGCGCTCACCCCCGGATCCACCGAGATCACCGGGCCCTCCGCCAGGGGCTGGGAACTGGAGGCGGCCAGCAGCAGCACCCGCTGGCCAGGCCGAACACGATCGGCATAGGTGGCAGGTACGTCGATGCGGGCAAGGAGATTGGCGTTGCGGATCAAGCGGGTAATCGGCACGCCCGCAGCAATCACATCACCCTGCTTGACGCGCAAATCGGCCACCGTGCCGCTGATCGGCGCCCGCAGATCCTTGAAGGCGAGATCGGCTTCCCGGGCAACCAAGGCTTCGCGGGCAGCGATGTAGGCCTGGCGAAATTCATCCCGCTGCAGGGCACTGGCAGCACCTTGACGGGCCAGATCCTGATAACGCTGGTAATTGAGGCGGTTGGTCTGCATCTGAGCGCGCAGGCTGGCCACCTCAGCCCTGAGCTGGGCCTGGTCGAGCACCAGCAGCAGCTGGCCCTGGCGCACCCGATCTCCCTGGCGCACCAACAATCGCTGAATGCGGCCACCCGCCTGGGCCGCTAGATCCACCTCCTCCTCTGCCTCCAGGGTGCTCACGGTGTCAAAACTGGCTTGAAATTCAGCAGTTCCCAGGCGCTGGCTCTGCACCACAGGCAGCCGCGGGGCTGGCTCGCGGCCCTGCTGACACCCCACAACCAGGGCAGAGGCCATCGCCGTGAAAATCAAAAAGGGGGAAACAACTGGGCGGTGCATGGTGTGATGGTGGATCGGGCGCGCCGCATGGCCGGAGCGTATCGCCGGCAGGCCGATGATGGACTCAGAACGGCGCTGCGGCGACCTCGTGAGCGACCTGTTCAGCCATCAACGCGACATCACCCTGGCCCGAATAGCGCCCCTGGCCGACCGGCTGAGGCCCCGCAGCCTTGATGACTTCGTCGGTCAGGAGTCGATCCTCGGCGTAGGACGCCTGCTACGCCGCGCCATCGCCGCAGATCGAGTCGGCAACCTGATCCTGCACGGCCCGCCGGGGGTGGGCAAAACCACCCTGGCCCGGATCATTGCTGGCAGCACCAGGGCCCACTTCAGCAGCCTCAATGCCGTACTTGCCGGCGTCAAGGATCTGCGGGCCGAGGTGGACGCGGCCCAGCAGCGCCTGTCGCACCATGGCCTGCGCACCACCCTGTTCATCGACGAGGTGCACCGTTTCAACAGTGCTCAACAAGATGCCCTGCTGCCCTGGGTAGAAAACGGCACGGTGAATCTGATCGGAGCCACCACCGAAAACCCGTTTTTCGAGGTGAACAAAGCCCTGGTAAGCCGTTCGCGGTTGTTTCGCCTGCAACCGCTTGAGCCAGCACACCTGCGCCAGCTGCTGGAACGGGCCCTGCGGGATCCGGCAGTGGGCTATGGCGAACGCTCGATTGACTTAGCCGCAGCAGCGGCCGACCACCTGGTTGATGTGGCCGGCGGCGATGCCCGCAGCTTGCTGAATGCCCTGGAGCTGGCGGTGGAGACCACTCCTCCCGGTGCTGATGGCTCCATCAGGATCGATCTGACCATCGCCGAGGAGTCGATTCAGCAGCGCGCGGTGCTCTACGACAAGCAGGGGGATGCCCACTTCGACACAATCAGCGCCTTCATCAAATCGTTGCGCGGTTCCGATCCAGATGCGGCCCTTTTCTGGTTGGCCCGCATGGTGGAGGCGGGCGAAAACCCGCGCTTTATCTTCCGGCGCATGTTGATCGCTGCCGGGGAAGACATCGGCTTAGCCGATCCCCAGGCCGTGGTGGTGGTGGAAGCCTGCGCGGCCAGCTTCGAGCGAGTGGGATTGCCAGAGGGGCTTTACCCGCTGGCCCAGGCAGCTCTCTATTTGGCGGGAGCCGAGAAGAGCAACAGCTTGCTCGGTTTCTTCGATGCCCTAAAAAGCGTGCGCAGCGCCAACCGCCAACAGGTGCCCGCCCACCTGCGCGATGCCAACCGTGATGGCAAGGCTTTTGGCGATGGAGTGGGCTACCGCTACCCCCATGCCTACGCCGAGCACTGGGTAGCCCAGCAGTATTTGCCTGGCGCACTTCAAGGTGAGATTTTCTGGCAACCGGGCAGCCTGGGCTGGGAGGGCCAGAGGCGCGAGCGCCTGCAACAGCGACGGGCCGCCCAGCTGGCGGCTGCCGCTGAGATGGCGGCGGATCAGGGCGACGTGCTTAGCAGCAGTCCGGAAGATCCCCAGCTGGAGCGCTGGCTGCAGCGGCAAGCCGCCACCGAGGGAGAACGACTCGACACTCTGAAACATCGCTTCTGGGCAGGCGTGATCTGGCAACGCCAAGCGCGGGTGCTGGTGCTGGAAGCGAGGTCGTTGCTATGGGCCCTTGATCCCCTGGCCGCTACGCCCGAGGGCGGGGTAGTGATCACCGTGGCCCAGGCCTCCGACCGGGAGCGGCTGCAAGCCCAGCTGAAGGTGCTCGACAGCCTGCGCCAACCCCAGCTGCTGCTGGTGCCTCCCCAAACCCCTGCCGCCCTTAACTCCCAGCTCGAACCGCAACTCGCCCTTGACTCCGGGGCCCGCTTCGACTGGGTGATAGCGCGTCAACCCTGGCAGGGCCTCAGCGCCGAACAAATCGAGGCCTGGATCAGCCAGGCTGGCGCGCTGCTGGGCCAAAACGGCCAATGGCGCCTGCTGTTCAGCACTCCCCAACTCGGTCCAGCAGCAGGTCTGCGGGCCCTGCTCGGCAAGGCAGAAACCTCCCTGCAAATCTTGCTGGAGGAGCTAACTCACCTGGAGGGGCAGCGACTGATCCAGGCCCAGAGCACCGGTCTAATCAGCCAACGCAGCTTGATCGCCGCGGGATGGCAAGTGCAACAGGAGCAGTGGCAGGAATCACTCCAACTCGAGCTGACTGCCGAGCTGATCGAACGCTGGCTGGCCCCGGCCAGCTCCTATCTCGAAGCCATGGCCGCACTCCGGGGCAAGCCCCTAGCCAGTGATGCCGTGCAAAGCCTGCGAGAAGCATTCAGCCGTCTGCTGGGCCAGCCCCTGCCCCAGACACTTGAGCACACCTTGGTAAGGGCAAGGCGTGCAGACGCACTGCAAACACCCCTAAACACATAAAAAAGCCCCGGCGAAAGCCGGGGCAGCTGAGGTGGCGAATCGCCTAGCGAGAGCCGAACACCAAGGCCATGCTCACCAAAGGCCAGGCTCACCAGAGGCCGCGGATAGCCTCAGGTTGCACCTGCTGAACTGGGGCTGGGGCTGGGGCCATTGTGCGCACTTCAGCCACGGGATCAGCCATCTGGTTGGCCTGGATGCAGGCCGGCAGGAACACGTACCAGGAGAGCAGGGAGGTGCACTGGGCGTCACCTTGGCAGCGACCTTCGGCACAGACGTTCTGGGCACCGGTGTAGGTGTTGCAGAAGTCGGCTAGGCGCATGTCGGTAGGCAGGGCATTCATGATGCCGGCCGAGGAGATTTGGCCGTCACGGGCATCGGCCATGATCGCCGAGCGCAGAGCCTGCACCGCGAAGGTGTTCATGCTCCAGTAGGGGAAGTAGCTGGTGGTTTGGTTCTTGAGGAACTTCACACCTGCATCCGAGTAGAGGAAGCGGGAGACGCCAACGAAGTCCACGTTGTAGGACTTGTTCATGCCCTCACGCACCTCGGCAGCGGTCCAGCCGGAGCGGTTCAGGCCCCCTTCCAGACCCCGATCGGTGACTTCACCAGACTGCAGAAATGTATTGAAGGCATCCTGGTTGGTAGACCACACGGCGCCGCCGGTGTTCCAACGAACGGGGAGATTGTTGTCGACTGCGGCGGACGCTGGCATAGCCACCGCCGAGAGGGCCGTACCCACAAAAAGGCCGGCCAGCAAACGCTTGATCACGAGAGACGTGGAATCAGTTCGATTCAAAGTTAGCCACGCCATGCCGCATGTCACCAAAGATGCAAGTCAGCGGGGTGCATCGACACAAAATCGAAAGATTTGCACTGGATTTCAGTGGTAAAAATGCGTTCTCAGACGAATCATCTCCCCTGCTGTCCCAGCAATTTTTCAGCCTGTCCTGGCGACCCCAACATCAAACCTGCACAACCCTCACCAACCGCCGCCCAACGCCAATCCTGCTGCAGAGCGCTGCTGTGATCGGGCTTGGCCCCATCACTGAGATTTAGCAAGCTACCGCTGGTGTGGTCGTAACACCACTGAGCCAGTTCTGCTGCAAGGGTGCGATGGCGCCACTTGATGGCCGCTTCCTTCAACACCCAGCTGTTGAGCACCGCTCGCCGTAGCTCCTCCCCAGTCAAATCCCCCAACTGCGCCTGTTCAGGCTCTGGATAAAACCGCCGCATCAATCCAGCTGGCTCAATAGGTCGAGCAGTGGATTCGAGGTCTACTCCGATGGGAGAGCCGGAGTAGCCAATCAGCAAGCCAGCGCCGCTATGGCTGAGACTGACCCATCCCAGATCATTACCTAATAGTGGTGGTTGGCCGGGCGGACTATGGAGAGGCACCGCGGCACCAGCGCAGCCCAACACATCAGCCAGCTGCTGCCGGAGCAGAGCCCGGCTCTGGAAGTAGCGACTTCGCTGCAGCTCAGGCAGGCCCAAGCCCCAACTCCATTCATCAGTAGATAAACAACCGAGGTCGCCCCCCTCTAGATAGCGCAGCCATAGCTGGGGGGCTGGGCGCTGCGGCAGATCCAAGCTGCTGCCTAGGCTGACTAGTGAGTTCGGTTGGACGTTCAATGACCTTGCAGATCGGCGAGCCCGCCCCTGATTTCACCTTGCCAGACCAAGACGGAACGGCGGTGAAGCTTTCCCAGTTCAAGGGCCAACGGGTGGTGATCTACTTCTATCCCAAGGACGACACCCCCGGCTGCACCAAAGAAGCCTGCAATTTCCGCGACCAGTGGGGCGCATTCGAAAAGCAAGCCATCACCGTGCTCGGCATCAGCAAAGACGGCGCCAGCAGCCACGCCAAATTTATCGCCAAATATGACCTTCCCTTCACCTTGCTAAGCGACGCCGAGCCCTGCGCAGTCGCCGCGGCCTATGGGAGCTATGGGCTGAAGAAATTCATGGGCAAGGAATACATGGGCATGATGCGCCACACCTTTGTGGTGGATGCAGAAGGAAAGATCGAAAAGATCTACACAAAAGTGAAGTCCGAAACCATGGCTGACGACATCCTCAGCGATCTGGGCCTGGCCTGAGTGCCGCCAAGGCCTCAAGGGCCAGGTCTGGAGCCAGCTGTAGCGGCATGGCACTGACTAGCAGCTGCTGCAGCAATGGTTTCAGCAGGGGGCCATCTCCTCCCGTGAGCCAAAAACTGCAGCCCGGGCAGCTTGTTTTGGCTTCACGCCCAGCGGCGGCCAAGGCGGCCGCCAGACCCCGCAAAACCCCAGCGGCCATAGCTTCTGGTGTGGAGTGAGGCCAAAGTTCCGGGGGCAGATCTAAGGGCGGGTCCAAGGCAGGCAGTCCTGCAGTTTCAGCAGCCAGGGCCCGCAACTGCAAGGCAGCTCCGGCTAGCAACCGTCCTCCCCCAAATCGGCCCTCGCTGGTGACCAGGGTGAGGCTCAGGGCGGTGCCGCCGTCCGCCACCAATACGGGACCAGAGGCAAGGCACCAGGCCCGCCAACCCACTAGGGCACGGTCCACCCCCAGCCAGCCAGGCTGCTCCAACAAGGGCACATCTTTCAAATGCAGACGCCGCTCCAGCGGCAATGGAGCAGAGGCGGGCACCTGGCCCACCGCCGCCCAAGCAACCAGCCCCTCAAGCTGTCCCACACCGGCTGGAGCACTCCACGTACGCAGGCAGCCCAGCTCACCCTCTGCCCAGTGCCATCGGCTGTTGCCGATCAGCAGCCAACGGCCCTCGCTCAGATGCCCTCGCCCATCAATCCCGGCAGATGGATGCCACATTCCTGTTGGAGACCACCGAAACGGGTCGCCCGGCCGCTGACATCTCCTAGATCAGGAGCACTGGAGTGCCAGTCGCCCACCGTGGAATAACCCTGCTCAAACAGCGGGTGCTGGGGCAATTTGTGCTCTTCCATGTAGTAGTAAACATCCCGTTTACTCCAGGAGAGAAGGGGCCGCAGCGACCAGCGCTGACGCACCGCATCCAGCGGTTCCATGGCCTTGCGGTGATCGGTCTGGCTGCCGCGCACACCACTGGCCCAACAGGTCACCGCCAGATCAGTGAGGGCCCGGTCGAGGGGTTCCACCTTGCGGATGCGGTGATAAAGCGCCAGATCTCCGCCCTGGTCGGTTTCCCAAAGGCGGCCGTGCAGAGCTTCCATCCGGGCCGGGCTCATGGCCGACTGGGCCACCACTAATTGGAGCTGGAGCTGCTTTACCAGACGCTCGGCGTATTGATAGGTCTCCGGCGGCAGATAACCCGTATCAACCCAGATCACGGTTATGGGCCGACCGATATTGGCGGTCAGCTCACTAGCCATGTGCAGCAGAACTGCCGACTGGATGCCAAAACTGGTTGTTAAAGCAAATCCTGCCCCGAAGGTGTTCTGAGCCCAGCTCAGGCGCTCTTGGGCCGACAAGGGTGCAAGCAGTGCCCTGGCAGCGTCCAGATCGATCGGCCGTCCGGCGCCATCGGGTGAAAGGGCTGGCACTTGGTCCATATGCATCAAACCATCATCGCCCTTTGAGTGAGTCGCTGGTTAGGGTTCAAAAGCAGGTGCCGGCGAAAGACCACCAAAGCAATGCTGAATCCTGAGGCGGCGCGATCGCAGGCTGCGGTGACCCCGCCAACCGCACCGGTGGTGATCGTGGGCGGGGGCTTTGGTGGGCTTTACACCGCCCTCGCCCTGGCAGAGCGCCGCCACCATCCACCAATCCTGCTGATCGAACCTAACGATCGCTTCCTATTTCTGCCCCTGCTTTACGAACTGCTGAGCGGCGAACTGCGCAGCTGGGAGATCGCACCTCGCTACGACAGTTTGCTGGCCGGCAAAGGGGTGGCCTGGCTGCAGGACCGGGTTGTGCGCATCCACGCCCAGTCATCACAGGTTCATACCACCAGCGGCCGGTGCCTGGCCTTCAGCCGCCTGGTGCTGGCCACGGGTGCCCAGGCCAATGACTTCGGCATCCCCGGCGTAGCTGAATACAGCCTCGGTTTTCGCACCTTGGCAGACGTGGAACGACTGCAGCGGCTAATCAAGACCTTGAAGGAGCGGTCCCGGCCCCTGCAGCGCTTGGCCGTGGTGGGAGCTGGTGCCAGCGGGGTGGAATTGGCCTGCAAGCTGGCCGACCAATTGCAGGGGAGCACGATTGTGGACCTGATTGAGCAGGGCCCCGGACTGCTCCCCCAGGCCAAGGCCTTCAACCGAGAACAGGCTGAGCAGGCCCTGCAACGCCGAGATGTGAGGCTGCGAACCCACACCCGCGTCGAGGCGGTGCAACCAGGTGAACTGACGCTGCTGGGGCCAGCGGGCTCGGAACAGCTGAAGGTTGATGGGGTTATCTGGACTGCAGGCCTGCGCTTTCAATCGCTTGAATGCCAGCCGCCAATTCCCGTCGACCGACTTGGACGACTGAGCTGCGAGCCCACCCTGCAGCTGGTCGATCAGCCCCACCTATTTGCCCTGGGCGACATCGCCCAGCAGGAGTTACCCCTGCCAGCAACGGCCCAAGTGGCCTTCCAACAAGCTGAGTGCCTGGCCGCCAACCTGATGCATTCCCTCGCTGGCGACCCCCTCGATCCCTTCAACTACAAGGACCTCGGCGAAATGATGAGCCTGGGCCGAGGTGAAGCAAGCCTCGTTGGCGGCGGATTCACCCTGGCGGGAGCGGCGGCATTTCAGATCCGCAAACTGGCCTACCTGGCCCGCTTACCTGGTAAATCGCATCAGTTCAAAGTGGTCGCCGGCTGGCTAGCGGACTGGCCCCGGTGACCCTGCCGGGAACCCAAGCTTGTGGTGGGCAAGGCCCGCCCATGATCAAATCCGTAATCGCTGTCTATCTGTGGTGAAACAAGGACTGTGGTGAAACAAGGCAGCCTGGCGGGGCGCACGGCCGGCTTGCGACCCGCCCAAAAAAGACGCCTGGAACGCCTCTGTCACCGCCGCCATCCGGACGACCAGATAGCTGAATTGCTCTGCTTGCAGCGGCTTGCCAGCGAAAGCCGTGAGCTGGAGCTGCCGCTCACCTTGGTAGTGGATAGCCGGGGCCTGTGCCGGCTGCTCTGGGTGGGGCCGCTGGAGCAATCGGGCCGGCTGCTGGAGCGCCTGCCCGGCTCGGAGCGCCGCCAGGGTTCCGAGCTGCGGCTGATCACCTGCTGCGGCCGAACCAAACAACTCGAAGCCGGCCGCCAGGAGGGAATCGTGGGGCTGGATATAGCGCCCATCGTTTGGCTGCGCTTCGGCGACAGGGCGGGGGCGGGGGGCCAATGGCCCGCCCAACTGTTGGTGGCCCACCCCGACGCCGCCGAACCCTGGGCAGGCGAAGCGACTGAAGATCTAGCCGAGCTGTGCGGCCGAGATCCCCTCAGCCTCACCCCACCAAATGGAGCCAGCGCTGGCGCCTTTGGCGCCAGCCAAGACGGCCCTGAACGGGTGCTGCTGCTAGCCCTCACCCCGGGCGACCGCGGGCGGGCCCAGCGCCTGATCGCCGAACTGGAGGGACTCGTAGGCAGCGCCGGTGCCGTGTCGGTGGGAGTGGTGGAGCAGCGCCGCAGCCAGGTTGCCCCCCAGACCCTCTGGGGTGAGGGGAAAGTGGGTGAAGCGGCCCTGGAGGCCCGGCGGCTCGGCGCCACCCTGGTAGTGACAGACCGGGAGCTCACACCGGTGCAAGCCCGCAATCTGGAGCGGCTCCTCGATCTGCCGGTGAGCGACCGCAGTGAACTGATTCTCGACATCTTTGCCCAACGGGCCGCCAGCGCCGCCGGGCGCCTCCAGGTGGAGCTGGCCCAACTGCGCTACAGGCTGCCCCGACTCACCGGCCGCGGCCGCAGCCTGTCGCGGCAGGGGGGAGGAATCGGCACCCGGGGACCGGGCGAAACCCAACTGGAAAAAGATCGTCGCGCCATCGCCCGCCGGATTGAGCGATTGCAGCGGGAGGTGAGCCAGCTGGGCGAGCACCGGGCCCGGTTGCGCCGCAGCCGCCAGGGACTGCGGCGACTGGCCCTAGTGGGTTACACCAACGCCGGCAAAAGCTCCTTGCTCAACGCCTTAACCAAGGCCAGCGAAGCCCGCGCCGTGCTGGCCGAAAACAAGCTGTTCGCCACCCTTGATCCCACCACCCGACGACTTGAATTGCCGGAACCAGTGCTGCTCACTGACACGGTGGGCTTCATCCGCGATTTGCCCCCGCCCCTGCTGGAAGCCTTCCGCTCAACCCTGGAGGAAACCCTTGAAGCTGAGGGCCTGTTGATCGTGGTTGATCTGGCCGACCCGGCCTGGCCCGAGCAGTGGCGCACCGTCAACACCATCCTCGATTCCCTTGGAGCAACCGCCCCCAGGCGCCTGATCGCTAATCAAATCGACCGCTGCCCAGCCGGGGAGGTGGAGCGAGCCCGGGCGCTAGCCCCAACGGCCCTGTTCATTTCCGCCACCGCCTGCCTGGGCCTGCAGCACCTGCGCCAGGAGTTGCGCAGCTGGCCCGAGTCAGCGCCTGAGGACGAAAACACCACATCTGCGCGCTGACTTGTGGCACGATCAGCACTTGCTTTCTTCCTCCCTTTCAGCCTCTATGGCCCTCCAACTCGGCGATACCGTTCCCGATTTCACCCAGGATTCCCAGCTCGGGCAGATCAATCTCTACGACTTCGGCGCTGACAGCTGGGTTGTGTTGTTCTCCCACCCGGCCGACTACACCCCTGTTTGCACCACAGAATTGGGAGAGGTATCCCGGCTGCGCCCTGAATGGGAAAAGCGCAACGTCAAAACCATCGCCCTGAGCGTGGATTCCGCCGAAAGCCACAACGGCTGGATCTGCGATATCAACGAAACCCAGAACACAACAGTTGATTATCCGATCCTGGCGGATGCCGACAAAAAGGTGAGCGACCTTTACGGGATGATTCACCCCAACTCCCTTAACAATCTGACCGTGCGTTCGGTGTTCATCATCGATCCCAACAAGAAACTGCGCCTGCAGATCACCTACCCCGCCAGCACTGGCCGCAACTTCCACGAAATCCTGCGGGTGATTGATTCCCTGCAGCTCACCGACAACCACTCCGTGGCCACCCCGGTGAATTGGAAAGACGGCGACGATTGCGTAGTGGTGCCATCAATCTCCACCGAAGATGCCCGCGCCAAGTTTGCCAAGGGCGTCACTGAGATCAAGCCCTACCTGCGCATGACCCCCCAGCCCAACAAGTGAGCTTGAGCTGATGCGGGTGTTGGGGTTAATGAGCGGCACAAGCGCCGATGGCGTGGATGCCGTCCTGGCCAGCTTCAGCGGGCCGCCCCAACGTCCGCGCTGGAAGCTGGAAAAGCACCACTTCAACCCTTACCCCGCCGAGCTCCAACGCCAGCTAATTGGCGTTGGACAAGGCCAATCGTTCGATAGTTCAACGCTGCTCGAATTGGCGGAAGCCGTGACCGAGCAGCAAGCTCTCGCCGCCAGAGCATGCGACCCCCAGGGCAGGGCCAAATTAGTTGGCTGCCACGGCCAGACCCTCTGGCATCGCCCGCCCCAGGCTGCTCAGCGGGGTGCCAGCTGGCAATTACTTCAAGGGCCGCTGCTGGCGGAACTGCTGGCTACGCCGGTGGTATTCGATTTCCGCAGTGCCGATCTGGCCCTTGGCGGTCAGGGAGCGCCACTTGTCCCACCTGCAGACCAGGCCCTACTGGGTCGTTGCGGCGGCTGGCGGGCGGTACTGAATCTGGGGGGCATCGCCAACCTCACCCTGATCCCTCCAGCCCATGGGCCCGAAAGTTGCCTGCAAGTGCGGGGCTGGGACTGTGGTCCTGCCAATACCCTGCTGGACCTGGCAACCATGCACTTCAGTGGCGGCCTGCAGAGCTATGACGCTGATGGGGCCTGGGCCCGCCAGGGACAGATGGATGAAGCCCTGATTCAACGCTGGTTAACTGAGCCCTATTTCCAGAGCCCACCGCCGAAGTCCACCGGTCGAGAGCTATTCGGCCAGGCAGACCTGGAGCGCCGGCTGGCCGAAGTCAAGGGGAGAGACGCGGCGGATGCCCTAGCCACCCTGACCGGCTTCAGTGCCGCGGTTGTAGCCCAGGAGTTGGGCCATGGGCCCCAAGCGATCGAGCTGCTGGTGGCTGGCGGTGGCTGCCGCAACAGCCTGCTAGTAGAACAACTGCAACGCCGCTGCCGCGGCCTGATCGTGCGGCCGCTGGCGGAATTTGGCATCGGCGAGGCAGAGAGAGAGGCCTTGGCCTTCGCCCTGCTGGCCTGGTGGCACGCCCTGGGGCATCAGGGGAATCTGCCCTCAGTCACCGGCGCCAGCGGCGGCGCCGTGCTGGGGCTGTGCGCCCGTCCTCAGTCCGGTCGGTGCAAGCGAACCCTGCGGGGAGCTCCGCGCAGGCGCTGGGGTTTCTGGGCCTGACTGGCCTCCAATTCCTGACGAAAAAACTCAGCCCGGAAACCCGCCTGAACCGGGGAAGCCTGGCTGGCCTGGGCCTGCTGCAGCCGCTCCACACCTTGCTGGATCAGCACCTTGGCCATGTTGCTCACCGTGCGGGACTCGGCATCCGCGAATTCAGCCAACTGTTGGCAGAGCTCCTCGGGCAACACCACCTGAATGCGAGGTGATTTGGACTTGCCACTCGAGGAGGTCTGCCGGGTGGCCACGGAGTTGCGAAGCAGTGGTGCTGACCACTGGTGAGCGAGGGGCAGAGCTGGAGCTTGCAATCCCCAGCCCATACCCCTCAGATACCAATCAGTGTACAGAGATGCACAAGGGTAGTATCCAAGACTATGCTGAAGGCAACCATCCCATCGGAGGTGCACACCGTGCCCCGTTCCTCCACCCCAAGCACCTCAACCCCTGCCTCGACTGCCCAGGGCCGCAAGCGCCGGACAGCCGAACGGAGCGATGTGCTCGTCTCCGCAGTAATCAGCACCTACCTGCTCACCCACCTGCATCACGTTCTGCAGCGGGCCGAATACGGCGCCCAGCAGGAGGGAAGAGGCGCACTTGCAGCCAACTACGCCGAGCTCCGCAAAGTGCTTTGCCTAGATGCCCGCAGTATGGAAGATGCCTCAGCCTGTGGCACACCTGAGCAAGGCGAAAACCAGCTAGCCGCCTGAACCGATTCGATTTAAAATTCAGCTAATTTGCTGCCAGCAATGACCGCCAGCAACGACGACGCCCTACGAGTCGACGTCCTACGAGTCGACGCCCTACAAGACGACGCTGAACGACCTCTGCATGCCAACAATGCTGCTGAGCTCTACGCCCAAATCAGTGCCGACCACGACCTAACCCAAGCGCTGTTCCGCCAGGCCCTACAGGATCCTTCCGGGGCCATTAGCCGAATCATTGAGCTGGGCCAGCAGTTCGGCTTGCCGGTCACCTCCCAAGAGATCCGCACCTACATCTCCACCCTGGATGACAGCGTCAGCAAGCAGTGGCTGGTGAAGGCTCGCGGGGGGCTCTGAGTTAGTGCGGCGCTGTTGTCGCTGATCACGCTCCCCACCTGCCCAGCTGAAAAAGAGCCAGTAACTCACTAGCGCCAGACCAGCTGCGACAACCAGAGCAGCCACCTGCTCAAGGCGCTTGATCATGGCAATCACACATGCAGGTGAGACGAGTCTGCACCAGATGATTGCCTAGCCGCCCCCCCGGCAGACGGGTCGCCAGGGATGATGGACTTGGTCCCTAGACCCTTATCCGTGCTCCGCCTCGAACGCCTCGGCAAGATTTATCCCACTGGCGAGGTGCTGCGGGATGTCACCTGGGAGGTGAGGCCTGGAGACCGCATTGGCTTGGTGGGCGTCAACGGAGCTGGCAAGTCCACCCAGATGAAGATCATTGCCGGGCTGGAAGAGCCCAGCAGTGGCTTGGTGGTGAAGCAAGGCGAACCCCGCATTGCCTACCTGCAACAGGAATTCGACGTCGATCCAGCCCGCACGGTGCGAGAGGAGCTGTTCCAGGCATTCGGCGAAGCAGCTGAAGTGCTGATCCGCCAGCACCAGCTGGAGCACGAGATGGCCAGCGAGAAGGCCGCCAACGACCCGGACCATCTCGACGAGCTAATCCACGAGCTAGGCCGGCTGCACAGCCGTTTCGAAGCGTTGCACGGCTACGAGCTCGACGCCCGCATCGACAAACTGCTCCCCACCATTGGCTTCAGCCCCGAGGGAGCCGAACAGCTGGTGGGGGATTATTCCGGCGGCTGGCAGATGCGCATCGCCCTCGGCAAAATCCTCCTCCAGGAACCGGATCTGCTTCTGCTCGACGAGCCCACCAACCATCTGGACGTTGAAACTATCCAGTGGCTCGAGGGCTATCTGGTCGAACAGACCGCGGCCCTAGTTGTGATCAGCCACGACCGCACCTTTCTGGATCGGGTCTGCAACCAGATAGTGGAGACCGAACGGGGGGTATCGCGCACCTACCTGGGCAACTACAGCCAGCACTTAGAGCAGAAAGTCCTGGAGCGCGAAGCAACCCAGGCCGCATTTGATCGCCAACAAAAGGAACTGGGAGCCCAGCAGGCCTACATCGACCGCTTTCGGGCCAGTGCCACCCGCTCCACCCAGGCCAAAAGCCGGGAGAAACTGCTGGAGAAGGTTGAGCGGGTCGAAGCTCCGCTCGAAGGTGTCGGCGGGCCGCGATTCCGCTTTCCCGAAGCACCACGCTCTGGGCGCGTGGTGGCAGACATCAAAAACCTGACCCACAGCTACGGCGAGCAGATTCTGTTTTTAGGGGCTGAGCTGGAGGTGGAACGGGGTGACCGCATCGCCTTTGTCGGGCCCAACGGCGCCGGCAAATCAACCCTGCTGCGCCTAATCATGGGCAGCGAACAGCCCGAGGACGGCTGCGCCAGCCTCGGGGAGCACAACGTGATAGCGAACTACTTCGAGCAGAACCAGGCCGAAGCCCTAGACCTCTCCAAAACCGTGATCAACACAATCTTCGAGGTAGTGCCCGACTGGACTCAGACCCAAGTGCGCTCACTACTAGGCAGCTTCTGCTTCAGCAACGAAAGCGTATTCAAGGAGGCCGGCAAACTCTCTGGAGGAGAGAAAGCCAGGCTGGCGCTGGCGTTAATGCTGCTCAGCCCCTGCAACCTCCTAGTTCTGGATGAGCCCACCAATCACCTTGATATTCCAGCCAAGCAGATGCTGGAAGACGCGCTGATCGAATATGAGGGTGCGGCCTTGCTGGTGAGCCACGACCGCTATTTCATCTCCAGGGTGGCCAACCGGATCGTGGAGATCCGGGATGGCCAACTGGTGCTCTACCGAGGCGATTATTCCTATTACCTCACCAAGAAAGAGGAGGAAGCTGGCCTGGCCCGGCAGGCCGAAGAAGCAGAACGCAAAACGGCAAAACAGGCCGCCAACAAGGCCAAGCAGGCGTCTCGAAAATCCCAGTCAAAATCCAGCTGAGCAGCCCAGCCCGCGGTCCCTGCCTCAGGGGGTACACAGAACTTCACCGCCGCTTAGGCAGGAAGACTCATTTCACTAGCCCCATTGGTTTGGTGTGCATAGGCTGACAAGGAGTCGCCACCGCAGGAGATCATGGGTAATCCACAGATGGGCCCCAACGCCCAGGGCACCAGCTATCACGTCGCCGGCCATCAAGACAATGGCCGCCAAGGCGACGCTTTGGAGGCGTATTTCGAATGCATCACCACCTGCTCCCTGGATGACGGCGCCTGCGTGACGCGCTGCGTTGAAGAGCTACGCGAACAGCCCTGAGCTCAGACGTCGGCCAGCCCATCACCGCGCAACAGCAAATCAGCACAGGCAAAGCGCCCTGTCGCAACCGCTACGCAAGCTAATGAAACAGTTTGTAGCGTTAGGGGGCAAATAGTTACCTGTGGTGCGTGCCATGTCTGAACCACTCGCCCTCAGCCTCGGCCAGCAGTTTGAGCTGGAGCGCATGAACCGGGCTATTGAAGCCACCGCCGATCCCCAGACCCTGCAAGGCATTGCCAAGCAGCTACTCCAGGCCTGGCATAGCCAAAAGGCGGCAACCCAGTGGGTGATGCGTCAGCAACTAGGTGCACCTACCCAAGTTTCGCCAAGCCTGGGTAGTCCTTGGGGGCAGGAGGCCTAGGGGGCTGGGGCTAATTGGGCTGGAATAACCGTCAACCGCATCAATGTTCCGGCCCTATTCAGCCGAAGCTCCAAGCTTCCTCCCACCCCCGCCCTCTCCACCGCTGTCACCAGCTGGGAGGGGCTAGCGATGGGCTGATCATCCACGGCGACTATTACATCGTCCTTTTGCAGGCCTGCCCGCGCCGCTGGCCCGGAAGCTTGCACCGCCATCACCCGCACCCCTTGATTCAGCCCAGTGCCATCACCGGCAAGAACCCCGTCGAGACTTACGCCGATAAATGGGTGGCTGACACGGCCAGAGGTAAGCAATTGGCGGGCAATATTGCGGGCCCGGTTAATCGGAATGGCAAATCCCAAACCCGCACCAGGCCCGGTGCGCACCAAGGTATTAATACCGATCACCTCGCCATCCGCATTCAGCAGCGGCCCACCTGAATTGCCCGGGTTGATTGCTGCATCGGTCTGAATCAGATCCAAGCGCTTGTCTGTGATGCCCAGCTTGCTGGCATTGCGGTTGAGGTTGCTGATGATCCCCATGGTCACGGTGTTGTCCAACCCGTAAGGGTTGCCTACGGCAATTGCCCACTCGCCAACTTGCAGGCTGTCGGAGTTGCCCAAGGGCGCTACTGGCCAGGGGCCGCTGCCCGCCAACCTCACAACCGCCAGATCCGTGAGGCGATCGAGACCGACAACCGTGCCTTCAACCCGACGACCGCCCTGCAGTCCCACGGTCACCCGGTCTGATTTCTCCACCACGTGGGCATTGGTCAAGATCAGGCCCTCAGCCTGAAAAATAAAGCCGCTTCCCTGCCCCCGCTCCGTGCGCTGAGAGGGTTGCTGTTGCTGCTGGGGCATGCCAAAAAATTGGCGAAACAGGGGGTCGTTGAGCAGCCCTCTTGGCAAGCCTCCCGAAGCATTACCTGAGGCAGCCACGGTCCGTTCCGTGTCAATGGTCACCACCGCGGGTCCAGCACGGCGAACAGCAGCCGCCACAAATGACTGGCGGTTCAGGCTGACTGAAGTTGCACTCTGGGCGAGGGCGGCAGCGCCTGGCCAGGGAGCCGGGGGTGCCAGTAGAGCCATCAGCACCAGCCCTGAACCCAGCCAGGGCAAGGCCCGCGAATCAGCCATCACTACAGGACTCAACTAGTCAAAACGTAAGCAACCAGCCAGCGACTACCTAGAGCGGGATTTCCCTCCCAGGCAAGCCGCCACGGGCGATCAGGATCGGCCCTAATATTGGTAAACAAATCTTTCAATCCATGGACACCGGGCGACTGCTAATTGCTTTTCTCGCCTTCGGTGCCGCTTGCAGCACCTTGTGGGCCTGGATGGTTGCCAATACTGGAGAGGTTGCAGTCGTTGATCCCCAAACGGCTCGCTCCAGGCAATGATGGAATTGCGACACGCAACCATCTATCTGAGGCCAGCTTTAAGGCCATGAACACTGTGCTCTCCCAGCTTTTACCCCTGCTCTACGGGGCCTGCTTTGTGGCTCTGCTATGGCAAGCCTTCAGGGTGATGGGCCAAGGATTCCGCGCCATTCCCCGTCCCGGTGATCGAGATGCCATGGGTACGCCAGCAGCACAAGCACCCGAAATCAGGTCCAATCACGACCGCACCGGCAGACTCACCATCCATCCGGAGCTGCTTGATTCAGATGGTCAGATCACCCAGGAAGACCTCTTAACCGTCCGCTTCAGCGGCGACAACGAGCAAGCTGCTTACCCAGGTGACCTCAGCTGAATAGGCTCTCCGTTGAGCAAGCGTTTTTCAGCGGAGACAGAAGGTGGATCAACGGACCCGAATAGTGGCTGCAGTGCTGACCAGTCTCAAACTGCCACCTCGTTTTCGCCTCAAGCTGATCAAGGAAGATCCGATTCGGCTGGAGTTGAGCATCACGCCTGCCTACGGCAGGGATCCAATTTTGGTAGGCCTGGTTGAATCTCAGGATCTCGTGGCCCGTCGCGACCGAGAGGGGCGCATCCCCAGGGACCTGCAAGGCACCTGGGACTGGACTGTTCGCCACGGCAAGGTGAGCACCGGGGGCTGGAATCCTTACCTCAAGGAGGCCTTGCAAACCATGTTTGAAACCGGCCTACCGGCGATCGTCTACGAGGAGCTCACAGGCGAGGCCTACCACCCGGTAGATGGCATTCGCCACGTGCGCTGATTCCACAAGGACAGCCCCCTGCCAACGCCCCCGCTACCGATTGACGGCCTGCTGGCGCCGCTGCTCGAAGCCTGCAGGCCCGGTGCCACCGTGCTGCTCCAGGCACCCCCTGGAGCAGGTAAAACGACTCGTGTGCCCCTGGCTCTGCTAGCAGGACTCAACCTGGAGTCGGGCAAGCCGGGTGCCGCATCTGGCCGCATCTGGATGCTGGAACCCCGTCGCCTGGCAGCCAAAGCGGCAGCCCAAAGGCTGGCGGCCGAGCTCGGTGAGCCCCTCGGCCAGCAAGTTGGCTACAGCGTGCGGCTCGAATCCTGCATCTCAGCCGCCACCCGACTGGAGGTGCTCACAGACGGCCTGTTTCTGCGGCGCTTGCAGGCAAATCCTGGCCTTGATCGGGTGGACTGCCTGATTTTTGACGAATTCCACGAGCGCGGCGCCGACACCGACCTATCCCTTGCCCTGGTGCGTCAGGCCAGGGAGCTACTGAGGCCAGAGCTGCGGCTGGTGCTGATGTCTGCCACCCTCAACCTGGCCCCGCTGGCGGAGCAGCTGCCTGGGGCCACTGTGCTGACCAGCGAAGGGCGTTGCTATCCGGTGGCAATCAGCCACCAGCCACCGCGACCAGGCGAAAGGCTGGCGCAACAGGTGGTGCGCGCCCTTGAGCAGCAATGGCTAGAGCCGCGCGGCGACGGCGAAACCGTGCTGGTTTTCCTCCCCGGGCAGAGGGAGATCCAGGACTGCAGCAGGGCGATCGCCGCCACCGACTGGGGAAAGCCCAGCCATCAGGGCGTGGAGTGCGTTCCCCTGCACGGCAACCTGCCGTTGGAGGCCCAGGGCCGCGCTATCGGCCCGGCCAGCAACGCCGCGGGCAAGGTGGTGCTCGCCACTTCCATCGCTGAGAGTTCCCTCACCTTGGCCGGGGTAACGCTGGTGCTCGACAGTGGTCTGAGCCGCCGCAACCGCTTCGATCCCGGAAGTGGACTTGATGGCCTCGTCACCGTACCCGCAAGCCAAGCGAGCGCTGATCAACGGGCCGGCCGGGCCGGGCGCCTGGGTCCAGGTCGCTGCCTGCGCCTCTGGTCGCCCGCTGAACAGCAGCGTCGTCCCGCTTTCGATCCACCGGAGTTGCTCGAAGTAGATCCCCTGCCCCTGGCCCTGCAACTGGCCCAGTGGGGCGATCCCCTTGGCAGGGACCTGCATTGGATCGACCCACCAGCGCCTGCACCCCTAAAGGAGGCCCGTCTGCAGCTCGACCAGCTTGGTGCTCTGGCAGCCACCGGACGGCTGAACAGCCACGGGCAGCGCCTGGCCCAGCTGGGGGTGCATCCGCGCCTCGCCCAGCTGCTACTGCTGGGCGAGCAACTAGGCCAATTGGAGCTGGCCTGCGGCCTGGCGGTGCTGCTGAGCGAGCGCGATCCCCTCAACCGTCAGGAGGCCGGCAGTGACCTGCTGCGGCGGCTTGATTGGCTAGGTGAAAACCGCCCTGGAGATAGCTCCCAGCGCCGGCTGCGTCAGCTGCAAAGCCAGCTGCAGCGCCAGGTCAGGCAGCTAGGTGGTATTAGTTCCAGTCCTCCAGCTGCAATGCCGGTTGGCCAATCCGTAACCCTGTCGGAAGCGGCGGCCTCGCTAGTTGCCGCCGCCTATCCCGAGCGGCTAGCCCTAGCCAGAGCAGGCAAGCCTGGCCGCTACCTACTCAGTGGCGGCCGCGGCGCCGTGCTCCATGCAGACGATCCCCTAGTGGCCTGCACTGCTCTGGCAGTGGCCCAGCTTGACGGCCAGGGCCAGGACGCTCGCATCCAGCTAGCGATCCCCATTGATATCGGGCAACTGCGGCAACTGGCGGAGCAGCCCGGCGGACAAGGAAATATCGCGGTGGAGGCGCGTTGGGATGGAGAAGGTCAACGGGTGCGCTGCGAACGCTCCCTGCGACTAGGGGCGCTGGTGCTTGAGCGCCGCAGCTGGAGCGAAGCAGAACCGGCCTTGATTCGCAGCGCCCTACTTGAGGGCCTGCGGCAGCTGGGACTAGAGGCTCTGCCATGGGATCCCGTTAGCCGCCAACTCCAGCAACGCCTCAGCCTGGCCCACCAGCACCTAGGAGCCCCATGGCCCGACTGCAGCCCCCAGCAGCTACTGGAACAACTAGACGAATGGCTCGGCCCCCACCTCAACGGCCTCCGCAGCCGCGACGACCTGCAGGGAATACCCCTAGGCGAAGCCCTCTGGGGTGACGCCCCCTGGAGCATGCGTCCCCAACTCGATCAGCTGCTGCCAGTAGCCCTGACCGTGCCCTCTGGCCGCCAAGTCAAGCTCGATTACAGCAGCGGCCAGCCCGTGCTGGCGGTAAAGCTGCAGGAGCTATTCGGCGCTCGCACAAACCCAATGGTGCTCTCAGGTCAGCTAGCAGTGACCGTGCACCTGCTCACACCGGCCGGCCGGCCGGCGGCGATCACCCAGGATCTGGCGGGCTTCTGGGAGCGCAGCTATCCGGAAGTGCGCAAGGAGCTGCGCGGGCGCTACCCCCGTCACCCCTGGCCAGAAGACCCGTGCCAAGCCCCGGCGACGGCCCTTACCAAAGCAAGGCTGCAACAGGGGAGTCATCGAGCCTGAGGGGCATGGGGCAATAAGGCACCTGCCTGCCCCAAACTGGAACTTTCCGGCAAGGCTGCCTTGGCCCGCTTTTACGTCAACAACCGTCGTGATGGCTCGCGCCTGCTTAGCAGCGCCCTAGTGATCTGCGTCGCAGGGCTGATCCGCGTTGACCATCCGATTGGGCGATCGGTAGCGCTGATAGCAGGCCTGGTGAGCCTCTACTGGTGGATCTGCTACCGGCAGATCCAGCCGTGACTGCGGCCGGTGAATTTTCAGGCATACCGCGCTACGGCGTGACAGAACTGAATGGCGCGGTCGCATCGCTGCTAGAGCGCGGTTTTGCACCTCGGTTTCTGCTTGACGCAACCGTGAGCAGGCCCCAGCTCAAAAAGGGACATCTCTGGATGACCCTGGTCGACGAGCAGGCATCAATTTCGGCAGTGGTTTGGGCTTCCCAGCTGGCGAAGCTCAGCTTCGTTCCCGAAGACGGAGATGGGGTCATAGTGGTGGGCAAGCTCAACTTTTGGAGCAACCGGGCAAGCCTCTGCGTTCAGGCTCTGGACATCAGGCCAAGCCTGAGTTCGGTCCTGCGTCAGTTCGAACAGGTGCGGGAGCGGCTGGCCCTCGATGGGTTGCTGGATCAAGCCCGCAAGCGCCCCCTACCCGCTTTCCCAAGGCGCATTGCCCTGCTCACGAGCTGTCCGAGCTCCGCGTTGGCCGACATGCTGCGCACCAGCGCCGAACGCTGGCCGGCGACAGCTGTGGTCGTGGTGCCTATACCAGTACAAGGCCCCGTACACGAAGCCATCTGCCGGACCCTGGAAAAACTGAACTCTCAAGTGGAGCGGTTGGGCATCGATGCGATCGTGATCGGCCGAGGTGGCGGCAGCCGCGAAGACCTAGCCGTGTTTGATAACGAAGTGGTGGCGCGGTGTTTAGCCGCCTGCCCAGTGCCCGTGGTCAGCGGCATTGGCCACGAAGATGACACCACCGTTGCAGACCTGGTGGCGGACTACAGGGCCGCCACCCCCACCGCTGCCTTGGTGGCCCTATTGCCAGATCACCGCGTAGCGGTGCAGACACTGCAGCAGCAGGGGAGACATCTGCAGCAACTCATCCAACTGAGACTGCAGGGAGAGCGTCAGCGACTCACTCGGGATCGGGAACGACTAGCGGGGGTAAATCCCCTCGCCCTTTTGACCAGTCGTCGCCAGGCCCTGGGGCATGCCCAGCAGCTGCTGCAAGCACTTTCGCCCGCACACCAGCTCAAGAGAGGATTCTGCTTGCTGAGCGATGGCAAAGGGGTTGTGGTGCGCTCCGTGCAGCAACTTAAAAAAGGCGGCGAAGTCATCGCCCAACTCACAGATGGGCAGGCGAGCGCCGTGGTGCGCGAGATTCTGCATCAAGCTCCGGAGGCGAAGCCCTGAACGATGCCTAAAGCAAAAGCCACAAGCAAAACACAAGAAAATGAAAGCATCGAAAACATTGGCGCCGATCTCTCATACAACGAAGCCCACACCGCCCTTCAACTGGCCTTATCAGCCCTGCAAGCCACGGATCTGGATGTCGAAGCAATGACAGGCTTATACCGGCAAGCCCGCGCCTACCTGAATCGCTGTGAAGCGGTACTCGCCCATGTGGAACAGGAAGTGATGTTGTGGCAGGAAGGAGATAACGCTGTAGTCCCCTTTAAAGAGCTCACCTAGAACCACCTCAAATCATGGCAGCCAATTCCGAAAACAGCTCTAGCAACACCACCACCGCCATTCAGGGCAATTCAACCTTGAAATGGCTGTATCTGGCCTTAGCGATCAGCGGTGCAGTACTGCCCTGGCTGGCAAACGTTGACTTCATCAGGGAATACGGATCAAGCTTCGACTTGGGCATGTTTGTCCGTCTTGCAAATGCAAATCCAGCCGCCAGTTCCCTATCAAGAGACCTAGCAATAGGAGCAACGGCAGTAGTGATTTGGATTGTGCAGGAGAGCAAGCGCCTGCAGATGCGAGGGCTGCCTTGGGTACTGCTCAGCTGCGTAACATTGGCCTTCGCATGTGGAGCCCCACTGTTCTTGTATTTACGAGAGCGCCGCCTGGAGGAAATAGCGCGCGACCAAGAGCCTAAGACTACCGGCCAGGAAATAGCGGTAAGTAATTAGCAGTAAGTAATTAGCGAAAAGCTCAAGAAGTCGGGTCGTCTTCACTAACGACCTGTACATCAATGGTGACATTACTAACATCAAACTGTTCATTGGGCTCTGCACCCTCCGTAGGCGCGGCAAAAGCACCTCCACAAGCTGGGCAAATTTCCTTCTCCATGGAGGTGAAACCACAAGTATCACAGGTACGCAATCTTCTTTGAATCACCTGCCAAGCCACAAAGCCAGCCGCTCCCAGCAATAGGGGCAACAGCACCAGGAGCAAGGTTATGCCTCCGAGAAGATCGAGCACGAAGCGCCCTGCCGGACCGGGAGCAAGGAGCAGCAAGAGCGCTAACAGCAACCAGAGCCAGGTACGTGATCGCTCCATCAGCTGATCTCAATTGGGGCAGATGCATCCATCCTGACGCGCTGGCGCCGTTCCAGGACGACACACAAACACTGACCGTAGTACAGGATGACACCAACCAACCAAACCCAAAGACTCAACAACAAAACACCGCCCACCAATCCATAGGCTTGGAAGCGCACCCCTACTGCCAACAGAATGCGCCCAAGCACCAAATTAAGGATGGTGAGAGTTGAACCTATTAAAAGCGCTCCAGGGAACAGAGGCTGCCAAGCGACACGACGCGATGGCAATACCCACAACAACAACATGGCTAAGGCAATAGCAATCAGCAACGAAATAAGCAAATCCAGAATTGATGACACGGGACGCTGCAAATCGCGAGCCATGGGCAAAATCTCTAGGGCACGGGCCCACAAGCTTGCCGAACCCAGCAGTCGCATGCTGGTGAAAGCCTGATCCACCACAATAAAAAGAGCGAATAATGAAACAAGACCGAAAGCCTTGATACGCAAACGCAGATAACGGACTACCAAACGCTTCCATGGCAAATCTTCAAGCCCAGCCGGGCGATTCCACCAAAGACGATCAGCACCACGCTGCAAAGTAAGATAGGCGTTGCTTGCCGTTAAAATCAATACAACGGCACCAAGGATTCCAGCCCCAAATCCTTGCCTTAAAAAAGCTGACAATGTGGAAGAGAAAATCGGCATCGCCGAACTAGGTAAGATTTCCGAAACGACTACCAACAATCTTTCAACCAAACCCTCATCCCCACCTAGCAACCTTGCCGCAATGGAAAGTGCTATCAGAAGTACGGGGAACAAAGACTGAAGACTGTGATATGCGAAAGCAGCACTGAGGTCAACACAGTCGAGCTTCAGCCACAACTTATAAGCCAACCAAAAGGGCAGTAAACCTTGCCTCTGAGCACCATCCCATCTACCCAAGACCCGGAGAGCTCGTGAACGCACTACCTAGCCACCATCTGGAACTAGATGGACACTAGACGCAGACGCTGTAGTCACCAAGCCCCACCAAGAAGCTTAACCAACAAAAAAGCCACCCCTTCGGGTGGCTTTTGAGTAAACTGCCCCACCCTCTTTCAAGAAGTTGGGGCAATTTATTGGGATGAATGTTTTACCTGGCATCGAGCTATTTTCTCAGGGGGCTGCCCCCCAAATATCGTTGCCGCTGCAGCGTTTCACAGCCGAGTTCGAGATGGATCGGAGTGGTTCCACTGCGCCATGGACACC
>NZ_JAGQBS010000001.1:0-5000 GCF_024345755.1 Cyanobium sp. L1E-Cus | reverse complement strand
AGTCCGCATCTTCACAGACAATTCTATTTCGCCGAGCCTCTCTCCGAGACAGCGCCCAGATCGTTACGCCTTTCGTGCGGGTCGGAACTTACCCGACAAGGAATTTCGCTACCTTAGGACCGTTATAGTTACGGCCGCCGTTCACCGGGGCTTCAGTCGCCAGCTTCGCTTACGCTGACCAGCTTCCTTAACCTTCCGGCACTGGGCAGGCGTCAGCCCCCATACATCGTCTTGCGACTTAGCGGAGACCTGTGTTTTTGGTAAACAGTCGCCTGGGCCTCTTCACTGCGACCACCTTGCGGTGGCACCCCTTCTCCCGAAGTTACGGGGTCATTTTGCCGAGTTCCTTAGAGAGAGTTACCTCGCGCCCCTCGGTATTCTCTACCACCCCACCTGTGTCGGTTTCGGGTACAGGCCATGATGCCTTAACGGGTATAGGGCTTTTCTTGGAAGCATGACGTCACCAACTTCGCTGCCGTAGCAGCTCGCACTCACGCCTCAGCTCAAACCGTTTTCGCCGGTTCTCAACGCCTCGAACGCTTGGACCAGTAACCAACATCTGGCTTGGCTAGCCTTCTCCGTCCCCCTTCCCAAAACATCACAGGTACAGGAATGTTGACCTGTTGTCCATCGACTACGCCTTTCGGCCTCGCCTTAGGTCCTGACTAACCCTCCGCGGACGAGCCTGCCGGAGGAACCCTTAGGGTTTCGGGGCATGGGATTCTCACCCATGTTTTCGCTACTCAAGCCGACATTCTCACTTCCATGTAGTCCACGCCCGCTTACGCTAACGCTTCACCCCGCATGGAACGCTCCCCTACCATTAAACAAGTTTAATCCGCAGCTTCGGTACAATGCTTAGCCCCGTTCATTTTCGGCGCAGGATCGCTCGACCAGTGAGCTATTACGCACTCCTTTGAGGATGGCTGCTTCTAGGCAAACCTCCTGGTTGTCTGGGCAATCCCACCTCCTTTATCACTCAGCATTGATTTGGGGACCTTAGCTGGCGGTCTGGGCTGTTTCCCTTTCGACCATGGAGCTTATCCCCCACAGTCTGACTGCCTAGTTACACACAGGGTATTCAGAGTTCGTATCGATTTGGTACCGCTCTCGCAGCCCGCACCGAAACGGTGGCTTTACCCCCCTGCTGGAGCACTAGACGCTACGCCTCAACGTATTTCGGGGAGAACCAGCTAGCTCCGGGTTCGATTGGCATTTCACCCCTAACCACAGCTCATCCGCTGATTTTTCAACATCAGTCGGTTCGGACCTCCACTTGGTATCACCCAAGCTTCATCCTGGCCATGGTTAGATCACCCGGGTTCGGGTCTATAAACACTGACGATCGCCCTATTCAGACTCGCTTTCGCTATGGCTCCACCATTCCCGGTTTAACCTGCCAGTGCCTATAAGTCGCCGGCTCATTCTTCAACAGGCACACGGTCACCCGATTAGTCGGGCTCCCATTGCTTGTAAGCTCACGGTTTCATGTTCTATTTCACTCCCCTCCCGGGGTTCTTTTCACCTTTCCCTCGCGGTACTGTTTCGCTATCGGTCACACAGGAGTACTTAGCCTTACGAGGTGGTCCTCGCAGATTCACACGGAATTTCACGTGCTCCGTGCTACTCGGGATACAGCTAGGCCAACTTTGTTTTCGAATACGGGGCTTTCACCCTCTGTGGCGCGCCATTCAAACGCTTCTTCTAACTCTGTTGGTCCACATTGCTGTCCCACAACCCCGATGCTCGGAAGCATCGGTTTAGGCTCTTCCCCGTTCGCTCGCCGCTACTCAGGGAGTCGTTTTTACTTTCCTTTCCTCCAGCTACTAAGATGTTTCAGTTCGCTGGGTTGGCTCGTGCCGCCCTATGGATTCAGGCGGCCGTTCTAAGGGTTGCCCCATTCGGAAATTCCCGGATCAAAGCGTGTTTCCAGCTCCCCGAGACTTATCGCAGGTAACCACGTCCTTCATCGCCTCTGTGTGCCAAGGTATCCACCGTGAGCCCTTTGTAGCTTGACCAATTTCAACTCCCAGTCCTTCAGGCTGTTGAGGCCTATTCTCTCTAGATTCACCTACACTTAATACTCAAATCTCTTTGAGCACCTAATGCGGTTTGAATGCCAGGATCAAACTCCCAAACCCTCGGCGGGCTCAGAAGAAAACTGGAAGCTCTCGGCTCTAAAAACTCAATAGAATTTTCTTGATACCAACTTTAAGCCCCATCCATTGCTGGATGAAACTCAAGCCGAATCAAGCATCCATGAGATGCTTTATTTCCAGACTTTACCTATGCAGTTGTCAAGGTTCTGCTGACATTCAAACAGCCCTGTCTCCAGGGCAGGATTGAATCCAGCGTCTTTTCAACTAAACTTACTAACCAGGCATCTGGTTAACTCATTAAGAATGAAAAGAAGCTGAAATCTTCAGCGAACAACAGTCAAGATCACAAACACAGCTAAACTCCTTACCGCAAAACTTGCAGTTACAGATTGAGGGATGAGCATCATTATTGGATGGAGGTTAGCGGACTCGAACCGCTGACATCCTGCTTGCAAAGCAGGCGCTCTACCAACTGAGCTAAACCCCCAAACACGAATGGGCCATCCTGGACTTGAACCAGGGACCTCACCCTTATCAGGGGTGCGCTCTAACCACCTGAGCTAATGGCCCAGGAGCTCTCGCCGCAACCTAGCTCGCCTTTCGACTTGCCAGATCAAACACAAATAATAAAATTCGTGCTCTCGGCTTTACCCGCTGTGGGGTGACCTAGACAAAGTTTAGGAACTGAAATTAAGACCTTCATCTCCAAACTGATTTCTCAGTTCTTCTTGAATTCTCAAATTGAGGCACCGATCGACCTTAGAGATGACAGAATCATGGCCTGAGAATAAATTACTCAGACATCACAATTAGTTATTGTATCCCTGTTAGGAGGTGATCCAGCCGCACCTTCCGGTACGGCTACCTTGTTACGACTTCACCCCAGTCATCAGCCCCACCTTCGGCATCCTCCTCCACAAGGGTTGGAGTAACGACTTCGGGCGTGGCCAACTTCCATGGTGTGACGGGCGGTGTGTACAAGGCCCGGGAACGTATTCACCGCAGTATGCTGACCTGCGATTACTAGCGATTCCTCCTTCACGTAGGCGAGTTGCAGCCTACGATCTGAACTGAGCCACGGTTTATGGGATTTGCTAGCTCTCGCGAGTTTGCTGCCCTTTGTCCGTAGCATTGTAGTACGTGTGTAGCCCAGGATGTAAGGGGCATGATGACTTGACGTCATCCACACCTTCCTCCGGTTTATCACCGGCGGTCTCTCTAGAGTGCCCAACTTAATGCTGGCAACTAAAGACGTGGGTTGCGCTCGTTGCGGGACTTAACCCAACATCTCACGACACGAGCTGACGACAGCCATGCACCACCTGTCACTGCGCTCCCGAAGGCACTTCCAAGTTTCCAAGGAATTCGCAGGATGTCAAACCCTGGTAAGGTTCTTCGCGTTGCATCGAATTAAACCACATACTCCACCGCTTGTGCGGGCCCCCGTCAATTCCTTTGAGTTTCACACTTGCGTGCGTACTCCCCAGGCGGAACACTTAACGCGTTGGCTACGACACCGAGGGGGTCGATTCCCCCGACACCTAGTGTTCATCGTTTACGGCCAGGACTACAGGGGTATCTAATCCCTTTCGCTCCCCTGGCTTTCGTCCATGAGCGTCAGTTATGGCCCAGCAGAGCGCCTTCGCCACTGGTGTTCTTCCCGATATCTACGCATTTCACCGCTACACCGGGAATTCCCTCTGCCCCTACCACACTCTAGTCTTACAGTTTCCATCGCCGAAATGGAGTTGAGCTCCACGTTTTAACGACAGACTTGTAAAACCGCCTGCGGACGCTTTACGCCCAATAATTCCGGATAACGCTTGCCACTCCCGTATTACCGCGGCTGCTGGCACGGAATTAGCCGTGGCTTATTCATCAAGTACCGTCAGATCTTCTTCCTTGATAAAAGAGGTTTACAGCCCAGAGGCCTTCATCCCTCACGCGGCGTTGCTCCGTCAGGCTTGCGCCCATTGCGGAAAATTCCCCACTGCTGCCTCCCGTAGGAGTCTGGGCCGTGTCTCAGTCCCAGTGTGGCTGATCATCCTCTCAGACCAGCTACTGATCGAAGCCTTGGTGAGCCTTTACCACACCAACTAGCTAATCAGACGCGAGCTCATCCTCAGGCGAAATTCATTTCACCTCTCGGCATATGGGGTATTAGCGGCCGTTTCCAGCCGTTATCCCCCTCCTGAGGGCAGATTCTCACGCGTTACTCACCCGTCCGCCACTAACCCGAAGGTTCGTTCGACTTGCATGTGTTAAGCACGCCGCCAGCGTTCATCCTGAGCCAGGATCAAACTCTCCGTTGTAGTTCACGTCCTATCGGCTTTCGCCTCAACCTGAATTGCTTCTCACCCGCTTTGACCCACTGGCGCAGGTCTCACAGTTGGAGCCCCTTCCTCTGACAGAAGGTTTCAAAGAGTGCATTCAGAAATTTCTTTCCTCTTGACTTTCCCGAATCCCAGATCCGGTCGCGCTCGCCTCTCCCATCGGCACACCAGCTCCTGTTCCCTCGTGAGAAGGCAACAAAAACCAACCAACAGGCGCGTCACGCTTGTTCTTTTTTGACGGGACCTCACACCTTCACTGCTATTTCCGTCACTAGCTGATCTCTCAGCTAATTAAACCAAAGCTCCAACACCCTCCCTCTCAGGTGGCGCAGGCTCCTTTGATCCGTGACGCAGTGAAAGCGTCAGTTCCTAAACTTTTTAGTTGTCCAGGTGCTTCCGCTTCCTCCCCCTCTCGGGAGTTCTCGGCGGAACGTCGCCTCTCAGCGACTCAGAAAACTTACAACACCGTCGGCTCTCGCCTTCTTCGTCGTAAGCCTGCTCGCTTCGGGATCTTCCCCCTTGCGCGCAGTCCAAAAACATATCACCTCTTACCCCCTTCTGGCAAGGA